>JBAZRP010000092.1:0-12229 GCA_041662885.1 Legionella sp.
GGCTTGTCCGCGGGATCCAGTTAGATCTTGATTGATACAACCAGTCTCTGACTTATTCAAATTTCCTGGATCCCGCGGACAAGCCGCGGGACGTCGAGCTTGAAAAGATGAATTGTCAACAGACCCTGACTTTTACACAGCAATATTAATCAAGGGTAATTCTTTAAAATTATTATCTGTATCAGAATTTTTTGGCAGATTTTCTAAGCGGATACTACCAAATTCAGAGTTTTTAAACTGTAGATACGAATCAGATGTTTTGATTGAAACGGGAATTGTTTGTTCGTAAAAACGCATGAGATCAGGTGCATCTTGAAATTTACAACCTATCCTATCCAAAAAAAGCATTACTTCAAAATAAGAATGATGGCCTTGTGCAACCAAAACTGCTGCTTGAGATATTAATAATAATTTTATTTCACTTGTTTCCAAGTGAATAAATTTTAATATTAAATTAAGCAAATCACGCGCGCTGCCTGAACTGCCTGAAATTATAGGCAAATTATATTTGCTTAACCACCTCCCAACATTACTCTTGCGATTGGGTCGGTATTCAAACTGAGATGGCTCATAAGGTTCAGGAAAATAATTAATAAGTTCTGTTGGAGTGGTTTCTAAGGTGGTAATACCTAATTTTCTGGTGGTAATTATGTGTTCTTGTGGAATAAGAAGTGCACCACGATTACGCTCTTGAAATAAATCAGTTGGTTTTAGAAAGGGACTCAAAGGATTTATTGTTGGATTTTGTTTAAATAAACTTAATTGGCAGAGGACTGAGAGACTCAAAATAGTACTCGTTGGTTTTTTCTGAGGAAATACACTAATCAATTGCAAGGGAAGTATGCGATCGCAAAATAATTTGAAAAAATAATTACAGGCAAATAGATTAAATTTAGATTTTAAATCGTCGATAGTGTTATAGCCTGCAAATTCTGAAGGTAAGATACTGAAAATGGAAAAAATCACTCTATCAAACTTGGAATTGGAGCTATTTAATAGGGTAAGTTCTTGAATGGAATCAATAATTTTCATATAAACAGGTTTAAAAAAATCAGGGTGTTCTATCAGATATTTGCTGAAATAGCTTTCAAAAATAGTTACGTTTATTAGGTTGCCTTGAGAGTCTTTCATTGCTAATATCTACTCATCTTGTTGATTTATGCAACATTATTGCCGAATTTTTAAAATTATGCAACTATTGGGTTAAAAATTGTACTTCTTAATAATTCCTTAACATTTGCTTGTTAAGATAAGCTATCTTTTTTAATATGAGGAAAAAAAATGCGTCATAATCATCATGGTCACCATCATCATCACGTTGGCGGCGGCGGTTTCGGCTTGGGTTTAGGTTGGGGTTTAGGTTGGGGCTTATGGGGCTGGGGACCAAGTTGGAATCGTCCACATCCAGTAGCAGCAGCTATTACTTTAGTAATTTTATTAGCAATTATCATCCCTTTATGCCTTATTGAGGCATCAGCGCCTGCTACTGTTTACACGGCTAGTGTTTCAGCAACTGCAGCAACAGGAGCTTCAGCAGGAATGGGATTATTAGCGGCATCAGGTATTGGCCTTGCAGTTCTTTACGGTCTTGGTGCACTTTATGCAGCCTACACTTCTGGTGTTTCAGCAGCTAATCCAGAAGAAAAACGTTCTTTTGGTACTATCCTTTGGGAAAGCGTTGTACGTCCAGAAGGCTTGAGTTTCACTAGCGTTTTAAAATCAGCAGCTTCTGTTCTTTGGATGCCGTTTATTGCAATTGGTACTGGTGCAGGTCTTGTAGCTAAAGAATTGAGACAAAGTCGTAAAGATTCAGAAGCTACATCTGCTGAGTTGGCTAAATATCAGCCATTGAATGCCAATTACAACAATAACAATAACAATAATAATAACAATAACAATAACAATAACAATAACAATCCTGTTCATTATCCTAATATATTTGATACTAGAACTGTTGCCTCTACGACTAAGACAACCGTTGCTCCTTCCTATAATCCATTTGCTTCTAATTCTAATTAGTAATCAGATCGTGATTTAAATCCCCGCTACTAGCGGGGATCCATTTCTAAAATAAATTCTACTTATTCTACTTGTCCCTAATAATTTTTACTCGTACACTAGGATGTGTTGACAATTGATTTTTTAAGAACCTAATGTTCACAGTGTTTTATTGTTGCAGAAAAAGCAAAGTGAGATGTATTCATGGTTGAAATCTCTGATTACGCTAAATTAACAGAAGCTCAAAAAAAAGCATTGGCTAAACTATTAATGAACCATAGAGGCACTAATGTTTTTTCAGTAGGCACTCTTGATGGGGTGCGTTTGCATCATAGAATTATAAAGCATTTAAGTTCGGGGATTGTACGCCACGGTGTAAAAGCTCCTAGAATTCGTTATGAAGTAATGGATAACCAAGTATTTTCGAAAGGTAGTAATAGTACCTATTATAAAAGTTTATACACCTTATCTTTGGATGAAAAAGATAATTTGTTGGTAAAAAAGCGTAAGCCGGATCGTTTGCGTTTAGTCAAAGTGCAGATGTTTTCTAAAAGTAATTCTTTAAGAACACATAGAATACGTTCGGAGGCGCTACTCATGCAACGCTGCGGTTTGTTTCATAGTAAGCAACTTGAACAGCAAAATTTAAGCTTATTTATAGTGATGCGTGAGCTTCCAGGAATCACTTTACGGCAAGTGCTTAAAGGAGAGATGCAATTAAGCATTCGTGACCGTTTTGATCTTAGTTTGGCCCTGCTTAATGCTTTAAAGACGCAAATCCACGATAATGCCTGTATTCATAGAAACATTAAGCCTGAAAAAATATTAGTTAATCGAACAAAAAATGGATTTGAACTTTATATCATTGGTTTTGGCATGGCTAAAGATATAGCTTATGATGATTCTGAAGAGTTGTTGATTAAGACACAGTATTCGGCGCCAGAAAATAATTTAATAGGCTTTAATACCAATGACAAATACGATATTTATTCAATGGGAATCGTTTTATCGTATTTATGGGGTCAATTAAAAGCGGTTCCTGCAGAATATCATGATCACTATCCTGCGATCACGGAGCGCGTTGAATCTGCGCAAAAAATACAAGATATTATTTTACTGATGTGCCAGGCAGATCATAATCAAAGACCTAATCTTGCTGAACTTATAGACTTATTTACAGCTTTAGATAATAAATTTGCTGTATCAAAAAGGTTACGAACACGAAGTGAGTTGAAAATTACTCAGGATGAAGATGAGGTGGTCGTCAATGGCATGTCCAAATAACTGCCATTTTTTTGGATATTTTGCAGCACTCAAGTCTATTGGTTAATTGACTCGAATTCACTTGAATTGAGGATCTATTTTAATTATCCTGTAGGTAAATTAAAAAAAGGATGTTTTATGCGCTCTAATAATCAGAATTATATCAAAACCCTAGCTAAAGCCTGTTTTATACTCAGTGTAGGATTATTTAATCAGACTGCTACAGCAGACGGATTAGGTGAAGTCGACACAATTGGTTTTAATGATGGTATTTACGGCGGTGCCATGATCGGTGGTACTTTTGCTCACGCGAACTGGATGGGAGCGAGTGCTCTAACCGCATATTCTCCTAATACCAATATTGATATCATTACAGAAGTATGGCCTTTAGCTGGCTCACAAACACTTAGTAATTTTGCTGGGCGTGTTTTTCTTGGTTATCAATTAGTGCGTTCAGACCTTTATCTTGGCGCAGAAGTAGGTGGCACCTTTTCAAATAGTTTTCAATTTCAACATAATGATGCGCTTAATTTTACCTTATCAGGGCCTTTTATATTTGATCCGGAAGAAGTTGAGGGTATCATCCATGCAACTGCAGCTAACGAAACAGTCGCGATTTTAGGTAATTCTGAATTCAATATAGATTTAAAACCAGGTTATCTATTCACACCCAATGCGCTATTATTTGCTAAACTAGGCGTTTCTTTTAACAACATGAAAATTGCTGACGTTGGTACATGGACAAGTAGTGCAGAGACATGCTCCGATTTGGGTGGATGCTCTGGGCCATCTCTTGGTGCTGTAGTAGCAAGAGGGAACAGTAGTAATGAACAAAATATTACCGGCATACGCATAGGGATAGGTGGCGAATATTTGTTCACTCACCATCTAGGTCTCATTCTAGATTACACCTACACACGCTATGGTTCTATCAGCACTTTATCTCAAGGCGTTAACATGGACGCATTTCAAGTTGAAGCATTCGGAGAAGACAGTCCAGTAGTTTCTTTTTCAAGTCAAAATGTAATGGTAGGTTTGAATTTGCATTATTGATAGTTAAGAGGAACCAATTACCCGGGAGAATGTGTTAAGGGAGAGGGAATGAAAGTTTTAGTTACAGGAGTAGCTGGATTTATTGGTTTCCATGTTGCACAAAAATTATGTGAGCGTGGTGATGAGGTTGTAGGGATTGACAACCTTAATGCCTATTATGATGTAGATTTAAAAAAGGCACGATTAGCCAGATTATCAAAATTTGATACGTTTGAATTTATTTTGCAGGATCTTGTTGATAAGGAAAATACAAATCGGATTTTTAAGGAACACAATTTTCAACGAGTAATTCATCTAGCAGCTCAAGCAGGTGTAAGATACTCCATCGAAAATCCACATACTTATATTGAAAGTAACATAGTGGGTTTTATGAACATTTTAGAAGCCTGCCGGCACCATAGAGTGGAACATTTATCCTATGCATCCTCAAGTTCCGTCTACGGTGCTAATACAAAACTGCCTTTTTCGGTACATGACAATGTTGATCATCCTATTAGCTTATACGCTGCGACAAAAAAGACTAATGAATTATTAGCACACACCTACAGTCATTTATTTGAGTTGCCGACAACAGGCTTGAGATTTTTTACTGTTTACGGGCCTTGGGGTCGTCCCGATATGGCCATTTTTAAATTTACGCAAAAAATACTTAAAGGCGAAGCCATTGATGTTTATAATTTCGGCAATCATTGTCGGTCTTTTTCCTATATTGATGATATAGTTGCCGGTGTAATTCAGGCGCATGATCAGATTGCTACCTCAAACATAAACTGGTCAGGGGATGCACCCGATCCCTCAAGCAGTTCCGCGCCCTGGCGAATTTATAATATTGGTAATGATACACCCGTTAAGTTAATGCGTTATATAGAACTACTTGAAGAGTGTTTAGGAAAAAAAGCACTGTTAAATTTGTTGCCCATGCAAGCGGGAGATGTCCCAAACTCCTATGCCGATATAGAAGATATGAAAAGGAATTTTGGATATTCTCCAGCTGTTCCAGTTGAAATTGGAGTGAAACGCTTTGTTAATTGGTATTTGGATTATTATAAAATTAATTCGGATAAACTAAGGCATCAGCATCAATTGCAACAGTATTTGGTGGCCGATATTTAGTAGCACATGGTATCAATTCATCCATAGTCCATCATAGTTGATAAGGATAGTCGAATAATAGTACTCTATTTTATTGAAGACCACCGGATAAAAATATGAGCAAGGGATGCATAGAGATTAATGATGAAAAAATTAGGCCTGGGCAACGCAAAACTATTCTTCTTCCCATGCCTAAACTGTATGACTGGACACCTATTAGTCTACCCATACATGTAATTTGTGGAGTGGAAGAGGGACCTTCTTTGTGTCTTACTGCGGCTATCCATGGTGATGAAATTAATGGCGTTGAAATTATTCGGCGACTTTTGAAAAAAAAGGGTTTAAAAAAAATTCATGGTAATGTGATTGCCATTCCTATTGTAAATGTCTATGGTTTTTTGTATCAAGAACGTTATTTAATGGATAGAAGGGATTTAAATCGGTCTTTCCCTGGTAGTTCTAAAGGTTCTTTGGCGTCAATTCTTGCAGGAATTATAAGTTCGCAAATCTTATCGCAATCCACGCATGCCATTGATTTGCATACAGGCTCCAATCATCGTTTTAATTTACCGCAAATTAGAGCCAATTTGGATATGCCTGGCTTGGAAAATCTGGCACGGGCTTTTAATGTTCCAGTGATTTTGCATTCGAGTTTTAGAGATGGTTCTATGCGTGAATACGCAAATGAACAAGGTATTCCCTTTTTGGTTTATGAGGGTGGAGAAGCCTTAAGGTTTGATGAATTATCCATTAGAAGTGGCCTTAATGGCATTTTGAGTGTCATGTCAGCCTTAGGAATGATCAAAGCAGGGAAATTCGGTATTAAAAAATGTACTCCTACTGTTTCACGCAGTAGTTATTGGGTGCGAGCTCCTATAAGTGGCATTTTAATCCATGTTAAAAAGTCTGGGGATAGAGTTAATAAAGACCAAGTAATAGGTATTATTGCAAATCCTACCAGTATGGAAGAATATGAATTGAAATCCCCGCTTTCAGGTATCATTATTGGTGAAAGCATGTTGCCCTTGGTGCATTCCGGGCAAGCATTATTCCATATAGCCACCTTTGAAAAATTAAACCTAGTTGAAGAACAACTGGAAAATTTACAAGAGACCTTTGATTTAAATGATTACGAGGATTAGGTATTATCGACCCAAACACGTCCTTAGGCTACCAAACTATATAATAAAGCGCCTAGCGTCCAATCAATTCCCTTTCCATCTATTTCAGTAGCCACAGTTAATTGCGACTCTTGTAATTGATAGGTGTTATAAAGTAAATCATCCAGATAAACTCCGTTGGCACAATTTGTTGACAAGAAAGCCGGTGGAATAGACGGGTAATTGTTTAGTAAGGTCGTCCAGGGTAGATAACAGATAGCATCGATTTGTGATTGCAGGGCTGTTTGACTGGGTGTTTGAATAATATCGAAAAAACTAAAGATGTTATAAACACCGGAAAAAGCTACGAAATGAACACCCGTTGTAGGTAGGACGTTTTGCGAGACATCAAAACTGTTAATAATATCGGTGTAAATATTTGAGCAGGGTGAGAAGTTAAAATCGCCTGTTTGCATGTCAAAGGTGTAGCCAGATGGATAACAATTCGGCGCATCAGTATAGGAATTCATGGTTTGAACCGCTTGATTTGAGCCTAGGCCTAAAAAGCTTTGACTGAAAACTCGATATACTGTGTGGTTAATGGTAAGTACTACTTCATTCTCGGGTTTAGAACTATCATGAGTGGCAAAGGCAATTTGCGTAGAAGCGCCTCCCATATCGATGGCACCCACCGTTTTTTGCGGATTAATAAAGGTGTTTTTTAAATAATTAACATCCAGCCAATCATAAACACCTTCCATGATGCCTGTGATGGTTCGAACGTTGTGATCTTTTAATTGAAACGTATAATTAGCATGAACATAAGCACGCACATTGTCATAAATAGCTTCTTGTTGATCGAGCGGTAATAAACGCATGCCAGCTGTAGCAAAAATCTTTAAGGGAACTTGTGACGGATCTATTCCTTTTTCTTTTAGGGCAGTAACTGAGGCATCTAAAATGGGTTTTAATGACGCACCGGCTCCCGTACCGGTAGGTGCGTAGGAGGATAAACCTGGCTTTGTACTTTGATTAAAAAAGTCATTGATAACTGGAACCGGAATCATAGGTAGTGCTCGTGCGTATTCAAAAACGTGAGCACGTGAACCAGAACTGCCGGCATCGACAATGACGGCGTATTCCAAGCTTGAGGCAAGGGCCGGAAGGCTAACTAAAAAAATCCAGACCGTTAAAAAACGTTTTACATAATAGTTCATGATATTTTCACCTTAAAAAATCATACAAAATGCCAAGCTATGCCTGCCATGAATAAACCAACTGAAGAAGTTTGTGTTAGACCATTTTGATTGATAACTGAATCAGCAAAAGGGTCAGCAGTTCCTGCAAAAATATAATGGTAGCTGAGGTTAATATCTAAATTTTTGGTGGCTTGGTAGCCTAGGCCTGCAGCTAATTCTGGTTCTATTTGATTATTTGTTGTGTTTAAGGCGAATAGTGTATGTAAAGCAGAAGCTTGGCCACTGAATGTTTGTGAAACATAAGCACCACCTGCTTTAGCTTGAACGTAAAAATCTTTAATCAGCGTGTATTTTAAAACAGCGAGTAAATCAACTGCATAACCCGAGTACTCTTCTGTTCCTTGAGCGGGTAAACTTGGAAATGCATAGGCATAGCTATTGTTTGGATATCCGGCATAGGCCAATTCAAGGCCGTAATTAAGAGGATTTTGTGTGAATAAATAGCCTATAGATAATCGGTAAACGCCACCGTCTCTTAGGGATACCTGATTGAAAGGAGTACGATTATCCTCATAGTCTTTGGTATAAATTCCTCCGATTCCTCCTTGGGCCTGAAGATATATTCCTTGCAGGTTGATGGCGGCTTGGCAGGTTGCTGTATAAGCCAGGAAAAGAGCAGCACCAAAGAGTTTATTAATAAGCATCGAATCGTAACTCCTGTATTGGATCGAAAGCAGTAATGATAACTGCCATCGGTTGGGAGTACAATATGCTAGCTTATCCTGAACAGAGCCTACGCATGAAAAAAAATCCAGATTAATACGTGGCTCCCGAAAGAGGCGGTTTGTTTTCACGCGCAGGCACTCTGCTTGCGTAAATCGCACTCCGTGATATAATCTGTCAGAAAAAACAATTTACACGCAAACATCTCAATAAGTATCCTGTTAACCCGCTGAAAATACCTGAGTTTTGCCCCAAAATATATAGGAAAATTTTAATGAATAACCCTAAGTTTTATGTTGCTATAGAAAATGGTGATATAGAAAAAGTTGTAGCTTTTGTTAATCAAGGTAAAGTTGATTTAAATGAAAATGATAAAAAAGGCACTCCACCTATTGTGTATGCTGTTAAGTCAGAGAGTTTGGAATTGCTTGCTTTTTTAATAACTAGTGGTGCAAATACTAATGTGTGCGATCAAAATCAAGAAACCCCTTTAGGGATAGCGGCAACACGAGGATTGTTAGAAGCTACTAACTTATTAATTCAAGCAAAAGCTAATATTAATCAACTAACTGTAGACGGTCACAGCGCTTTAATGCTTGCTGCCAGACACAATCAACATCAGATCGTTCAACTTTTGTTACTTGAAGGCGCCAATCCCTTTTTATCAAATAAAGCACATAAAACGGCATTACAAATTGCAGATGCCACTCAATACACAGAATCAGCTACTGTTTTACGTTATTTTACCAGCAATATAAATATACAAAATATTAAAGGCTTAAGTCCCCTGGCTTACGCGGTTTATGTCGGCGATGCTGATTATGTTTTGAGTCTGCTTAAGCATGGCGCTGATCTTTCTTATATCAATCCTCTAACAGGTGAGGGACCTTTAGTGACTGCAATAAAAGTTGGTACTGCACATATGATTGAACTATTAGTTACCTTAAGCCCTTCGTCTGCTTCACCCCATCCACAACATTACCAAGCTTTGTCAGCAGCTATGCAGAAAAACGCCCTGAAATTGTTCAGATTTTTATCGGAGAATTTGTATCTGGATACAAATAGTAATGATTTTCGCCAGCTATTGATTGATGCCGTAGATAAAGACAAACTTGATATGTTGAACATCTTATTATCAAAAATAACAAACAGCAAACAACGGGAACAGATGCGATTAGCCAGTATGGCTCGAGCAGCCTATACTGGAAAATTAATGTGTACAGCGCGTTTATTTAAGAGTTCAGATGTTCATTTAAACTTGAAGGATACCTTTGGTAATAATTTATTCCATAATGCGGTGATTCGAAATCAACATTGTATTGTTCAGTTTTTAGCACAATATTTTCATGTTGATTGTTTTAATCAACATCGTTTAACTTCTCTGCAGTTGGCGGTAGAAGGCGGGCAAGTTGATATGATTCGCACCTTAGCTTCTCTTAAGGCTGATCTTAATGCTCATTGTTATAAGCATAAAAAAACACCATTGATGTTGGCATTTACATCAGGTCAATTGGAAGCGGCAAAAACTTTAATAACACTTGGTGTGGATTTATCCAAGCGAAATGTTGCAGGAGAAACAGTACTGCATATTTTGGCTTATTGCACTAGTATCAGCCATAGTGATATTAGCTTTTTTGTTGCTTTATTTAAAACCCAAGGGCTTGACTTGAATTCACCTAATTTCAATTATGACACCCCTTTAATGCTTGCTGTAGATTTGTCCAATTTAGCCTTGGCGGAGGTTTTAGTGAAATCCGGTGTCGATGTTAATGCAGTCAATCTTCAGGGCCAAACAGCCTTAGATTTAGCGCGTGAGAATAACGATGCCAGGATGATGGCTTTAGTAACACCTAAGCCCAAACCACCAATGGGATTTTTCAATCAAGTTTCAATCAGTTGTGTTGCAGAAGAATGCTTGAGTGGTGCGCCTACTCTTTAAGTTGAGGCGTAGGTCGGCTCCAATGAAATTAACTAAAGACCTTGTGGATAAGCCACTTGGTCTGGGGTCAATATGTGAGCATAACTTAGATTTTGTCGTGTACATTTATAAATCATTATAATATAATTTCAATCCTGGTTCGTTTATAGGATGCATTATGCCACACCATGTTGTTTTATTCGGTTCCTCCTTAAATCCAATGACTCAGGCGCATTTAGTCATTATTCGTAAATTGAGCGAAACTTTTCCAGAAAGTGAAATTAGAATCGTACCGGTTTATAAACATCCGGATCCCAAAGCTTTGGCACCTTTTGCTGATCGCGTGCAAATGGCAGTTCAGGTAGTAGAAGCAGAAAAACAAAAGGGTACACTGCAAAATGTGGTGGTTTCAGATATTGAAGCAACCGTATATAACGCTATCTATCATGAAATTTGTTGGGAAAGTATGTGCAGTACTTTAGGAAAGTCCTTTGTACCTAATGTAAATTATGCAACTGAAGTACAAAATGAATTGATAAAATTGCAAGAAACTGATGAGCCACTCTTTAAAAAATGCCAGGATAACATTGCGAAATTGGGTGTTCGAACTTATAGGTTACTTGATTATCTAAAAAATAATGAGAAAGATACCGAGTTTGCCTTTGCTTTTGGTGGTGACACTTTGGCAGCACTTTTGGCTGGAAATTGGTCAAAAGGCGATGTGATTATTAGACAATGTGCTCAATTGATTTATGTTAATCGACCTGGGTCGGAAATTAAAGAAATTAAGAGTACAAGTGCGAAACCAGAAGTTCAAGCTGCTATTGATAGTGCGATTAAAGATGGACATGATAAATTCCAAGCTTTGGCAGTTTTTTCTGCAAATCAAGAAAGCTTACAAAATGTTTCCTCCACAGGATTTCGTGAGTTTCGAGATATAGATCCCGATCTTATTAAAACGGTTCCTTGGGGTGTTCTTGAATATTGCTATCAAAACAAATTATATGGATTTGGTGATGATTTTTGTACTGATGCCACAATTATAGCTTGGTATAAAGCGAAGCATAAAATTAGTGGTGAATTAGTGTTTGATGCCATTCAGGCGATTAATGAAGAAGCACAAAGAAGGACTGCGAAACAAGCTTTGGCGATTGCTTATACTAAAACGTTGATAAGGGATAAAAATTCAGCTGTATCTTTGGTGAATTTGAGTAATTCGTTTCTAAATAATGCAACAGATGAGGAAAGCCCTAATTCTGATAGGGCAAATAGTTTGAATATTTAGAACTGATTCAACCTATCTTCAACTATCCAACCATCTGCATCGCGGCTCAGATGCACTGGATGGTTGGAGGCAATCAGTGTTCGAAAAATATATACGATTCTTCAAAAATCGGTTACAGTTGGCGCATGAAAATAATAATAATTCTATGTGGTTTACTTATTAGTCTGCAGTCGGTAGCCGAGCCTCGTTTTGTGCACGCTTCGCCGCTTAATGCTGCCCGTTATGAAGTGCAAGCTGCGGCTTTGTGTGCTACAGCTAAAGAAACTTTGGCCTATTTAAATAGAGGCGCGGCTTATGATCCCAGTGTGATCCATGAGGGTAAGGTTTTCAAGTTACCTCTTGCTCGCGTTAAAGCAAGCCTGGAGTTTATTTGCCAGCATCAAAATCAGATGCAGGATCCTAAGTTTATACAGCAACATTTTGACTTTTATCGTTGGTATCCTGATCGTGCTCAAGCCAAAGCAGTAGCTAATAAATCGCTAATAGCCAATTTGCCTAAAGACAAAATTTTAATGACTAAGTACTACGTTCATCGTGCTCAAGCTTCGGCTAAAATGAGCACAGCGTATCCTTTTGCATTATATGCCTTACCACAAGA
>JBAZRP010000093.1:0-11906 GCA_041662885.1 Legionella sp.
CTCTATTCGATTACATTGAAGTGTTTTACAATCGCAAACGCATCCATTCAACTTTAGGATTTCAAACCCCTACTGATTTTGGAGTGGCTGCATAATCTTGGTGTCCGGATTTTCGAGGCAGGATCAAATTTCAGAGATTACGTTATTCAGCACCCCAAAATAGCGGATAATTATGCAAAACTTAAAATACAATTGGCAACCCAATTTCCTGATAATATCTATTCTTATGTTTCTGGAAAAGACAAGCTTGTTCAAGAAATTGACAACAAAGCCAAACTCTGGCGAGAAAGAAAGAGAGATTACCTGTTGCCAAACACAGGACCACTTGCTAAAGACTGGTCTCATGACAAACTAATCAAAGCAATGGAAGCTAATCTAAATATCCATATGACCCATTTTGCTCAATACTTAAATCATGTTGAACTGATCAGAATCCCTGGCTTTACTTTAGTCAATTCGGGGTTGGCAGATGACACGTTTAATTATGTAATAGATGCTGATTTTTCTTCAGCTGATGCCCATAAAAAAATCTTGGAAGTAACCGATTACTTTGCTCAGAAAAAAATTCCCTTCTCATGGTGGATAAGCCCTCATGATCAACCAGCAGATTTATCAATACATTTGGAAAATCATAGTTATAAAAATACAGAAAATAATTGTGCGATGTATTTTGATTTAGATGCATGGGATGAGCATATTTCTTTGATACCAGAGCTCAAAATTATTCGTGCAACGGATGAAAAAACACTCCATGATTTTGCTTTTGTACTTGCCAATGATGAGGCTGCATTTAAAACCTACTTCTCATGGATTGCTTCAATTTTAACGGATGATGATCCAATTGAATATTATGTTGGGTATGTTAATGAAAAACCTGTCGTATGTGGTTTATCCTGCTACTTTGCGCAAGTGGCAGGGCTACATTGGTTATCGACAGCCCCCACTGAACGTAGAAAAGGTTATGGTAAAGTCATGCAAAAATATCGATTAAAGCGAGCAAAAGAGCTTGGTTATCACGTTGTCGTTTTACAAGCATCCGATAAAGGCTTTCCACTATATCAACACTTAGGATATAAGAAATGCGGCCATTTTCGGGTTTACAAAAACTACAATAGTCATGCAAGGTAAAGAATGAAATTTAATATTGTTCCCATAGAAGAAAAACACATAGAAGGATTTTGGCATGCTGTTGATAGTGTCGCTAGAGAACGCAAATATTTGGCGTTTTTAGAGGGGCCGCCCATACACACCACTGTCACCTTTGTTCAAAACAACATCAACGATGGTTGGCCACATTTTGTTGCATTAAGTGGAGAAAAAATTATTGGTTGGTGTGACATAACATCACTTGATCGCCCTGTATTTGCTCATGTTGGATCTCTGGGCATTGGAGTATTAGCAGATTACCGTGGACAAGGAGTTGGCGAGGCTTTGATCCGAGCGGCACTTTATCAGGCAAAAATAAAAGGATTGACCCGTATTGAGTTAACGGTATTTGAACACAATAAACCCGCTATCGCGCTTTATGAAAAGCTAGGCTTTGTTGTAGAAGGTATTCATAAAAATAAGAGCTGTATTGATGGGAAATATGAAGATCATCTCTTTATGGCACTGTTATATCACATTGATTTAGAAACAATTAGATTTCAAGTTGTTCAACAAAATTCGCCTGAAGCACTTGATGCGGCTTTATTAAGAAAGCGCATTTATCATAAACTCTTTAGCTTAGATTTTGTTGAGCCACCGCTGAGTCAAGATCATATACAAATTATTGGGCTACAAAACAAAAAAGTTATCGCTACTGCGGTATTGGCTCCAGAGGGGACACATTACAAAATGCAGCGCGTTGTTGTCGAAGGCGCACTATCTAATAGTGGCATTGGTTCTAAAATGATGATGTTTTGCGAAAAATACGCAAAAGAACATGGCATTAAATCTATATACTGTCATGCACGTGATGCAGCAGTGAAATTTTATCTTAAAAATAATTATGTTCCTGAGGGTGATTATTTTATCGAAGATACAATGCCTCATTTAAAAATGAGAAAATTAGTCTAAATTTCTTGATAAGGATAGCTCCTAAAGAGACCATACTATGAAATAAAAAAAATATTCGAGTACGAAGGTGGGGACGGTCCGGGACAGTCCCCTGCAATTTTTGCACAATAAATTTATGTTGCATTTTGGTTCAAAAACCTCTGCTTTTTTCGCGTCCAATTTCGAAAAACTAGGAATTCCTTATACCCCGTACCGCAAGAAGAATATTTTCCGAATAACCACATCATCTTATACAGCGTGGTAACAATCGGCAGAGCATTTTTAAATCTGATAGAGATTACAATTTTTATCTAAATAAACCATATGAAGTAACAACAGAACAAGCAAATATTGTGGCAAACCCAAAAGATTATATATGGTCTAGTTTCCATATAAATGCACTTGCCAAAAAAAATATATTGATAACCCCACATAATTTATACTTAGCATTAGGTGCTAGCGTTGAAGAAAGAGCTGCAAATTATAAACAGTTATTTAATTCTGTACCTTCAGAAAAAGTTGTAAATCAAATTCAAATAGCAACAAAGAAATCTATCTCGTTATAAGATAACTCATTTTGTATATTTTTAATTGGGGACTGTCCCGGACCCACTGCCATTAAGTTAAGACTTTACGTCATCCTGAACGCAGTGAAGGATCCCCTGAAACTGGCCCAGAGCTACATTCGGAGATCCCTCGTTGCACTCGGGATGACGGGCTCTAGCGCTTAACTTAATGGCAGTGTGTCCCGGACCGTCCCCTTAAACGCTTGATATTATTGGGCAAAGAGCAATTCAAATTATGTTATCGAGCGATGCAATTCAGTAATTTCTGTTTGAGTCTCTGGAAAAAACTCCGGTAACGGTGGGAAAATGAAAAATCGGTTTTTAAAAGCTGATAATTTTTGTTGTGCATCAGGCTTTATTTTTGCTGCCTCTTCAATTGCATCCAATTGTGAATAACTTTCATTAGGTATCGTAAGTCGTGTTTCATTAGTTTTAAAATAAAGATACCCAACAAAGTGATAATTTAAACAGTTTGAGCAATCGCTGAATTGATTGTTAAATGCATTAAAAAACCTTATCTTTTCTGGCTGGGTAATTAAATTACCATTTTGGTCGACTCGTCCTGGTAGCGATCCTTGACCACTTCGATGGGAAAAAAGACCGTCATTATTTTGAACTATAAAATGATAGTCACCCAGTTGAGAATAAGTTATGCCGTTATAATTTACAGAATTTATGTAAGGAGAAAAAAACAAACCCGCCACATAATATCCTTGCTTTAACTCCGGTAATTTTTCATGCTCATAAGGAGCTATCAGTGCAAAATTATTATCTTTGAAATGAGAGTTAATTTCCCGGGCTACATATTGAAGTTGATTGGCTGGCTCAGCCTGTAAAGCAATTAGATCTTCTAAAGATACAAAGGGTGCATGTGAATCAATGTTTAAAGCGTAAGACATACAGTTTTTAATACAATAACTACTGATTTCAGAAACAAACTCAGGATTGTATACGGGATAGCTTTTTATCCAATCATTTTCTGTAACTCTAATTGGCCTGCGGGTATTTAAATACCCAGGTAAAGTAGTAAGCATTTCTTTACTTAAGGGATAGCGTAAATGTAGATGCGTTAATACTGTATCGAAATGCTTTTGATTAGAAAAAGGAATCCATATAATTTCCTCACTAATTTTTATAGTGGCAATTAAGTCATCGGGTAAGGCATCCAAGAAATCATTACACACATCAATATCCTGAAAATCAATTCTTAGGGTTAATTGGTGTTTAAAATTGCTGGAAAAGGCTATTTTTCTTATTAGCTTTTTTTCTAATTGATTAACGAAATAGATCGTTCTGCTTAACTCATAATTTAATGCGCAACTAAAATCGCCGATTCGTAACCAATCAGGGGTTTCACGTGGTAGTGTAGGGGCTACACTGCTTAGTTCATAATTCTCTTGCAGTTTTGCTGTTCGATGTTTATTTAATTTAACATTCAAATAGCCTATAAATTCAAACTTATAAATTCTGTCCTCATTAATTGGGTACACTAAATTTGCCGATTCAGGCAATATAATTGCAGTACCTGCTGCATCATTTCTTGTTGGCTCAATTCTGTCAAGACGATGTGAAAAATAACCGTCGTTATTTTGGATAAGAAAATGAACTCCTAATTGTGTTTGCTTTTCAGTATCATCAGTGTTTTTTGATTTGTAGGAGATAAAAGCAGCTATAAGATAATATCCTGGTAAACATTCAGGCAGCTCCCCGAGATTAGCAGGTGCTATTTTTGTTAAATCAGGATCGTCAAAATATTCATTAGTTTTTGTATTAATATAGGAAAGAGCAATGGATTTATCACGATAAGACTCTTGATTTGCAAATAGTTCAACAAATAGCGGTTCTGCTAACCGATGATTTAATGCATAGGCTAGAGCATTTTCCCGCTCCCCTCGACTACGACGCCTTAAAAATATTGGGTTAAACTCAGGGTTTTCTTTGAGAGTAATTGCTGCTTCTTGAAGCTTGGACCGCATAAAATATACCTAATCTAATCCATAAACAGCGAAATGTATCAAAATTAACCACTAAAGTCAAAAGAATTAATGCGGAAACAATGCGGACGGTCCGGGACAGTCCCTAGCAACTTTTATACAAAGATATTTTTACTATAGAATTAATTCTCTGCTATTATCACAGTCACTCATCTACCTTAGTGTAGATGGAGTATTCGTGGTTGCTAAGGCGCTCTTAGCTTTACCTGTTTTTTTGCTGATTCGGCATCATTCGGATTAGAGATTAATAAAACTATGTCCAACTCCAAGCACTCTAATATGTCAGAATTGACCACCTATAATGTGTCAGTCTTTAATAAAAACCTTCTCAAATTTCGTATTAAGTACTATTTTAAAGAAACTGGCGATCTAATTCTGAGACATAAGTTATTAATGGCCTTCTTGTTCTGTTTATTAGCTCCAGGAATCGAAAAAATTCACTTAATTGGACTGCCTTTTTTTGTGATTGTTGCTCCGCGCATTTCACTGAGAATTAAACTGCTTTCGTTAACAGCTCTCCTATCTTTTTTATTTTTATTTATTAGAGCCCAAGCAAATTTTATTAAAGGCGGTGAGTTTGGAGATTATCTGTCGGCATTACAAAGGTTTTCACCTAATGATAAGAAGATTGATTTCATTGTATCAATGCTTTCTTTGAATGTAATTTGGGTTGCATTATTTTTTGGGGCAACAGGATTTACTAGTATTACTAGTAATGCCTCACTTTTATATTCCTATTATGCACTATATAGTTCACTGATTATTGTGATCATGATTTTCCTTCTAAATGTATTGTATAAAAATATTCTAAATATAGTTTTTTTAACACTTCTATGCATGCTAATCGCGTTAGGATCCATACAACAAAACTCTTTATTAAATTTCGGAGTCTGCTTATTTTCCAGCTTACTCTGCATCATTATCGCGTACAATACCGAGCCCTACAAACAAAAGACTCAACCTGTTAAGGTTAATATAAGGCCTTTAATAAAAGCGATAACAAATCATCATCCCATCAAACTTTATTTCTCAACTCAAATAGCAACCCTTCGAGCCCATAAGACAACATTTACTATCAGGCTTTCCATTACGACATTATTATCAATTGCCACCATATATTTATTATCATCATCAACTGAGCTAGTTGATAACATGTTTGTTGTATTATTAATTTTGATTGGTATTCAGACCTATATTTTGTCAACATTAAGTGCTTTTTTCTCAAAAAACGAACAAGACTACAACCTCTTTCATTCCATATTTCATGACAATCTCCTAGTAAAGCAAGGAATCGAAGTGCTCTGCATTGGTTTTGGGCTTTTTTTATCATTAGTTCCATTAGCGATTTTTCTAGCATTCATGAAACCAATTGATATTCTGTTTCTTACAATCATTATCATAGTACATATGCTGACTATTACTATAAACAGGATGTTGTATAGGTATTCATTACGTTTTTGTTTTTTTACTACTTTAATTAATACAGTCACTATCGTTGTCATGCAATATTTACTGATAGGAGCATTCCTTGGAACATAGTATTCAACTCCTCAATATAAACAAATCATTTTCTAATAAAGTAGTTTTTTCCAATTTATCCTATAATTTTGGTCAAAATAATTATCATCTTATTGGTCAAAATGGCGCTGGCAAATCTACCTTATTACGATTGATCGTGGGCATGGATGTTATTGATTCGGGAACCATTCTTATTAATGGACAAAATATTAACCGTAACAAACAGATTTATTATGTTCCTGATGACTTGGATATTTATCCTTTTTTAACAGGTGAGGAATTTTTATCATGGATAGCCATGGTGCGTTTTAGTACCCCCAATGAATTAAATAAAGTGATTGAGCAGCTTGAATTAAAAATACATTTAAATACATCCGTAGGGGATATGTCCTTTGGAACCAAGAAAGAATTCCTACTCGCATCGGCTCTTATTGGTAATCCAGATTTTATTATTCTGGACGAACCACTCAATGGATTAGATAAAAATTCACAACAGGTTTTATTATCAATTTTAAAAGAAAAAGCATTTGGTACTGGAATAATTTTTTCCACCCATCATGATGCCAATATAGAGTTACTCAGTCCGATAAAAGTTCAGATTTTAAATAATAAATTAATTGAAAAAACCAGTGTTAGTGAAGTGATATGAATGTATTAATAATTACTCACTCAGATGATGAAATCCTGTGGTTTACACCACAATCTTTTGATTTATCGTGATTGCATTTTTAGCTCGCCATGACAAGCCTTATGCGAAGCATTGCAGAAGAATGGCACTTGCAGAGCATCCATTTAAAGAATAAATTATCTCATTAGCTATCGAAGAATCTCGTTCCTGGAAAGATAAAAGTCGAGTTAAAAAATGCAACGCTTCTCGCGAACATTTGTATGAGATATATAGAATAAAATCCTCTACGAGCAAATATTCTGGCAAACCCAAAAGATTATATCTGGTCTAGTTTCCATATAAATGCGCTTACAAAAAAAAATATATTGATAATCCCACATAATTTATACGTAGCATTAGGTACTAGCGTTGAAGAAAAGGCTGTAAATTATAAACAGTTATTTAATTCAGTGCTTTCAGAAAGGGATGTAAATCGAATTCAAATAGCAACAAAAAAATCTGTCTCGTTACAAAATAACTCATTCTGCATGTTTTTAATTGGGGACGGTCCGGGACAGTCCCTAGCAACTTTTGCACAATAAATTTATGTTGCATTTTGTTTCAAAAACCTCTATTTTTTTCGCGTCCAATTTCGAAAAACTAGGAAATCATTATGCCCCGTACTGCAAGAATAATATTTGCCGGACAACCACACCATCTTATACAACGTGGTAACAATCGGCAGAGCATTTTTAAATCTGATAGAGATTACAATTTTTATCTGAATAAACTATATGAAGTAACAACAGAATACGAATGTGAAGTACATGCATATGTATTGATGACAAATCATACGCACTTGTTAATAACACCTAAAACCGAAGAAAGTCTTAGCAAGATGATGTTAAAGCTCGGGACGTGTTATGTTGGTTATTTTAACCATAACCATGATAGAACAGGTTCATTATGGGAAGGAAGATATAAATCTTCACCGATATTGCATGAAGCGTATTTTCTAATTTGTATGAGATATATAGAATTAAATCCTCTACGAGCAAATATTGTGGCAAACCCAAAAGATTATAAATGGTCTAGTTTCCATATAAATGCACTTGCCAAAAAAGATATATTGATAACCCCACATAATTTATACTTAGCGTTAGGCACTAGCGTTGAAGAAAGAGCTGCAAATTATAAACAGTTATTTAATTCAGTACTTTCAGAAAAGGATGTAAATCAAATTCAAATAGCAACAAGGAAATCTATCTCGCTATAAGATAACTCATTTTGTAAGCTTTTAATTGGGGACTGTCCCGGACCGTCCCCATAAACAGTTATTTAATTCGCTACTTTCAGAAAAGGATGCAAATCAAATTCAAATAGCAACAAGGAAATCCATCTCGCTATAAGATAACTCATTTTGTATGCTTTTAATTGGGGACTGTCCCGGACCGTCCCCATAAACACACGGGAACCAACAAAATGCTATTTAGTCGTTACTCGAAGAGCTCAAGTTTGATTTCAGTGACTGCAAATTTGCTACTTGTTATAATGGCTAAATTAAACTCACACCTTAAAAAATCTCTAAATTCTTTTACAATGAGATTATTAAAGGACATTTGGAGTTAATTGATGAGTCAACATGAGCTAAATAGCTACCTTAATTTATGTACACAGTTTTATGATTTAATAAGACCTCAACCACCAGAGGATGCTTATGCATTTTATCGTACCTATGTGGCTAATGCTGGTGGTGGTGTTGTTATGGAGCCTATGTGTGGTTCTGGACGATTTTTACTTCCGCTCCTCAAAGAAAATTTCCAAGTCATAGGGTTTGATGCCAGTGCGCATATGCTTAGCGCCTTAAATGCCAAAGCAAAATTACAACATCTTAAGCCGGAAGTATGGCAAGGATTTGTTGAAGATTTAAATATAACACAAAGATATAACCTGATTTTTATTCCCAGCGGTTCATTCGGACATGTTATTAATTTTGACTCAGTAAAAAAATCATTGCAGGTTTTTTATGACCATTTAAATGATGGTGGGATTTTATTATTTGAAGCAGAAACATCTAAAATAGTGCCTAATGAGCTTGGTGTTTGGAGAGGGCTTGTCTGTCATAAGCCAGATGGAAATTTTATTCTGGTAAATCGGCTTACAACTTACGAAAATAATGTTTGTTATGCCATAGATAGGTATGAGCTGGTAGAGAAAGGGCAAATTATGCAAACTGAAATTGAAACATTTAATGTTCGAATTTATGACGATCCTTTAATTTTGACTAATATGCTTAAAGACGTAGGCTTTAAAGAAATTAAAACGATTAAAGCCTTTGATAGCTCCCTCAGTCCCGATGAAGGTGACTCCAGCATTGTGTATGAATGTAAGAAATGAAGCTATTAATGTGTACCGCCCAACTACTGATTCAGTAGGTTACATCGTGTAACGACCTTTCTGAACTGGTGACAAATTGTCACCAGTTAGCCAGCACTTTATAGAAAAAATGGGGACGGTCCGGGACAGTCCCCAGCAACTTTTGCACAATAAATTTATGTTGCATTTTGTTTCAAATGCTTCTAATCGGGGACCGCCCCCTAAACATTAGTATCTTGCAACAAATTTTGGAATTTTAAATGTTGTCATAGGTGCACGGAGCACAATGCTTTCTTTGGCAACCTCGTGTCGAAATTGCCTTTCTTTTAGCCGCAGTAAAAATTTATTATTTAATACCCATTCTTTTCATCTTGATATTCTAAAATATCCCCTGGTTGACACTGTAAATATTGGCAAATGGCATCCAGTGTTGATAAACGAAATGCTTTAGCTTTGCCTGTTTTTAATATGGACAAATTCTGCTCTGTGATACCTATTGCCTCAGCAAGTTCTTTTGAGCGTATCTTTCTTTTAGCCAACATAACATCTAAATTCACGATAATGGTCATAATTATTCCTTATACAGTCAGCTGTTGTTCTTCACGTATCTTGCAACCTTCTAACATAATCCAGGAAATAAGGATAACCATCAGTGCGACTAGAATAACGCCAATGTTTGTGTGATCAAGTGCTATCGAAGAAAAATGATGCCCCGGCGGATTATGCCAAGTTAGTATAAAGCCCATTAATCCTTGGTATAGAACATTCATGATTTGGGTGACGATAAGCGCATATCCGATGTTTCGAATATGTCGAACGTTATCAATTGAAAAAATCACTCCTTGCTCATATAATTTAAATAATTGAATAAGTGAGAATAAAACATACAACTGAACTAACAGAGGAAGACAGGCAGCCCCCAATGCAAGCATTTTTTCTGAGAAACTAAGTGGATGTAAAATATTGCCAGCATAAGCGGCAGGGACATAATTGAGATTAATCACGCCCTCAACCATTTCAAACGTGCCGGCTGATTGTACCCAAGCCACAATTAGCAATACAGGTAAAACAACAAATAGAATTTGAAATAGCACTCTAAATATTAAACTCGTTTTTTTGATTTTATTCATTTCTCTCTCACTAAAATACTTATAGATTTAGTGGCAGTGTTACTTTGCCACATACTCGCATTACCAGCGAAAGAAATATAATTCATTAATTATCGAATTACAATAATAAATGAATTTTATTTGAAATAAATTAACGATTTTCTTTAATCTTTTTAAACGGCCAAATTCAAAACTGAATAGATTTCACCAAAATTTACCACTTCCTCTCGTCTATGAGTTCGGAATCTGCTTACTAAAGGATTTATAAGCCATGTTTCATTAGAAAGTTAGCTTCTCTAAATGAAACATAGTTGAGAAATTATCGAGATAACAAAAATTAGATCTTTTAGGCGCCTTGGGCAATCAATTGCGCAGATTGTTCGATATCCGCTATTTTTTCTTCGCTTGTTGTCCTGCTCTTCTTGAAAAAGAACAAAGCGCGTCCTTCAGTTACTTTCGAATAAATCAATTTTCCAGCGATGAATAAGAGTCCAACACCGGTCAAAGCAATTGCAATATTTGCAACTATTGTTCCCCATGCAATACGATAGGTACTCATTTCATGGTCTTTACTATGCAGTAATGTTGAAAAACGTGGTTTAAATTCAGCAAAATTACGTTGCGCGGGCTCTTGTTCAAAAAATTGATTTGCCATGTCCGTTAGGTCGCTAGCTAATTCAATTGCTAATTGGCCTTTCGATACTCCTTGGTCTCTGAGTAGTACGCCATAATTATGCATAGCCTGAATTTTCTGAAATAATTCATCTTTAGGATTAAATAAGTATGGAACCAAATCATGATAACCCACGTTAGAAGCAATTTCAGACGCTCTTAGGTCTTCATTGGTTTTAATAGTGCGATCTGCTCCATTACGAATCAATAGTTCAATCACGTCACGATTACTTTTCCTTGTCGCCTGATGGAGCGCCGTCTCACCAGATTGATCTTTTGCATTTATATCTATTTGTTTAGTATCAATCAACCATTGAATCAATGTCACATTACCAGATGAGACGGCATAATGAATAAGAGTCTCATTTCGCTTTGTTAATGCGGTTAAGCTTAATTCTTTGCCGACAAAAAACTCTACAGCCGATAAATTTCCAGAATGACATGCTGCATGCAAAAGCGTAGCATCTTGGCTATCGGTTAAATGTAGATTTGTTACTGAAAGAAATCTCTCAATCACATCTATAGTTACATTTGAGTTATTACTCAATAAAGAATGGATTGGAGTACGACCGTAATAATCTTTGAAATTTAATACATTGTTATTTAACGAAACCAGTGCATTTATTTCATCATTATTTTCAGCTCTATGATTGAGGACTAAAACGTGTAACAAAGTAGGCTCTGCTCCAGCGGTTCCTTGTAAGGAAAGATTAGCTCCTTGTCGCGCCAAGACCATAGCAGACTGTTTGAAATTAATAAAAGAACATTCTTTATTTATTAAAGCATCGATTAAGGATTGCAATGCGGTGCGTCCATAGTAGTCAGTACTTTTTAAAACATCCGCATTTAAATTAACTAGCTCAGCTATATCACCGTTATTTGCACCATTATCATTTTGGAGTGCAAGAATATGTAATAATGTAGGATCTACACCCGCAGTGGCTTTCAGGGTTGTATTAGCCCCCTGACGCGCCAAGACCATAGCCGATTGTTTGAAATTAACAAAAGAGCATGCTTTATTTATTAA
>JBAZRP010000094.1:0-11792 GCA_041662885.1 Legionella sp.
TAGGTACGTACCCCCTCAGGAGGATGCTCAAGGATGCTCTGTTACTCTAATATGGTCAGGCATTGAGGATTACAATGTAAGAACAACTAGTTACAACGATTTAAAAGTAGGGTACGTATTGAATCCCGAAAAAGTGTACATTCCTCAAGCCGACACCTTTGCTTTAAATTCCGCTGGCATGATCGCAAAAGAGACCTATAAAAAAGACACAAAAAAAATCAATAGGTTGGGAAAAGAAGGGGATTTATACAGCACTGGTTATCCACAAAAGCAGGGATACCTTCGCTATAAGGGGGATGAATATTCAGAAGAGCAGGTTTTCGTAACTAATATTGCTCGAAACCAACATCTTCCTGGAAAAAAAGAATCGTATTACCATCCCAGAGGCAATGTAGAAATTTTTGCTCAAAATATATGGAGAAAATATTTTAAAAAGGATCCTAATAATACTGAGATTGTTGACTATAATGAAGGCATTGCCTTTCAGGAAGGTCATGATAATCCTATTGAGGGTTTGATGGTACAGATTGATAGTTTCAACAATGATTTGTATCCCTTGCTTGATATATTAAAAAGGAATAAGTCATTAAAATTGTATTTATATCATCCTCAATCTAAGGAGCATATTGTTAGGTATTTGGATAATTCAGATGCTATCGAATTTATTTCTTCTTCTCGTAAGCCTATGAGTGTGTTTGCAACTGCAAAACCCTTTCAAGGTTTTGATTCATTGCTTGCCAGCCAAAAAGTACAACCAGTGAAATATTCAAGCCAATCCTTGCTTGAAGATATCCAGAAATTAGTATCAAAGGCATATGACGATTATAAAAAATATCACGAAAGTCGAGATAGTGAATTTAACAAAAAGGTAAAGAAACTCACTGCATGGGTGAATACTGACGCTAATATTGAACAAAATCATTTATTTGCTTTAAAAAACGCTGTATATAAAACACAATCACCAACGGACGCCCTAAACCTGCTTACTCAATTTTGTAATAGATCAACCACATCTTATCAACCGTATTCTTTTGCAACGTATCTGCTGGATGAGGCGAGCTCAATGCTATTAAAAGAAGATTTACTACCAATAAATACCGGTTGTATTCGCTATTCTAAGGAAGCTTGGGAGGATGTTAACCAACGCTTTATGAAATGGAATGCATCGCTTTCTGATGACAATGGCTTGAAGCTCACTTAGGATAAGCATCAACGTGCACTATGGGGTAAGAGGGCTTGCTTTTTTGTAGAGTAAAATATTGGATTCTTTTGACAATACATGGCTATTTGTTATACAATTCCTGCTTTACATTTTCCAGGTGGTAACTATGTTAAACTTTTTTCCAAGGGGTGCTATTTCAACTGGTGAAGTTAAAAAATATTGTTCGTTTAATGGTGTATTATCTGCCGCATATTATAACCCTCTAATTTTTAATTCACATCTTCTAATTGCGCTCCACGCAACAGGTACATTAAAGAATTTATCCTTTAGTTTCTGTTTATTAGAACAAGGAAGTTCTAGCGCATTAGAATCGATGTTTTCGCTAGGTATTAATCAAACATCCAGAGAAGCTGATCTCAGTTTTAATGCAGGTGCAGTATATTATACCAATAGTGTAAAAATAACTGGCGCGCTCTTCGAAAACATAAATAAAAAAATATTTAAGTTGTATAGGCATCCCAGGTTTCAAACTAATTCGGAAATACGTTCCAATCCGAGAGAATTACTAAGGGAGTTTGCTACATGCGCGACTATTCATGAGAATTTAATACAAACAGCGCACGGAACAGCAGATAGCATTCGTCAAAATATCCCTGTTTTTATTGAATTACTGGTCAGTAAAATTGATGCTGAATTAATAAGGTTGGATGATGAAATGAAAACTCCAACTGTATCCTTTACTAATACTAAATAGCAGGAGAACCACGCACTAAAAATGTGGGATCGCGTCTTGCTTTTTGCATCCCGTGGACAAGCCACGGGACGTAGGATGGTGGCAATTGTCAACACACCTTGGTAAGGTACTTGGTATATTATTTTTGTGCCATACCAAGGGCGTTAATTAATTATAGTTGTAATTGTTTCGTAGCTGGTCGTTATAATTATATACTTCATTATCAACTGTAGTGGTTACCACAGAAGATTTATTTCGATTGCTCTTATCTGTTTTCTCGGTTTTAAATATACTATTATTGGTCAGACTCATATTGTCAGATGAGGATTTTTTCTTTTGAGCAGAGGGATTTTCAACAACAAATTGGGAAGATTCACCAGTAACCGATTTATCACATGGATTGATTAATAGATCCTTAATTTTATTTTCTATTTCATGTAATTTTTGCATCATTTGCATATTATTTTTTTGAGTAGCTGTTTTATAAATGCACTGATATACGCAGTGACGTTTTATTTCTAAGCTATTTATTAATGCCTTATTAGTAGGCTTTTGTTCCTTTGCATGTTCTATTTTTTGGGTAAGTTTCAGATATGCCAGTTCTCTTAGTTGGATCATTTTCTCATTCAAGTTATTGGATTTATCCTCATTAGGATCGATTATTATTGATTCCCAAAGCTCAAGATCCCCTGAATTGCAGAGCAACATTAGAGGAGTTAGTTCATCTGTACTTGAAGATAGTTCAGAACTTGCAGTTTCATCGAATGGATTTTCTAACGCATCTGTTAGAGAATCACCGGTTGCTAGTAATTGATTTAATAGGTTTTTGTTATTAGTTTTAATAGCTATATCGTATGAAATGTAACGTATGGCTTTGATCATTAATTGTATGTTTTTTTTATAATCTTCATGATCTGCATACAAGTCATTCCAATATTTCTCTTCCTTTTTAAACAAAGAATAGGTAAGTATGGTTGTATTTGTGTCAGATGATACATTATCAAAATAAATGTCTGGATTTTTCATCAGAAGTTTGAAGCTCTCAATATCGCCATAGATTGCGATTTCCCTTAAAAGAGTACTATCAGATACATAATGCAGATCCAAAGACTTATGAGTGAGCACGTATTCCACAAGTTCTTTGGGTCGTTCTGCAATTGGCAGAGTCACCAATATCATAGCCAAAGACATTTCATTACCAATTTCAACATCTTTGAATACGGCATTTATTATTGAGCTATCAGTCTTGTTCGCCTTTAATATGGGCAATATTTGTTCATAGTGCTTCGATGTCAGTGCTTGTGCAATTTTCTTTTTTGGGGTCATTATCTTTCTCTCTTAAAATATATTGATCTATTTTATCATGCACTGATTAAATTGAAAGCATTTTATGGTGAATAATAACACACGAACACAGGATCTGGCCCAAAAGTATTACTTCCTCGCTTGCATCTTTACATAAGTGTACAGGTTGTTTTATTGCTTGTTTGTAGATTTGTGAGGGTTTCTGATAGTTCTTCGGTTCTTACTTCATCAAGACGCTCGTAAAACTTCAAATCGTTGACTAGGGCTCCTGCTTCGTTCCATCCTAATTCTTTGCCACCACCCGCTCCGGCACCTAATGCTTTTAGAGATCCTTTACGGTAGAGTGTAAAATCGTACCCAAGACCCTTTGAAGGTTGTAAGGGAAAGAGGTTTTGCAACTCTTTAATATCCCAATTGTAATATTTTGTTTTCCTTGGCAATTGAGTCGTTTTAAAATCAGGTATAGGGAAAGAGGATTGCTCTGAATTACACAGTTCTTGAGTAAAATGAGCGGGTGCTTTTCTTAGAACAAGTCCGACTTTCAACCAAGCTTTTTTAATTGCATCCGAATTGTTTTTTAGGTACCAATCCTTCCAAGATGTAGTGTAATGGCGTATCGCATTAGTTAGTTCAGAAATATCAAAAGCGGTTGTTGTTTTGGTTTCGCCCAGCTCGTCCTTATAGGTTAAGCCATTTTGACTAATATGCAAACAACGCGCGTGCATTTCAGTTTTTGTTCTGCTAGTCATGAACGATTCAAGCATGACGCGCATATGCGAGTCTTTTGCCCAAAAAGCGTATTCATACGAGGAACAATTGAATACCTTTCCAGAACAATCCTTAAATTGGATTTTTGAGGCAATAAGCAGTTGTCGATCATTTTCCGAAGTGTTTTGCAGCACCGACCTTGCTTCGTCTTCCATACCTAAGCCTATAAGGGATGCAAATTGCTCTAGAGCAGGACTCGTATTAAAGAATGTTAAATTAACTTTAGAATCATGGCGTTGCTTCATTAGCAGCCTAAACAAAAGGATTTGGTGCTAGCATTATACAATAAAATCATTTTAGGGGCAATTTGCCCCCTTACGAAATAGAGTTGTATTGGGTCACTTAGTTCAATATTGATGCTATAATTATCATGTAGACAATGAAGAGTAATCTGATGCAAGAGTTACAAGAGAAGCAGAAAACAACGGCTGAACTTCCTTCTATAACTACCATGAGAGATGTGTTGTCCAGGGTTAAAGGTTTCCAATCAATTGATAATGAAGCCGGTATCCTGAATCTAATGAATTTAATGGTAGAGGATCCCTTTCCCCTGAATAAAGCTATAGCAATAAATGAATTTATTAACGAGCTAACGAAAATCATACACCAGTTAAACGACATTAACGTAACAGACGGAAGGGGAGCCGCTGAGCTTGCACAACTCATGCAAATTCAAGCTAAGGCTTTGTTACTGTTTAAATCTTTAACCAACATCTGGACCAATGCACAATCAGATAAACTTACCAGCCAAGACACTGATCAGTGGTTGGCAAAGCAAAGTGAAATCCTCAAAGGAAAAAAACTGCTGAGCATTCAGGGTGGTGAGCAGACAAAGGAATATGATCAAAAATCTTTGAACGTTAAATACATGGATCCCAACGAGCGAGCTAAGCATCAGGTATTTGTTGATAATGGATTACTTAAAACATTTGAAGTTGTAGGTAAAGGAGATAAAAGGCAATTAACGTTTAAAAACTTTGATACCAGCGACATGTTTGTAGAAAATTTAGATACTTACTGTCTCTTTGTTGTCTCTCCAGAGGGGAATTTATATACGTGTAGCGCACCGAATGATAAGCCTGGTGAAAAAACATTAAAGCACAGTAGCCTTTTAGGCGGAGGTGATGTTTATTTTGCTGGCACTATGAAGGTGCTTAATGGAAAATTGGAAGTTATTACCAATTCTAGTGGCCATTATCTGCCAGATGCTCTAAAGACTACGGAGATAGGTATCTTATTAAGCAAAGCTCGTGCTTTAGGTAGAAGGGCAGCATTGCAGGATGATCCAGGGTTTGGAAGGACGCATTATGTAAGCCAGAATACCATGAAGACAGTAATACTACCCCATAGACCTGATAATATCCCTGAACATTCGACAGATATACCTGTAAAGCCACAAACAGCAACTGAAACGATATTAAGTTGTTTGCGCTTTAAAAAAATGTACCAACGGGAATACCAAACGATAAAAGAAATAGACGAACCTCTAAGATATTATCATGAACATGAAAAAGGTCAGTCACCTGACCAAAATATCGAATGCTTAATGAAAATAAAAATAGCCATTGAATCTGCGCGTGCAGATTCATCGCTACAAGATCCCACCAGAAGTGATCAAATCCTTAAAATAGAGGCAGAAGTAGATAAAGCTCTTGCACATTTTAAAGACTTGAAAAAAGATCCTGAAGAGGAACAATCCAATGCGGCAGTATTAAAATAACTACAATTGACGGGATCAGAGCCAAATATCCCGGATTACGGCCACGCCTTCATATTACATCAGTATAAGGGTAAGGGTATAAGGCACGGCTGTCGCATTATAATTTGATCAATTTGCTGTAGGTTGGGCCTTGGCCCAACAATATGGTTATTAGATTTCGATTTATTTGACGAACAGTAAGAAATAAGATCAAATGCCAGATTCGAATTTAGATGAGGTGGCATGATGCATGAGGCTGGGTACGTAGGATTTGACGTATATTTTTCTAAATTACCTGATCCAAGTATTTCCAGAAAAAAATTGTACCCACTCATTGAGATTTTATTTGCTGTTTTAGATCCTGAAGCATTTAAATCATGTTTTGTGTCTTGGGTTAAATCACTCCAATCGGCATTACAAGATGTTATAGCCATCGATGGTAAAACACTTTGTAACAGCGCTGATCTGCCAATAACCTGCTTGAACGCCTGGCGCAGCTCGTTTATTCTTCGGATTAATAAATCACTTTTTCTATCTTGAAGCACTACCGTGAAAAAATAGCTTGTGCCTGGAATGATCAATCTACGGTATTGCATGTGGTTGGACTTGTATAAAATTCCTTGAGCGCACAGCTTAGATCTCATAACTGTATTTTGACAAGAAGTTTTAGCTGCAACCGTGGATTTCAATACCATATTGTTGGGCCAAGGCCCAACCTACAGCAGATTGATCAAATTATAATGCGACAGCCGTGACTATTATAGCTTTTAGGTTTATGACCCAGGGGTTTTCTTGAGTAGTCTCCAAAAATGTAAAATTAAAGACTGACGGATAAAACTTAGAGGGTGGTATAGTCACGCAGGCTTGCCGAAAGTACACTTTCATCTATATTCTCATGTGAATCATCAGTGAGTTTAAAAATGGGAGAATATTGAGAGAGTTCCTGAGTTACAATTGATTGAATATTATCTGGATTAACTATGTCCGTTGATGTGTGAGGTGAAGTAAGCTTTAGATCAGTATCTAAATCTGTTTGAAAGTTTACTGATTTTAATTGTTGGTACATACTTTTTACTAAAGCTTTGAACTGGTTGTTATGGTATTCATCTTGTGCATATTTATAAGCACCAATAGCGATTAGAATACTGGATACGATTGCAGCACCTATAATAATCCAACCAATAATCGGAATTGTTGCAAAGCTGGTAAATAATCCTATCCCAGTCAAAAGACCTGAAATTCCAGCACTACATCCAGCAATGGAGCCAAAACTTCCTACAAAAGCTGAAAATGCTGGAATTATTCCGGTGAAAGGCGGCGCATGGATATTGTTTATGCTATTTTCTATTTGTTCAAAAAATTTTTTCTCATTTAAAATTATGCCATTATGCAGATCTTCATCAATGAGACTATTAATGATTTCCAGAAGTTGCGATAGTGATGAATTTTTATCTTTTCTGCGTGTTTCATTTAAATTCTGATGAATTGTAGCGCTCAAATAGCGCGCAAAATTTGGTTGAACATCTTGCTTTAAATAACGTTCATGTATCTTTTGTAAATAATCATTTATGGTTCTTGATAATTTGTGTTTATTTTTATTTAAATTATCTTGAAACGCTACATCTTTGCTTTTCATATCTTGATAGGAAAAATAAAAAATTGCGATGCTTACAACCAGAAATAAGGTTATACAAACGATACCTAAAGCTAAGGATAAATATCCACCTATTGCCCCACCTAATAAGGCAAATACAATCCCGAATAAAGGCCATGCCACACCTGCGCCAGTTCCAATTCCATTTAAAAAAGATCGATAGAGTATCATTTAATTATAACTCCCTGAAAAAAAAGTGACCCTGCGAATTATATGTTTTATAATCAGATTGTTTTAATTCATCGAAAGTACTGAGGGTCTGTAAATTCCTATCTGTAGAAATAATTTGTATTCAAAGTATTTTTTATAGTAGCAGCCTACACTATCATTTTCAATATTAAACTAGGTTTAAAAACATTTATGAATACAACCGATATCTGCGAGCAGCCAATAAATGAACAATTAGTGGAGCAATCTGGCAACCGTTCTAAAAAGATAATTTTAGCTCTACGCAAGATGATGCAACAAATGGATTACCACTCCAGACGCTTAAATAAGTGCTATGGCCTTACTGTACCTCAAATTATTTGCTTATATGAAATATATGAAAAGGGTGCTATGACGATTTCAATTTTATCGAAACAGATCTTTTTATCTATGAGCACATTAGTAGGAATCATCGATCGCTTAGAAGAAAAAGGCTTAGTAACTCGTAAAAGAGATATGAAAGACAGACGGATAATTTTTCTTGATATAACCGATAAAGGTACGGAATTTGTTATTTCCAGCCCTTATTTATTACATAATCGTTTGCAAGAAAATCTACAAGCTTTAGAAGAAAGTGAACAAGCAAAGCTGTCAGAAGCGGTTGAATTGTTAGTAAATATATTAAAGGATATTTAGGGCCTGTTGACAATTGCTATCAGACCTACGTCCCGTGGCTTGTCCCTGAGAGATCCACACGGTACGTAGGCATTAGAATAAATTTAATCATGACGTGTTGGTTTTTATTTCAACCATCATTTTAGGTGTGTCTCTATTTTTCCGGAAGAGTATCATCTGGTAAAAATCCGCCTACTTGCGCATCCCATAATGTTTTATACAAACCAACCTGTTGCACTAATTCTTTATGGCTGCCATCTTGTACTATATTGCCCTTATCAAAAACCAAAATTCTATCCATGTGTAAGAGGGTGGATAGCCTGTGGGCTACCACAATAGTGGTTTTATTTTTCATGAGTTCCCATAAACTTTCCTGGATTTTACTTTCTGTAATCGAATCCAATTGAGAAGTCGCTTCATCTAAAATCAATATTGGTGCATTTTTTAAGATTGCTCGTGCAATAGCGATGCGTTGGCGCTGGCCTCCAGATAATTTGATACCGCGCTCTCCCACCAAGGCATCATAACCTTCATCTATTTGCTTGATAAATTCATCGGCATGCGCTTTTTCAGCGGCTGAAATAACCTCTTCATCATTGGCGTCAATGCGTGAATAACGAATATTTTCCATTAATGAGCGATGAAACAAAGTAGGCTCTTGAGGAATCATAGCAATATGTGCGCGTAAACTTTCTTGAGTTATGTCCTGAATATTTTGACCGTCAATTAAAATATGACCATCTACTACATCGTACAAACGCAAAATTAAATTAACAAAGGTGGATTTTCCAGAGCCTGAAAAACCTACTAAGCCCACTTTTTGACCTGCTTTAATAGTAACGGATTTGTTATGAAATAAGGTATTAGTGCCATGGTAATGAAATTTCACACCAGAAAATACTATTTCTCCTCGATGTATGTGTAATTCTTCAGGAGCTTCTTTATCTTTGATCTCTTGCGGAATAATCAGTTTATTTAAACTTTGTTTGCATTTCCCTACCGCTTGATTAAACTCATCGACTTGTTCCATGGTGTACCAAGTGATATATGCCACCTCCATGCATAAGCCTAAGATTAGCGCAAAATCACCAATTGTGACGGCACTTTTGGCATACAATTGAATCAAAAAATACAGCATAAATGCTAACATACAGGCAATTAAAAGGCCTTGAATGGAATTCAGCATAATTAAATACAATTCCTTTTTTTGAAATTGTTTTTGAGTGATTGCCAAAGAATGCTTTAATCGTGAAACCTCATAAGTTCGTCGTGCAAAAATACGTACGTTATGTGCATTGGTAATACTATCAACTAATTCACCAGAGTTTAATGATTCGGCCTCAGCATGCTTATCCGATAGTGAAACCAAGAATTTAGAGAGTGCTATGCTAGTAAACGAAAATACAATAAACCAAATAAGCAGCGTATAGAAAAATCGCACGTTCACAAGATACATGCTTATTAATGCAATACAAAGCAAAGACGCACCACGAAAAAATTGTGGCGCAATTCTATGAATGATGCGTTCGATATTATCGCCAAGAGTGGTAATTTGATTCGCCACACGCCCTGATAAATTATTTTGAAAATATTGATAGGAGGAACCTAAAACGTATTCAAAAGTTTGGCTGATTATTTGGTTTTTAATTAGCGCTTCGTATTTATAGTTCAAATAACTTACTGTTCTCCAGGTACAATTATCAAAAACGATAAAGTTTGCTACTAACAGCACAGCGTACCAATACAGTAGATGGAGGTCTTTTGCTTGGGGTGTGGCTAAAGTATTTATTAAAGACTTGATCAATAAACTACTAAAAGGACCCTGGAAGCCGGCAAGTGTTGCAGAAATTGCAAAGCATAGAACAAAACCTTTGTATTGCTTTAAAAAATGCCAGATAAAGGCCCATAAATTAGTAGGTAAACTCTTAGAATTCATATTTTTCTACCTCTTTTCTACATCAAGCTGAGCTTGATTAATTTGATAACGAGTTTGAATATTAATTGCTTTTAAAAAAGTCTCATCATGTGCAATGACAATTAATGCGCCCTGAAATTCTAACAAAACCTGTTGTACATGGGTTTTTGTTTCCAAATCCAGATTATTGCAAAGCTCATCTAAAATAAGTAAAGCAGGGGGCTTTGCGGCGATTAATGCCAAAGATAACCGTGCTTTTTCTCCTCCTGAAAGCTGACAACTTAATGCATCAACTTCTTCATTTTTCCGAAACAAAAACATATTTAAGTGTAAACGTAATTCTGCATGAGATGCGTGAGAAAGCTTTTCTTTTAGCAGTTCCAGTACTGTTTTATCAGGATCTAAATTAGCATAATGCTGGTCTAAATAACCTATTTCGCTTGGTTTGGGAATGATCCATTCGCCAGTTTTAGTAATCGATGGTTCTTCTAATAGCGCTTTGAGAAAACTCGATTTACCGGACCCATTAGCTCCACAAAGTGCAATGCGTTCCCCTGGGTGTACTTGGAAATCTATATTTTTTAAAATATTTTCTCCGTTGGCATAACCAAGAGTTGCATTGCGTACTGCAATGATTGTTTTAGAGTGTTCAGCAGCCTTTACAGAAAATTTAGGTACAATAATTTCAGGTTGTCGTATTTGGCTTAATTGTTCCGCTAATTCTTGCTTCCTGGTTTCCATAAGTTTCAATTTTTTACCCTGCGATTTCTCTGCATTCATGCTTTTTAAATCGCCTACCATTTTTAGCCATTTCTTATTTTTGACCTTTTTCTCACCATTAATACGGCTTTTAGCCGCTCGAGTTTGTTCTTGCATTAATTTTTCATGCATATCCTTTTTTTGTCTTTTCAGTTGGGTAAGTTCCTTTTCGATGGACAATTTTTTTTGATTTAAATTACTTTGATAATCCGCATAGCTTCCAGAAAAAACGTTAATAGTAGGTGAGTCGATATGCCAAAGAATATCAGTGCAAGCATCAATTAATTCAATGTCATGTGATACTAGTATCAAACTGCCTTGATAGTTTTGTAGCAAGCGAATCAAAGTACGTCGATTATCGCTATCCAAATGATTGGTCGGTTCATCTAACAATAAACAATTAGGATTTAATGCGAGTGCTTTTGATAAGGCTCGATTTATACGTTCGCCACCACTAAGCTCACTTAGGTCATTAATTACCTGAGGAACTAAGGCTGTACAGAGGTCATTTGGCAAGTTAAGGCAACCATCACGCAATCCCTTTCCATGCAACATCTGCAATAAAGTCGATTTACCGGAACCGTTTCTACCGATAATAGCAATTTTGTCGCCATAGAGAATCTGGCCGCTAAAAGCGCTAAAGCAAATTTTATGTGTAAATGTAAGACCTAAGTCTTTAAACTGAATTGGTTTATGATTCATGGTATTACTCTTAAGTGTAATAGGACAAATAAAGTCTATTGAACTTCACAAACGCCCTGTCGAGTGGGGCTAGCTTAAGATATAATTTCCATGATATATAAACCTCATTGAATGGTGTTAGTACTGATAATCTTGGGTATTATACGATATTTCTGTAATTCATGTCAAATACTAGTCTTGTCCAATGCAAAATGAGCCTGAAAAATGATGTGATTCCAACGGAAATGAGCCTATAAACTTATAAAAAGTGGGCAATCTGGCCAAAATCGTTCA
>JBAZRP010000095.1:0-11682 GCA_041662885.1 Legionella sp.
GGAAACTCGTCCAGTGCCACTTTCGGAGATCCCTCGTTGCACTCGGGATGAAGGACTCTAGATCCTCTAAGAGTTTACGTCATCGCACTCGGGAAGACGGGCTCTAGTGCTTAACTTAATGGCAGTGATCCTATTGGGGGGGAGAAGGAGGCTTGAGGTTCAGATAATGGGTATGCAAATTGCCAATTTTCTGCCTAAGTTCCTCTAAACCCCCATCATTTTCCACCACATCATCAGCAAGCCCCAATCTAAGCTCAAGATCCGGCTGCGTTGCAAGGATGGCAAGCGCCTGTTCTTTGGAGCAATGGTCACGCTCTTGCACACGCTGGATTTGCTGTTCAATCGGCGCATGAATCAATAAGACACGATTAAGATAAGGATAATGGCTTCTATCAAGCAAAAGTGGGATTTCAATCACACAATAAGCAGAATGGCAGTTTTGAATGTGTTCTTGTATGCGCTCACGAATAAGAGGATGAAGCAGCTGTTCCAACCATAGCCGTTCCTGAGCGTCATTAAATATAATTTCTCTAAGGAGTTTTCGATTTAATTTGCCGTCATTGAGAAGTATGTTGGGACCAAAATGCTGTTCTATTAAGCTTAGGACTGGTGATTGTTCTGCAGTTAATTCTTTAGCTATCAGATCGGCATTAATAACATCCACCCCTAATTCAGCAAAAAGCTTAGCGGCAGTTGATTTGCCGCTGGCTAAATTACCCGTTAAACCCACGCAATAAATCATTGCGGTATTACTCCATCTAGGTTGATAGAGCAGGTAATCAGATTAATGCTGCAAGTATCTGGGATTTTGCTATTGGTTTTACACGTATTAATCGCATCAAGTCCTGCGCTGTCTCTGTCGGCGAAATACGTACTGTGATAACTGTCGCCTTGTTCATCAAGAGCAACACATTGCCATCTGGGCTTAGTATTTTTTTCCTTATTGAATTCAATACACATCCCTTCATCAGCCCTGCAACTTGCTGGAAGTGTGCTGGCTTTTTTACAGGACTCCAAGGCATTGGTTAAGGATATTTTTTGATAGGTATTTGAAGCAGACCAGGTTTTATTTTCTGAATCATAAGAACTGCATTGCCAATAGTTATTCGTATCGATTTGGGTATAAGCCCAAGTGGATTGGGCGAGTATAAGCAAAAGGCAAAGACCAATTTTGCTAAAGCGATTCATTGATTCCCTCCAGTATGTTTGTAACTTCTCAGTGCAAAATCGTAGGTTGGGCCAAGGTCCATAGTCGTCAGGCTAAGAAAATATCATATCTCGAGAATGTCGTCCCTGCGCAGGCGGGGTACTGCCTTTACGTCATCCTGAACGCAGTGAAGGATCTCCTGAAACTGGCCCAGTGCCACTTTCGGAGATCCCTCCTTGCACTCGGGATGACGGGCTCTAGTGCTTCACTTAATGGCAGTACCCCGCCTGCGCAGGGACGACATTCTCTTAGCCTGATGACTATGGGCCTTGGTCCAACACTATTAGATACGTTTTACTTTTATAATTGATTGTAGTGTTATTTCAGACAATTTCCCAATAGTTTCTGTATCTGTATTTAAAGGAGGTAACCAATACAGAGTATTACCTATTGGTCTTATTAATGCCCCAAGCTCCAAAGCTTCTTGATACAAGGCATTTCCCATGCGTTCTGAACCTATTAAATCTGCAGCTACAACAGCACCGATACCGCGGACATTACATAAAGCCCCAGAGAGCCTGGCAACTTCATTTAATTGCTCCAACATTAACGTACCCAAAGCCTGTGTCTTTTCTAAAATAGCCTCGTTTTTAATGGTTTTTATAGTTGCCAAAGCAGCGCTTATCGCTAGCGCATTACAACTATAAGTATTGGAATGAAGGAAGGATTTACCCTCATTATAATCAGCATAAAATAACTCATAAATGGCTTTATCTATAGTGACACAGCTTAAAGGTAAAGCACCGGAAGTGAGGCCTTTGGATAAACAGACTAAATCAGCGTGTACTTGTGCCTTATCACAAGCAAGCCAAGTACCTGTTCTGCCGATACCGGTCATAATTTCATCCGCGATAAGATAAATATCATTGACCTTAGCCCATTGTGCCAATTTCTTAAGCAAATCCTGGCTGTAACACAACATGCCTCCGGCTCCTTGAATCAAGGGCTCGACAATGACAGCGCAGACTTTATCTTTGATGGGTTCTATTTGGCTTAAAATACTGTGCCAATGGCTGTCGCAATTAAGCCATAAATCATCATCCACAGTATTAATATAGGGAATATTTTCAATAAAATGGCAGGACACACCAAATCCTGAATAGGGCGCTTTATAAATTCCTAAGTCACTTATGCTCAAAGTGGCCAATGATTCACCATGATAGCTGTTTTTTAAGGCTATGAATTGATTCTTATCCTTAAACCCACGAATTTGCATACCATGAATCGCTAATTTCATAGCAATTTCTACTGCAGTTGCACCATCACTGGCAAAGAATGCGTGCTGATTGCCCGTGATTTCAGCCAAGAGCTCTGCTAGTTCGACCAAACATGCATGGGTGGTATTTGCGCCGATTATATGCTCAAAATACTCTAATTGTTGCGATATTGCAGCTAAAACTGCAGGATGACCATGCCCCAATGATTTACACCACCAGCTTGATATTGCATCGATTAAAGGCCCCTTATTGGTGTATAAATAACTTCCTTTAGCACGCGTTACCACTAAAGGCGGACAAGTTTCAAAATCCTTCATTTGGCTACAGGGATGCCATATATGCTGTAAATCTTTTGCAATTAATGGGTTTAGCTCATGCATTTTATAAAATTTTGGTTGACAAGTTAGGGCAGCACTTTATCATGTTCTGTACTATTTATTAAGGGGAACACCGTGTCGAAACACTGGTCTACAACTGAAATTGAATTAATTTATCAACAAGCTTTTAATGATTTATTACATCAAGCGCATACTGTGCATAAGCAACATCATGAACAAAATTCTTTACAGTTCGCCACTTTGCTCAGTATTAAAACAGGTGCTTGTCCGGAAGATTGCGGTTATTGTTCGCAAAGCGGGCATCATAAAACCCACGTGGAAAAAGAAAAATTATTATCGGTTGAAGAAGTGCTAAAGAGTGCCCAAGAAGCCAAAGACGGGGGTGCTGCGCGTTTTTGTATGGGCGCTGCTTGGCGTTGTCCTCCTGATAAGGTAATGCCTCAATTGCAAGAGATGATAGCTGGTGTGAAAGCCTTGGGCCTGGAAACCTGTATGACTTTGGGTATGTTGAATAAAGATCAGGCTCAGTGCCTAAAAGAAGCGGGTTTGGATTATTACAATCATAATATCGACACTTCTCCTTCTTATTATGAAAAAGTAGTCACCACCCGTAGCTTTAGCGATCGTTTAGATACCTTGGATAATGTTCGAGAGGCAGGAATTAATGTTTGTTGTGGTGGAATTTTAGGTTTGGGTGAAACGCGCGAAGACCGGATCGAATTTTTACAAACTTTAGCCAACATGCCTACACCTCCAGAAAGTGTACCAATTAATCGCTTAATTCCTGTAGTTGGAACTCCTTTAGCAAAAGCTGAACCAGTGGAAGGCATAGAATTAGTCAGAACTATAGCCACTGCACGTATTCTGATGCCAAAATCAGTAATCCGTTTAACTGCTGGTCGTTCTGATATGAGTGATGAATTACAAGCCTTATGTTTTTATGCTGGTGCTAATTCAGTATTTATTGGCGATAAATTATTAACGGAAGAAAACCCGCAACGGATTAAGGATAAAGCTTTATTTAATAAGCTTGGATTAACTGAGATGGTTTAATGTCACTAACAGACAGCATAAAAAATTATACCAAACAGTTAGACGAACAGGGTTTATTACGCAGACGTAAGGTCTACGAACCTGATTTATTGCATTTTGATAGCAATGACTATTTATCTTTGACACAAGATAAACAAATTAATGAATTCTATCAAACAGGATACAGTCAATTCCCCGTTGGGAGTGGTAGCTCCATGATCCTTAGTGGTTATCATGCCCAACATCAAACGCTCGAGCGTACATTTGCTACCTGGTTGCATACCGATGAGTGTCTGTTATTTCCTTCAGGATATGCAGCTAATCTTGCTATCGGTGCCTTGCTTGAAAAAATACAGGCGCATTGTTTTATTGATAAGGCAGTTCATGCTTCTATTTATGATGGTTTGAATTTGGCAAAAGTACCGTTTACGCGCTTTTTGCATAATGAGGTCAGTGATTTGCAGGCTAAAATGCACGCGGCGCAGGCAAGTAAAGTACTCATGACCGAGGGAATATTTAGCATGAGTGGGCAACAAGCACCACTTAAAAGTTTTGCAGCATTAAAAATAGAATGTATTGTTGATGAGGCGCATTCTATAGGCCTTATCGGTAATGAAGGCAAAGGTGCGGTTGATTATCATGGTTTAAGTCAGCAACAAGTGCCTTTGCGTATGCTTGCTTTTGGCAAGGCATTTGCAGCACAAGGTGCCTTAGTGGCAGGGCAAAGTGTTTGGATTGATGCCTTGGCACAAGCGGCCAGATCATTAATCTATACCACCGCAATAAGTCCTGCATTGACTTATGGTTTATTAAAAACTTTGGATGTGGTTCGGGCTGCTGATGATAGAAGATTTAAATTACAGGCGCTAATCCAGCATTTTAACTCTTTGATACCGAAATCTGCTCTTTGTTGGACCGATTCGCAGACAGCTATTCAACAAGTTCAGTTAGGCTGCCCAAAACGCGCTGTCTATTATGCAGAAGAATTAAAAAAACGTGGGATTAGTTGTGCTGCCATTCGTGCACCAACAGTCAGTCCTAAGGCTTCTGGTTTACGTATTATTTTAAATTACCGGCATCAAGCTGAAGATATTGAATTGTTATTTAAGGCATTAAACGAGATTTATGAGCATTCATCTAACTAGTTATGGGCAAGGGAAGCCGCTGGTATTCTTCCACGGCTGGGGTTTTGATAGCCAAGTTTGGTTGGATTTGCTGCCCTTGTTACAGGAAAAGTACCAGTTGCTTTTAGTGGATTTTGTGCCTATGGATTGGCATAGTTTTAAAACAGAATTGTTAGCTTTGTTACCTGCTCAATTTTCAGTAGTGGGTTGGTCCTTGGGTGGACTTTTGGCAACACGACTTGCTTTAGAAGAGCCTAAACGGGTTTTGCAACTAGTAAACATTACTTCCAGTCCGCGATTTTTAAAGGATGAGAATTGGCCTGGGGTTGATCCGGTTGTCTTTGATGGTTTTTATCAGAATTTGCTTAGGGATCCTGAGGGAACTTTATTGGATTTTTTGGTTTTGCAAGGAGGGGAGAAGACCCCTCATCTGCCTTGCGGGCACCTTCTCCCCCGGGGGGAGAAGGGAGCATTTGTAAGGGAAGATTTGGAAAAGGGGTTGGCACTTTTGCAATCTTGGGATTTGCGTTTGGATGTGCAACAGCTTGCTATTCCTACGGCTTATTTTTTTGGTCGCCTAGATCCCATTACACCGGCTAAAACTATGCAGACTATGCAGGAGCTGTATCCGAATTTTACGTATGTCTTATTTAAAAAAGCGGCGCATATGCCGTTTTTATCGCATACTGAAGAGTTTATTAATCAACTAGCTGAGTTTATTCAATGAAACGTTATTTTATAACTGGGACTGATACTGATTGTGGTAAAACGTATGTAACCAGAAAATTACTGCAACAAATCCCAAACTCATTGGCTATCAAACCAGTAGCTAGTGGCTGTGATTTAATTGATGGAGATTTGATTAATGCCGACGCGCAGTGCCTGCAAATAAATTCTGCTGTATCTTTAAATACGATTAATCCCTGGCGTTTCGCAGCACCCGTGTCACCCCATATTGCAGCGCGTGAAGCGGGCATTCAATTATCTATAAGTGAGTTAGTAGATTATTGTATGCATTTTACACAAGCTCATTGTGATACTTTATTTATCGAAGGCGCTGGCGGTTTGTTAGTCCCATTAAATGAAGAAGAAACGTGGGTGGATTTTTTATTGGCGAGCAAAATACCCGTACTGTTAGTGGTAGGAATGAAATTAGGTTGTATTAATCATGCCCTGCTGACACAAACAGCGCTTAGCAGTTATGGTATAGAATGTATTGGTTGGATTGCCAATCAAATTGATCCCAAGATGGATAGATTTGAAGAGAATGTAACAACCTTAGAGTCAAAATTAAGATTTCCATTAATCGCTAAGGTTTTGAATAATGCTTCTCTATCTGTTCTAGATTCTCTAAAGTTTGATTGAATCGCTTGTGCTGATACAAACTTAGAAAGTCGCTATGGGTAGTAAGCGATTTGAAGGCACTCGATACCACACGTTCTATAAATTGCAATAACTTAGTTAGAAAATTAGGGCCACCTTCCACCGAATTTATATAGCGATTGAAGTTCTTGTCCTGTGGCAAATATAATACTAAATCAGCCCTTAGTGTAATTTCGATTTTTGGATTGCTTAGGGTATTAGCAAGAGTAACCGTATAATTTTTAACATTAGTGTACTTATTAGGTAAAGACTTAGAGAATTTAGTAAGCATTTGATAGGTTCTGGAAGTTAAAACATAGTGCTGTTGATGATTTTTTCTATAGGTAGTTAGTAAATTATTTAAACGTCCGTCAATTGCAGCATCCTCTAATTGTAATAGCTCTTCTTTATTTGAGTTGTAAAAATCGCTTATATTCGTGCTGTATTGCTCGATAATAGGAGACTCCAATCCCATTTTTTTCAATTGTTTGCGTAGGGCGACTTTAAATAAATTATCCAGAAGTAGTGAGCGAGTATTCTTTGTCACATCTGGTTTTTCAAGCTCTTTTTCAACGGCTACAATGTGCTTTTTAATATGAGTTAATTTGTCTTGTTTTAAATTAATTTTCAGTGGCAAATCTACATCTGTAGGCTTGATTTTTTGTAAGGCGTTTAAGGCTACCAAGTCTTGTTCCACTTTTTTTTGTAATAACTTGAGGTAGCGTGTTTGATTATATAATTCATATTTATACGTAAAGGGCATATCTAATTCAAGAGCTACTGATAGGAATAATTCATTGACAGTGGTAATTGTTGTGTCGAGGATACTTCCTGCTTTCCAACCTAAATCATCTTCTCTTTGCGAAATGCGAAAGATCAATTCTTCATATGCTTGATCTTTTATTTTAACGTAATCATCACTGACTAATTGATTGACCATAGAACCGAATTCTTCAAATTCAGATCCTACTCGCAGTATTTGTTTGAATAGATTATAAAAAGCTGCAGAAGTGGCGAAGTTATAGCCATATTTCTCGCTAAAAACTTTTGTCAACCGAGAAATTTCAGCCTCCATATATTCTTCATCAGCGAACTCTTCTTTAGTTAAAAAAGCCAGGGTATCTGGTCTGTTACTAAATACTGTTGGGAACATCTCAATGAAGGCCAGTCGCGCATTTTCTAATTCTGGAGTAGCTAAATAGGCGTATTTAGTGGTAAGTTTTGCCGCTCTTTGACGTAACTCACGCGTAGTCTTTGGTATATTATCAGTCTCAAGATTAAAGGTATCATCTATCTTTTTACGCATATCGGCAGGTACTTGGTCCATTACCACCGTGAAAAATGCATTTTTCTCAGCTTTTTTGTCCTTGCGTCTTCTTCTCAGCACTTCCATTTTAGCATCTTTAAGCAGCGCAAAAAATTCGTTTAAATCTTCTTTATTATAGTCAATAGAACTTATTTTTTTATAAACAGAGGTTATTTCATTGATGAATGGACTGTAATGTTCCTTTAAATCGGGTGGTAGCGCGTAGATGAAATCGATAGCCTGTAATGCTTCTTGGCGTAAATATATGAACGCTTGTGCCTGAAAAACCATGCTGTTTTTTTTGTTTATCTCTTCGAAGTGAATCATTGCCAAATTAATTTTGGTCAAAGAATTCTCAATATTTTTTATTTGCCGAATTAAATTAGGATCCGTATCAGCAATTGTATGCAAGGCAACACCTTCTTCTTTCTTAAGATAGGGCATTACCCGCTCAGACAGGTAGTTTTCCGTAAGCAAAGAAAACTCTTCTTTTATTAAGTTTGAATACTCGGACATTTTTAAATCTTGTAAATAGCTTAAATTGCCGCGTGCGTGACTCAAGGAATTTACGGTCACTATTTCCAATTCAGTGCTTATTTTTGGTGCTGGTTTTTTATCTGGTACGGTTGCGACTGTAAATTGTTCCAGTTTGATTGGACCAAGATCAGTAATCGCAGCATCAAGAACGCTTAATTTTAAATCTAAACCCTGAATTTGTTTTTGCAAGAAATGTTTGGCAAAATGACTTTGATGAAGTAAGTGGTCAATATTCAATCCAGTAAGATCCGTATTTTTAAAGGCTAGTACTAATTCATTCGATAGATCTAAATTACAATTTGCTAAAGGTACTTGAATTAGAACAAACAGCTTTTTCAATTTATCAAAATGGTTTTCTGAAAGATCTTCAAGAGAGGTTAGTTTATACAAAGCCAAAATATCAAAAAACTCTTTTGCTGCCGTTTGTTGTTTATGAAACTCATCCTTTTTAGCTAATATCTTGTTGTTCTTTACTTGCAGCGCTTCAATGCGAAGTTTCACTAAATTAGCCGATGTAAGAACATTTTTCAGTTCTTTTTTGTTGCTTTTCTTTTTCTTTTCGTTAATTTCTTCAATCACATCATTTATTTTTTCAGCAACTGGATCCATTTCGGCAATTAATGGCTTTGAAAGTAATCCTGGTGCAAGATTGAAGTCTGCTTCAATCCTATCAATCTGTGTTAGAATTATCGGATAATATGTGTCTATCCATTTTTGGTAGGCATCGATACTGGTTTCTTGGGTTAGATCCAACTGCTGGTTGATCTGATTGCGTATTTCCTTAAAAGAGGTAATCGCTTCGGCACTGTGTACCAGGGACCAGGTTGATCCTTGATCAGTGAATAAATACTCAAATATTTTGGATAGAACTTCAACTTTCTTTTCTTTTATACGTAAGGATTTTGCGGGTATTGCCGCGTCCTTATTGATGCTGCTTGTAATTTCATTTAGTACAGTAGGTAATTCATTCAGCATTTGGATAATGGGAGAACTATAACTTTCTTTATCTTTTTCTGGTTGTAATAGATTAATTCCTTGACCAATGATATCACCGGTTTTTTTAGTGGGATCCATTTGCATGAATTTAGGTAAACCGGATTCATTAATAAATTCCAAAGACATTTTATATACAGGTGCTAATAAATCATAATTGTTAGCGACAAAAGTCTGTAACTCAGGTGCTGAATCAAATAATTCTAAAGCTCTATACAGCTGGCTTGCCGCAGCCATTAATTGATGCAGGTAAATGACTTTATCGAGCTTGGTTGTTTGTTTGAGATTTTTATCCTGCCAGACTTTATAGAGCATTTCTATGGTATAAATACTATTGACAACCTTTTTGATGGTTTCTACCTGTGGTGGATCATCGTCACACTTAACAAAAGGAATACCCTCAGGTCTTTCATGTAATAGACTGGTTAATGGTTCGGATAAAGTATCTTTACACCGTTGCAAAAGATCTTTTCTTATATTCTGTAAGCGCTCAATATGTGTTTTGTACGTTGGTTCATATTTTTTAGGTAGTTGCGCGATAAGTGTGTCAATATCTGGAGTTTTAGGTATTGTTGCTTGCACTACCATGTCATTATTGTTGGCTTCAGCCTTATCCTCGTTTTCTTGAGAGCGTATTCCTTTTGGATATGTAACTGCACCATTTGCAATAGCATAAATTTGCTTGCCAATTATGGAGAGCTCTTCTACTAAAGGGGCTAGGTGTTTTGTATATACAGGACTTAAAGCATCTACTTTTTTATAGAGTTCAGCGGCGACGTCCTTATATTTTCCAATGAATTTTAATTGATCCCATATGTTGGAATAATTATTTTGAGTTTCCAGTGCGATTAGGAGGTCATGTAATGTATCCAGGCTTTGCAAAAATAGTTGCAAGTCTTTTGAATCCAAATTATCGGGGAATAACTGTCTGGTTTTGTCCTTAATATTTTTTATCTTGAGCGATAATTTTAAATTTTGAAAATTAGTAAAATGGGATCGCAGGCTGTTCAAATCAGTAAGTTCTACTGGTTTTATGTGTTCTTGAACACCGATGTACTCTTTGGCTTTGATTTTTTTGTTAGTTATCAAATATTCTACTCGAGTTTCTGTGCGTTGCGTAAATGATTTAGTACTAGCCGGGGCATGAATAATTTTTTCTCTGGCTTTTTCAGCTATTTTAATGCGTACTTCTTCTGCGGCAATGCGATGACTTATGATTTTTTCGACTTCTGATTGTGTTTTTAGTAGTTCACTGATACGCCTATCCATGTCTTTATTTGCTGGTGCTGATAGTTGCAATACTTTGCTCAGAGAATTTTCTAAATCCAAGTTTGCGTGTGCTAAATCCATTTGCAGATATGGATATAGAAGGGCCAGTTGTTTGCGATCTGGTTTGTAAATATTGATTAGTTTTTGACCGTCGAATTTTTTCAAAAGAGTATAAAACTGATTGGCAACTTCTTGTTGACGTATACTACTAAGAATTTTTTGTATGCTTTGTACTTGTTCTGTAGTAATTTGTTGTTCTCGATGGTGTGCCAAAGATTCAATAGTTATTAATTTTTGTGTGAAATTCAGTGGAGATGCGGTGAGTTGTGCATTGGCCTCTAAACTTAGGCGATCAATCACTGGGGTAATTTTGTCCGATATTTTGCCTGCTATTAAATAGTTTTCGCGTTCAATTTTATCGATAAATACTATTAAATTGGGCAAATGTTCATTTACAAAAGAAATGTATTTTTTTAGAGTCAGGGGAGTAAATTGCAAACCTTGTTGTTGTACGCTTAAAATCCAATCCATCAACTCTCTAAAGGCCGCTTCCTCTTTAATATTTTCATAGCTTAGTTTCTTGAAAAAGGGATTTGCGTCTAAATCCAATAATAATTTACAGAATAATTCGATTTGTTCATCGATGTCGTTATAGGTAAGATCGGTACCTTGGGCGCGTAGAATTACGTTTAATATGCCTTCAATTTTGGTAAAAGCTGCAACTAAGCTGTTCCCTAGAGCTTGATCAGTGCTTTCAGGATCCAGGAGTTCCAGTCCTTGCTCGATTGCCACCTTGGCTTTTTGACTCGTTTCTAATTTATTAAATGTTCTTAAGTTAGGTGATTTTTTTAAAGCTTCATCCAGTGCTGAATAAATTGGTAACAGAATCTGATAATTGGCACTGATTAGTGACTGAACTTCTGGAACCACATTATCTAATGAGGCTAAAGCCTCGTATAACTGGGTTACTGAAGGGTATAACCAGGGGGAGGCGAGTATCAAATCAATCTTGGAGCTTACACCATCCAAATTTTGAAGTATCTGCTCAAAATGATACAGGCAATTTATTACCCGCATAATAGCTTCTGCTTGGGGTGATTTATCCTTTAAATTTGTGAAAGGCAGACCTTGAGCCTGGGGTTTTAGCTGATCAGTTATAAGACTATCCAGCTCTTGCTCTAACGTGCTTAATAAATAAGCTCTTGTTTTAGAAAGTTTTTCTTGAAAGGAGATAGGAGCAGCAGTGCTTTTGACATTTTGCTTTTCAGTTGTCTGGCGCATTGTGTTCCTCTAATAA
>JBAZRP010000096.1:0-11582 GCA_041662885.1 Legionella sp.
ATTTTGGCCAGATTGCCCACTTTTTATAAGTTTATAGGCTCATTTCCGTTGGAATCACATCATTTTTCAGGCTCATTTTGCATTGGACAAGACTGGTGCGGGTATTCCCTGCATCTCAATGATATCATACCCAGTAGAAGTCAACAGACGTTTAAGCGATGTAAAGGTAAATAATCGTGTGTGGGTCATATCGAGGGTGCCGCGTTTGCCGTAATTAAACTGGCCCAGGAGTAGCATAAAACGTTGTACAAAAAAAGCGATATTGGGCGTGGTGAGCAATATGTGCGTAGTGCCTTTCACTGACCATTGGTGTAACTGCTTCATGAATTCCTCAGGAGAGAGCAGATGTTCAATGACATCGAGTAGCATAATGACATCGAAATGCTGTGAAGAAAGCAGCGTGAAATCGGGATGATTCAGATTCATTGCATAGACTGCATCATAGTGCGCGCGCATAGTGTCGTCCACACGCCAATCGCAGCCGGTCACCAAGCAGCCTCGTTTGCGTAGAATCTCTGAAACATAGCCCTCACCGCCACCGATATCAAGTACGCGCTGTCGGTCTTCTACGTGGGAAACTGCAAAATGGTGACTGCTGGCAAAGCCTGTTTTATCCGCATAAAACAGTTTATGCTCATAGTCAAATTTCGGGTTATAAAAGATGCCATATTTCTGGGTTCTTGAGATAATACTGGAGCGGATAACCTTAAACGCATACCGTATGCCGTTTATGCGGCGGATGTCGTCCCCGGAATAATTTGGTATAGAGATTTCCTTAAGCACCAGCTTATTGTTAACGAATTGGATAATGATATCCATATCAAAGTCAAACGTGTTTGAATTATGTTGAAAAGGTAAGCGTTTTAGTGCATCTACGCTATAGGCACGGTAACCACTTTGAAATTCAGTAAGTTTACTGCCTAAAACTAAATTTTGCAGCTTGGTGATTATGAAATTTCTTACGAACTTATATAATGGCATACCGCCTTGTATGGCTTCATGCTTTTTAATCGTGTGTGAGCCAAACACTCCATCTGCCTCGCCTTTTAGTATTGGCGCTATCATTTCAGGCAGAAATTCAGGTGGATGCCGACCATCGCTATGTGTCATGACCACAATATCATAGCCGTGTTCAATGGCATAGGTATACCCCATTTTCTGATTGCCGCCATATCCCAGGTGAACGGGGCTAAGCAGGAAGAAAATAGGTTTATTTAAATCACTTAGAGAGACATGTACATCCAGGCAGTCTTTACAGTCTTTATCATGCGCGCAATCGTCAATAATGACTATTTCCGCTTTGTATTCTGGATTGTTCCATAAGGATTCGGGGATGTGTCTTAAGATTTTTGCAATATGGGTTTTTGCATTGTAGGCAAGAATAATGATGAGTACTTTCTTTTGCATAAATCTGATACTTCATATATTTCATTAAATAATTTTCTAATAATGGCTTAAGCATAAGTAAATAACAATAGCAAATTCCAAGAAAAAGTTGGGGCTGGTTTGTTACAGATCCGGCCTTGGCGTTACATTTACTTTTTTACCAAATCGTCTCGGGGTGTATTGGCAAAAAATATAAATTTATTCCATGCTATAGCAGGATTCTTTGTTCCGATTGTTGGGTCAAGGCCAAACCTACGCGCTAGTGAATTGCGTTACAAGCGTTTGAAAATCCTAGGTATTTGTTGTTGCATCATCATTAGAACATGGAATAAATAGGTGTCGATCTTTCAGAGTCTGATCCCATTGAGCACGGTAATGAAATTTTTTTGTCAATGCCACTTTGCTAGACCCTCATCCGCCCTACGTGCACCTTCTCCCCGGGGGGGAGAAGGGGGCTTGGGTTGGGTTCACAATCATTCGGGTCAAGCTCGATTGATTATTTTAGGTATTTTTTACGGTATTTCCAATGTAAATTATTCAGTATTCTTGTATCTTAATTTTACTATTGCGAGATATAGATGAATAATTCAAAAAATAATCCCGATGAAATAGTGGCCCAATTAAAACTGGTCGCAGATAAATATAATACTTTTTTAAATGAGGAAGATTCATCGGCTCGGCAAGCAGGAATTGCCCAGATTGAACAGCTTAACAAACAACTTGAAGCTGTAGGTGGCTCTCCAAATTACCAACATTTTTGTTTTTTCCGAGAAGATCAAACCACGCAGGATACAAAATCCAATTCATCGTCGTCTTTAACCAAGTGATATAAAGAATTGACTTAAACTCCATTAGGATATATCCCACCAAAAAACAAAATCCCATGAGGCTTAAAATGTGTAATATTCCCTGGCAGATGCAATATTCTCTAATATATCTGTAATCCTATCAAAAGTACTTCGTACCTGTTGTAACTGATTTGTCGTTGCTTTATTTTTCTTGAGTATCATGGGAATAACTTTTTCCAACTCCTTAAGCCGGGATTGTAACCATACTCCCTCTTTGCTTTGCTTATAATCCGCGTCTACATCATGAAATTGTGCGTGAAGAGACATTACGCAATGCTCCAAAGTGGTTAAATCATAATATTCCTCATAAGATAATTCACGGATTTTATTGGATTCAAGATGGGGGTCTATAAATATTAGATATACATAGCACATTAAAACCAAGGTAGATTGTGTATTATAATTACTAGCAATATTAGAAAAAGAGCGGGCAAATAATCCCTGCTGTTTTGTTTTAGCAAAACGAGTAACTTCGCGATTGGAACAGGGGGTAGCTAATAAGGTGTGAAAACCGAAAAGCATGTTTATGAGTGTAGAAGGAGCCACTTTATTCCAATTTTTAAGTGTATTTTCTACACAAGGACGATAATGATGCGTTTTTGGAAGGGGAGGAGCTGGACTAAATTTTAGCACTGTTGATTGTTCAATAATTCCTTTTAGTTCATGTAATTCAGCCAAGAATCGTTCTGTTTTGCTAAATAAACGATTAGGGGATGCACTTCCTAAACCTATGTATTCCGGTTGGATAAAAAAAGGATCTGGCAATAACACATAATCAACCACTCTACCTTGTTTATCTAACTGCACTTTTATCCCATTAATTGGCTGCTTGGAAAAAAATTTTGCAAAACTATTATGGTATGCTTCCTTATCCAGAGTTGAATAAACCAGGCCAATATCCCGAGAGTTGGATTCAGCCTTATCCTCTTCTAGTTTCGCCTTATAATAAAGATCAGTAACAGAATCGATTATGCTTCCTAAATCACTATAGCCTGATGCGTCTCTTATTTGATTCTTCAGTGCTCTCAAATAAGATAATTGATGAAAAGGCAGAATCCTGGTAATAATTTCATCTGCAAAAGTAGCGTTTACGGCATAATAAATTTTGCCAATTTTATCTTCCCTAATTTTTATCAACTCTTGCGTAAAAATTTTGGATATTGATTCATCAAGTTTTGCTTCTGTCATACCCAAAATATTGGGGGTATCCTGCATTTGTTGACAAAGATTGTGACAATTCAGTATTTGGATTGTGAAATATGCCTCTTGATTGAAAAGTAATGAGGGCATTAATGGATTGTGATCGGGTATACAATTAACTTCTGAAAGCTCTATCAGGGACTTAAGCTGTTTCAAATTCTTAAGGCTTGCACGTGCATAGGGGATGAAATTTTTTGTGACTGAGTTTGCAAAATCCTTCTGAAAGAATCGAAAAACTTCAGACGTATTTTGTCCTTTTTTAAGCATAACTTCAAAAACATCTTTTTGCTTAATCGTAAGACTGCGCCACTCTTGGGGCGTGACTCTTGAGTAAAGATAATCAAGTGCAGTTACCTGGTTAATCCAGGCATGTAAGGAAGGAACTTCTTTATAGGAAACATGTTTTCCCGTTGCAAATGGAGCGGAATTTTTGATAAGAAAATCAACTAGTCCCCAGATTTTATCCCGAGCACAATAATTCAGTAGGTATTTGCCCGCTTCATCCTGAGTGTCCAACTTGATTTTTTGATTAACAACAAGATCGTGGAAAATTGGCTGATAGCCATAATATATTAAAGCATAACTGAGGTAATTCTGAGCGGGAAGTCCATGAGGTTGATAAAGGGGTATGGAATGGTTCACCATAGCTTGTACCATCTCAATAAGCTTGTGACTCGCATTCAAAGCTTCTTTTTGAACTGAGTATAAAAATCTATTGGAGTGACTTATCGCATAATATTCTTTCAATGCCCCGCTGATTGCAGTTAAAAAACGTGCAACCTGCGATTGCGAGAGAGTAATACCAAGTTTGAGCAAGCCTAAAACAATACCCGGATTGGCAATGTATTCTTCGATATGATTTTCAAAAAAAGAATTATGATACTTATTGTGATCTGTTAGATGAGCTGCTAATACACAATTTTTCTGAGCAAATGCTTCAAGTAGTTCTTCAAGTTGCTCAAACTTATACGAGTTACTTAAATATTGATTAATAAAATAAGAACTGTAGCGCCTACGAATTACCTCATTTTCGCTAAAACTGGCTATTTCTAAAGAGAGAAAAAAGAAACCCTGTTTTATATCTTCATCTATAAATTCATAGAAAAGATCATCGGTAAAACAGGCAGAATTGTCTTGTACTATTTTTTTTAATACATCCTTCATCTTCGACTTGCTTATTGAATCCAATACTTTACGAGCGTTCATAGTTTGATTGGGTAGGTATTCATCAATGAGGTAGGATTTGAAATTCTCTTCGCTCATGAGACCAGCTGTGCTTTCTATTAAGACCTTTTCATGCGCTTTCAATGCAACAGGTCGAAGTTTAAAACTGGTAATTGCCATTGAAACAGATTGATTTGGATTATCTGAATAAAAATGGCTCTTTAATACAGCTGCGAGTCCTTCCTCAGTAAAAGATGAAAGCATCTGCACGTCTTTTGCAAATGTAGGAGTATAGGGTGAAAAAATTTTATACAAACCATCCGCGAAGACTATGCCTATAAAATAGTTTTTCTTTGTGGCTGTGTTATAAAGTAAAAAAGGGATATTGGGGGACAATATTAGTTGCTTACAGAGTATTTGTAATAAGGTCTTAGAATCATAATTCCAGGCCATTCGTACCGGAGTACTCATGTATAAAGATTTATCGCTTGAATTTGCAGCAAATAAATCAGAAACAGTGCGATCTTCTATTTTTTTCCTTAATTCATTAAAATTAACTAGCGGATGAATATAAGCAGCAAGCTCATAAATTTTGAGCACATTATTTTCGTAGTAGCCAGCCCTGAACGTATTGAGAAACACCGACTCAGTATCCTGTGCTATCGCCTGGATCCAAGCAAGGGTCATACCCAAAGCAAAGGTATCAGCATCATGCGCTACTTCTCCAAATAGTGTAGATAAAGCTATTTTCATCCCAAAATCGGTGTCATCAGCTGCCACTACTTCCTGGGTTGAGCTTGGATTCATATGCGCAATAATTCTAGCGGTTCTGCTTACGGCCATTTCTATTAGACCATTTAGGGCTAAATTTCTTGTATATTGGAGAAATTCATGAAAGGAGTTTGCGAACGATAAATGTGCCGTTAATGGTTCATCCGAATAAATAATTTTAAACAAAATTCTTTGAGCTTTTTGAGTAAGGTTTTCTTTAGCAAGATTGATTCTTTTTGCTAATTGATCAATAAGCCCTTTATTATTTTGAGGTGCTTTATCTGGGTGATATCGAAGCATCAATTTTCTGTATGCATTAACGATCTCTTTAGTTGGAGCTCCTTCCTCAAGTCCGAGCACCTCATAGTCATTTGCTGCGGTCAAAATTCTGTTAATTTCAGAGGTATTTTCTTCCAGATTTGATTTCATATAGGCACACCATAACGACAGGGGCAAGACATCTTAACAAACGATAATAAGGGAAATTATACGCTCAATAATACTACACTGTTTAATTATTGTAATCAACGGAGTTAAATCATCAGACTCTGAAGTATCGTCTGGGGACGATCCCTGTTTAGAAATATACAATCTGTCTAATAGATGTTAGCGTCCGTCCTGGACCGTCTCTGCCAGAAGAAAATATACGCGAACAACATGAAGCAGCTCTTGCCAATACACAAACATTCACGAATCCCAAGCCTTTTCGTAAAAAGGATTTTCTTCGAGTTGGTTTTGAATGTCACCGATGTTTATGGGTCGCATTTCTTTGAAAAACCGCAAATCTTTTGAGTTATCAAGGGATAAATCAATCCGTTGAACCACACAATATTCTTTATCTCTTAAATAGATCCTAAGTTAGCCATTGACTTTATATTGACTCTAGTGCACTATATATAAACTTATTAGGTAACAAACTATCATATTCAAGGAAATAAAATGGTATCAAGATATGAGCTTTTATATGGGTATAGTGGCACTTTATTCCCACTTACTATGAATAAATACACCAAATCATTTTTTGAACGAAATCACGATTGGAAGGATGGTTTGCTAAGACATGCTGCAATTATTACTACACCTATAATTTTTGCAGGAATGAGTTTAATGTTTTTTTTGCGCATGGGTATGGATGAATCTTTTTATCCTAACAATCATAATCCAATGGGGTTATTTATAATAGCCTTAGCTATGATAGTTGTTAGCCCTATAATTGAATTGGCGCATGCTCTTATATCCGATGTACTGTCTCTAGGTCATGCTGGGGCAGATGCACCTGAGCCTCAAATGGAAGATATGGCGTCTAATCGCTTGGTTTAAAAACGATAATTAAAGACTTTTCTCGTTTCTACATAAATCGAGGAAAGTATCATCTAGGGACGATCCCTATTTAGAAATATACAATCTGTTTAATGGATGTTAGCGTCCGTCCCGGACCGTCTCTTTTGATTATTCTTAAGCAGCATCTTCTAATTCAATATGCACGCGTTGACCAAGTGCTGCAGCAATATTTTCAAAACTTTCTATTTTACTCATGCTATTTACCCCTTATTAACTCAGCAAGCCGAGTTTTTGCAAGATCAATATCCCGTTCAGTTGTTGTTTGTGTTTTCTTCTGGAATGCATGCAATACATAAACTGCATCTGCAAGTCTTGTTGCATAAATCCAGAATTGACTGGATCCCGCGGACAAGCCGCGGGACGTAGAAAATTGAATTGTAAAAACGCCCTAGTAGATGGATTTTAAATTTCGCCTCTGATTATTGTTTTATGGTTCAAAGTTTTCTGATTGGCTATTTTCACGTTCAAGTGACCTGATTTCATTAACCATATCAGCTCGTTTAATTTCCGATAAGGATTGAAACAGCCCGAGGCAGTGTCTTGTCTTTAAGAGCCTCATATTGGGATCATCTTTGTTGTCACTTTGTAAATGGCTACTTGCAGTTATGTTGTCTAAGTTTTGATACCCAGGTAATGAACGAGCAAAGAATGCGCAACTATTGATTTCGTCCTCGGTAGTTATGCTGTGTGTTTGTCCACCACCAGTACCTTCGTGTTTTTGGTGATGTTGCCCCAAAATCATCCCATAAAGGTAACCCATTCCAAACATATTAAAAAGAGAACCAGAATTATTGGATGGTGATGGGTTGCTTTCCCTTTCTTGCGGTTTTTGCTTTTGTTGATGAACATGACCGGTATTATGAAAAGGGAATTGTTGCTTTGGAGGTGTCTGGGGTGGTTTATTAACATGAGTACTGTGATCATGACTCCCACTCTGACTGGAAGGAGCAGAAGTTTGCGGCGTTTCTTGAGAGTGTTTCTGTGGGTTTTGAGCAGTAGAACCAGAATGGTGAGAAGGGGTATGATGATGCGCTCCTGCACTATTATGTGGTCTAGAAGAATGGCTTGATCTTGTCATAATAATTTCCCTTGTTCAGTTTTGCAGTCAGATAAATCTTAAAAATCAGAGTTCAAGTTTATTTAATTACTTGTTTTTCAAATTAATGTTTTGGTTAGATTTCCTTTATATAAGGTATTGAATAAAAGTGCTCTGTAATTAACACATAAAGAAAGCAAAGAGGCAAGATGGATTTTCATATCGGGGTCCGACCCTGAGTGAAAATCCAGTAATGTTTACCCGGATTCTAGGCTCTTTTGTAGGTACAGTGATGCCAGATCCTGGAGTCGCGTTTTAAAGATTGCTATAAATTTTTTCATTGGGCTCATGCTTTAAGTCCGATTTTATTTTATTTGAATCAACATTAGTTTCATTGAAAAAAGAAAGTTTCGCTGGACCAATTTGCATTTTTGGTAAATGATGCTGTATGAATTCAGCAATATGCATTTGAGAAGTAGAATGTGCCATCTCCAACGGAGTTTTCCCTAATGAATTTTTTGAATTAAGTTTTGCTCCGTGATAAACAAGAATTTCAACTATATTAAGATGACCAGCGACTATAGCGTAATCAATAAGTTTAAAACCTGATAAATCAATATCAGTATCCGCTCCGTTAACAGCAAGATAATCTACTATATTTGCATGCCTATTCAAACATGCAAACGCCAATGGGCTCCTTTTATCTTGGGAAAGTTGATTAATATCAGCGCCCCCTTCAACTAAAGCTACAACACAAGCAAGATGTCCATTTTGTGCGCTTATCATTAATGGGGTAACGCCATTAGTATCATCTTTTTGATTAACTTCGGCATTTTGTAAAATTAAAAATTTTGTTACATCAATTCGACCAAGTGATGCACTAATAAATAGTGGTGATTGGCCATTGTAATTTCTATCTAAATCTACCCCTAAGCTTTTAAATCCTTTTAATATTGTTAGATTGCCCATTTGTGCTGCTAGAAACACGGATTGAACAATGGCTTTATTATTTATTATGCCTACGCCATCTATTTCTAAGAGTTTTAAAACAGTGTCTTCATCATTTGCATATACTGCACAAGCTAGAGATGTTACTCCATCAGTATCACTAATATTTAGTGTACCAGATTCCTTTCTTTCATCTAATAATGACTTAGTAATTAAAGATTTTCTTTCCTGATATTTAACTTTATCAGAGGAGTTGAGGCTATCAAATACAGTAAAGTTTAAGCCATAAAGTCCATCTTGTTCCTCTGTTTGAAAGAACATGAGACATAAGGTTGATACTACATTTTCAATACTGGATTCTTTTATTGGACCTATGCTGGAATTAACGTCAATTAGGATGTATTCACCCAACTTATTTTTTATAATTAAAAGTGAATGAGGTTTTGAATTTAAACAACCAATTTCGACTCTCTTCCCAGGCTGTACAATCAAAGTTAATATGTGTTGGATTTCTATTGGTCGTAATAAAAATCCAAAATTAAATATTATTTCTTTCTTTAGTTCTTTTTTTACAACAAAATTAATTAAAGTGCTTCCAGTAATCTCTTGCTCAGGAGAAAGTATGTATTTTCCAGTATGGAACCACATTAAATCACCCAATATCTCTTCTATAATCATTGATAGCTGTTTATTTTTTTCAAGCTCTTCCTTGCTTCTATCCCAAAGAGAAATTAATTTTAACCTTGAATAAAGATCTTCCCATTGCTCTTCTTCGGTTGCAGCCAATAATAAAGAAAATCCATAACAAAGGCCGGCATCTAATTGTAACTTTATTTTATCAATATCATCCTTTTTATATTTTTTAGGGAATATATTGCCCATAATATCTAAATAGGTTTTAAATTGTTTTGATAACCATGAAAAGCTATAGTCTGTAAGCGTATATGCTGATTCTAAAATTTTTTGAGCTATTAACTCATTATTAGAATGACGTGCTAATGATAATGCCGTATGACCGACTCTATTAAATAAATTTACATTTGCTTTAGCTAAGAGAAGTAGGTCAATTATATTAATGTAGCCTTTTAACGCAGCTACATGAGCTGGGGTAAAGCCTTTACTGCACGCTAAATTCACGTTTGCATCAGATTTAATTAATGCTGTTACGATTTCAAAATTCCCGGATCGGACAGCACCGAAAAGTGGGGTTTGGAGGGTTCCTTGTTGCGGTATATTTACTTCACATCCAGCGTTTAATAATTCATTAACTGTATCCAAATGTTGATTTTGTACTGCAACAAATAGGGCAGTTGCTTTATGACAAATTTCGTCTTTTAACACTCCATTTTCAAGCAATAAACGAACAATCTGTGTAAAACCATTTTCTGCTGCAGTCCATAATACGGTTTGGCCTAAAGGGTGATTATAATTAACATTGGCCCCGGCATTTACAAGTATTTTACACATCTCATAATATCCGTTGTTTGCAGCTATCCATAGAGGAGTTACTTCATCTTTAATGTAATCGATATTTATTTTCTTATTTAACAGGGAGTTAAGTTTAGCAATATCATTTGTATCGGCAGCACTCCAAAGGGCATTCTCTTTATCACTGGGTTTTTCTATTTTTCTTTTCATAAATCAGTATTCTGATCTTCCCTCGAGTAGCCGTACACCTTGTTTAAGAGATATACTCTCATCAACAAGGAGTCGAAATGGTAAGAAATGTTTACACAAAAGAGTTCAAAATTAAAGCGATTGAGTTGCTAGAGCAAAGCAATAAGACTTTAAGACAAGTAGCCAGGGAACTTGGGGTTGCAGAAAATAATCTCTATAACTGGCGAAAAACATATAAAACCGACCAAGTAACAGCCTTTCCCAATCAACCCCGGCTTAATGAAAAAGATTTGGAATTAAGACGTTTAAAGGCACGTGTAGCTGAACTTGAGGAAGAGCGAGAAATCTTAAAAAAAGCTGCAGCGTTTTTCGCCAAGGAAGGCCAGCGAAATACGCGTTAATTAAAGAGCAATCGGCTTTCCATCGTGTTAAAACGCTATGTCAGGTATTAAACGTTTCAAGCAGTGCTTATTACGCATGGTTAAAAGGAATTGTTAGGCCACGACGAAAAGAAGACGAGCTTTTGGCTAAAACTCTTCGAAAAGAATTTGAAGAGTCGCGTCAAACCTATGGTGTTCCACGCTTGCAGCAAGTATTACGTAAGCAAGGAAAATCGCATGGTAAAGCGCGAATAAAACGTCTTATGCAACAAGAAGGACTAAAGCCTAAGGCAGCACGCCGATTTAAAGTGACCACGGATAGTCGTCATTCTAAACCGGTAGCTGAAAATGTACTTGGGAGACAATTCAACCCCGCATGCGCTAACTTCGCTTGGGCTTCTGATATCACTTACATTCATACGAATGAAGGATGGCTTTACTTGGCAACAGTAATCGATTTATTTAATCGAAAAATTGTTGGATGGAGCATGGGAACACGACTGGTTACTGGATTAATTGAAGAAGCTTTAGTGATGGCTATTTTGCGTAATAAGCCACCTAAGGGCATCATTCATCATTCCGATAGGGGCTCTCAATATTGCAGCAATGCATACCAAGAACTTCTTAAAAAGAATGGTTTTATTTGCTCGATGAGTGGCTCAGGTAACTGTTACGATAACGCTGTCATGGAAAGCTTTTATCATACTTTAAAAGTTGAGGCAGTTTATGGCACTTCCTATAAGACTAGAAAAGAAGCTCAATTAGCTCTATTCGATTACATTGAAGTGTTTTACAATCGCAAACGCATCCATTCAACTTTAGGATTTCAAACCCCTACTGATTTTGGAGTGGCTGCATAATCTTGGTGTCCGGATTTTCGAGGCAGGATCA
>JBAZRP010000097.1:0-11397 GCA_041662885.1 Legionella sp.
AATCTACCCATTATGGTTTTATGTGCTTTATGGGGTGCTAGTTATTTGCAGGTAGTGCATCATTTATCCGAAATTACTGCCAGTAATGTAGTGAGTTTAATCCTTATGGGTAGTATTGTTGGTTGCCCTTTGGCTGGTTGGTTATCCGATACTTGGGGACGTCGTAAGCCACTGATGATAATTGGCGCTATAGCCACTTTACTTGCAGTAATTCCCTTATTTTTAAATAGTGAGTTATCGCAAACAAGTCTAAGTTTAGTATTTTTTGCTTTAGGATTTTTTTCCAGTACCCAGGTTATTTCTTATCCTTTGGTAGCTGAGAGCAATTCTATTCAAACTACCGGCGCAGCTACTGGATGTGCTTCTTTAATAATTATGGGTGGTGGCGGAGTCGGTCAAATTTTATTTGGTTGGCTGATGACACATAAGGCCGGCATAAGTGGAGCAACGTACACGGCTGCTGATTTTCAATATGCCATGTGGATGTTTCCGATTACAGCTATTGCTGCTTTAGTTGCAGTAATTCTTATCCGGGAAACCTACTGCAAACGTCAAGTTTTATAGGAGTGTGAATGCAGATCGTGGATGAAATAGGATCGTATGACGATATGAGAGCAAAACTAGTACCTTGGATGGTATGCTTCGCAGCAACTTTATTTTTCTTTTATGAATTCATTCAAGGCAATATGTTTGCATCTATCGCGGCAGAGATTATGCGCGATTTTGAAATTCAAGCAGATAAAATGGCATATTTGTCCAGCATTTATTATTTGGCCAACGTGGTTTTTCTATTCGTTGCAGGCTTTGTGCTGGATCGTTTTTCGATTAAGAAAACACTTTTAATTGCTATGTTTTTGTGTGTGATAAGTACTTTTGTTTTGGCACACTCACAGTCTTTTTATGTAGCCTTATTATGTCGTTTTGTCACAGGCATCGGAAGTGCTTTTTGTTTTTTAGGGCCAGTTCGTCTGGCTTCACATTGGTTTCCTCCAAGACGTATGGCTTTGGTAACAGGAGCTATAGTTACTATGGCTATGTCCGGCGGTATGCTGGCTCAATATCCTATGACTAAATTAGTTGCTGCTGTTGGCTGGCGTCAGGCAGTTCAAGATGTAGGCGTGCTGGGTTTTAGTATGCTCATCCTAATGATGTTTTGGATAAAAGAAAGACCTGAAGGTTTCATCAAGCCTAATGCTCAGTCTATTAGTGTCAGAGCAGCCGCTCGAAAAGCATATCTTAATGGCCAGTATTTACGAGCCGGTTTTTATGCAAGTTTAATGAATATGGCAATTGCAGTGTTCGGCGCTTTAATGGGAACTTTATATTTGGAACAGCGATTAGGCGTTGGTGCGGAACAAGCTGCGATGATTAATGGTATGTTATTTTTGGGTGCCATAGTAGGCTCTCCTTTAGTTGGTTGGATTTCAGATAAAGTGGGCTTGCGAATAGCGCCTATGAAAATTGGCGTATTAGCTTCTTTAGCTGTTCTTTTAGCAATTTTATATCTGCCAGTTTCTTTAACTGCCATGTCCGTTTTATTTTTCTTATTAGGATTATTTACCTCGGCGCAAGTAATTAGTTACGCTTTGGTGGCTGAGAGTAGTTCACCGGTTATGACTGCAACCGCGGTAAGTGTCATTTCCATTGTGACCCAAGGTGGTTATTTCGTGTATCAAATTTTATTCAGTAGTTTATTGACCTTTTATGGTTCTATGAAATTGGTTGCCGGTGTTCCTGTATATTCTTTGGGTGCATACCAACATGCAGCACTTTTATTGCCTCTGGGTTTAGTTCTTGCTTTTGTCCTCTTATTTGGATTGCGAGAAACTCATTGCCGACAAGTTGAGTATTAAACATGACCGGACGCGTCTGTATTTTATTGATGGATTCTTTGGGCATAGGCGCAAGTCTGGATGCTGTGGAGTATGGTGATGCAGGTGCAAATACTTTCGCCCATATTTACCAACAATGCCAGCAGGGTAATTGTGACGTAGCCGGCCTTAGAGCAGGTCCATTATCTTTGCCTAACTTAACCAATCTTGGTATGTACCATGCTGCTTTGGCAAGTTCTGGTATGAAGTTTATTGATTTGTCCACTTTGCCAGAACCCGAAGCTTATTATGGCTATGCAGTAGAGCAAAGCTGGGGAAAAGATACCCCAAGTGGCCATTGGGAATTAGCAGGAGTTCCAGTAACTTTTGATTGGGGGTATTTTCCTAATCAAGAACAGTGTTTCCCAAAAGCTTTGATTGATGCATTCATCAAGCAAACAGGAGTACCAGGAGTCTTAGGTGAAAAGCATGCTTCAGGCACCACCATTCTTGAAGAATTAGGTGAAGAACATGTAAAAACAGGCAAACCTATTGTTTATACTTCAGCAGATAGCGTGTTTCAAATAGCAGCCCATGAAGAAGCTTTTGGATTACAGCGCTTGTATGATATTTGTGAAATTGCACGAAATTTAGTAGATGAATATCAAATAGGGCGCGTGATTGCCAGGCCTTTTATTGGCACTACTGGTTCTTTTACCAGGACAGGAAATAGAAAGGATTATGCAACACTACCGCCTGCTAAAACATTGCTTGATTACCTAAAAGCTGCCGGACGTGAAGTGATAGCCATAGGAAAAATTGCTGATATTTACGCGCATCAAGGTATTACCCAAACTATTAAAGCAGACGGTAATCAGGCTTTATTTGATGCCACAATCGAAGCATTTAAAACGGCACCTGCAGGCAGTTTAACGTTTACAAATTTTGTTGATTTTGATTCTTCTTACGGCCACAGGCGCGATGTTACTGGTTATGCGCATGCATTAGAACAATTTGATAGTAGACTCAATGAATTACAGGCTTTATTACAAGACGATGATATTGTAGTTATCGCAGCAGATCACGGTTGCGATCCGACATTTCCGGGATCAGATCATACCCGTGAACACATACCCGTTCTAGTATTTGGTCCTAAACTTAAAGGTAAATTCATAGGTAGACGTGATACTTTTGCCGATATTGGTCAAAGTCTTGCGCAGCATTTGCAAATAAATGATTTGCCTTTTGGTATATCTTTTTTGCCTTAGACTATTGATTTTTTATTTATCATCCCCATCTAAAAGTTTTCAGCATCTTGTGAGGACTATATTTTGGAACAATTTCATGGAACAACCATACTTTCAGTACGAAGAGGCAATCAAGTAGTTATCGGCGGCGATGGTCAGGTAACCCTTGGTAGCACGGTAATGAAAGGCAATGCGCGCAAAGTCAGACGTCTCTATAAAGAACAGGTATTGGCGGGGTTTGCCGGCGGTACCGCTGATGCATTTACTTTATTTGAGCGTTTTGAAGCCAAATTGGAAATGCATCAAGGTCATTTGGTGCGTGCAGCAGTTGAATTAGCTAAAGACTGGCGTACGGACAGAATATTGCGTCGACTAGAGGCTGTTTTAGCGGTAGCAGATGCTAAAGCTTCCCTGATTATTACCGGTAATGGTGATGTTATTGAGCCTGAAGAAAGTTTAATTGCAATCGGTTCAGGTGGTCCCTACGCACAAGCAGCAGCAAAAGCATTATTGCATAATACCAAATTATCAGCAGCAGACATTGTTCAAAAAGCACTAACAATAGCGGGCGAGATCTGCATCTATACCAATAATCACTTAACTATAGAAGAATTAAATAATGACAGTAAATAACATTATGGTAATGACTCCAAGAGAGATAGTACAAGAATTAGATAAACATATTATCGGTCAAGATGACGCGAAGCGTGCAGTAGCCATTGCCTTACGCAATCGTTGGCGTCGTATGAAAATTACCGATCCGGTTTTACGCAGTGAAATTATGCCCAAAAATATTTTAATGATTGGGCCAACCGGAGTTGGTAAAACCGAAATTGCCAGACGTTTGGCAAAATTAGCCCATGCACCATTTATTAAAGTAGAAGCGACCAAATTTACAGAAGTTGGTTATGTTGGGCGGGATGTTGATTCAATCATTCGTGATTTAACAGATATTGCCATTAAGCAAGAACGTGAATTGGCAATGAAAAAGGTAGAAACTTTAGCAGAAGATGCAGCAGAAAATCGCATTTTAGATGTTTTACTTCCTCCTCCGAGAGGAACTTCTGATGCAGAAACCAAAGAATCAACTGCAAGACACGCTTTTCGTAAGCAGTTACGAGAAGGTCAGTTAGATGATAATGAAATTGAAATTGATGTGGCTGCAACACCCGTTGGTATAGAAATTATGGCGCCACCGGGCATGGAAGAAATGACCAACCAATTACAATCCATGTTTCAACAAGTAGGCTCTCATAAAACGAAAACGCGTAAAATGACTATTGCCAAAGCAATGAAAATTATACGAGAAGAAGAAGCTTCAAAGTTAATAAACGAAGAAGATATTAAAATTAGAGCTATAGAAAGTGTTGAACAAAATGGTATTGTTTTTATTGATGAGTTGGATAAAGTAGCAAAACGTGCAGAAAATAGTGGTGGGGGTGATGTATCGCGCGAAGGGGTGCAAAGAGATTTATTACCTCTGGTTGAGGGAACTACCGTTTCTACTAAATACGGCATGGTTAAATCCGATCACATTTTATTTATCGCCTCGGGTGCTTTTCATGTGGCAAGACCATCTGATTTGATTGCAGAATTGCAGGGTCGATTACCGATTCGAGTGGAGTTATCTGCGCTTTCCGTAAAAGATTTTGTGCGCATTCTCACTGAGCCTAGCGCTTCTTTAACCGAACAATACTCAGCCTTAATGGCAACAGAAGGTTTAGAATTAAGCTTTGCTGAATCAGGTATCAAACGTATTGCTGAGGTGGCTTGGCAGGTGAATGAGCGTACGGAAAATATTGGAGCACGACGTTTGTATACAGTCATGGAGCGCCTATTAGAAGTAGTTTCTTTTGAAGCGACTGATAAATCAGGTGAGACAGTACATGTTGATAAAGCCTATGTGGATAAAAATTTAGGAGAATTAGTAGGTGATGATGATTTGACGCGTTATATTTTATAAATTTGTATGGTAGTATCTGCTCAATACTAAATGAATTAGTAAATATTAATAATTGGTGTTGAGCATGATGCATCCTACTTCTTTAAGTTCATGGGAAAAGTTAAAGAGCCAAGTACAAACCAACAGATTACCTTTGTCGACTGAAAAATTTCAATGTACCAGTCACGACATAAGGCTTGATTATTCCTACCAGGGAATAAATAACGAGATATTGCAACTGTTACTTGATTTAGCGAAACAGTGTAAATTAAAAAAGAATATCGAAGATTTGCTTTCAGGAATGAAAGTGAATACTACCGAAGACAGACCTGCCTTACACACTGCTTTAAGGTATTTTGATAAAGATCCTTTTTTTGCTTTGAAACCAGAAATAATTCATCAAGTTTTAGCTACTCGTGAGCGTATGTTTGCCTTAGCAGAACAAATAAGAAATGGTCAGTGGCTCGGTTATTCGGGTAAAGCAATAACTGATGTAGTCAATATTGGTATTGGCGGCTCTCAATTAGGACCACAGTTTTGTATTAATGCTTTAATTGATTTCACAACCCAGACTCTAAATTTTCATTTTATTTCCGATTTTGATCCTAATGATTTTCAGCGAACGGTGGCTAAATTAAATCCAGAAACCACTTTGTTTATCGTTTCTTCAAAATCTTTTTCCACTATGGAAACACTTTCTAATGCTAGAAAAGCTTTTGCCTGGATTGATCAACCACAGCATAATGAAAAGCATTTTATTGCAGTAACACAAGAAATTGAAAAAGCATTACAACTTGGGATTAAGACGATTCTGCCCATTTGGGAATGGGTTGGTGGACGCTATTCATTATGTTCTGCTATTAATCTAATCACCTGTATTGCCATTGGTTCGGATCATTTTTTAGATTTTTTGGCTGGCGCTCATGCAATGGACCGGCATTTTTATGAAAATGAATTTGAAGATAATTTGCCCGTACTGCTTGCTTTAATTGGTATTTGGAATATCAATTTCCAGGACATAAATAATTTATTAATTTTGACCTATTCTCATGATCTGAAGCATTTGATTCCTTATTTACAACAATTAGATATGGAAAGTAACGGTAAATCAGTAAATAAACACGGCCAACATATTCATTATAATACCGGACCTTTAGTTTGGGGTGGTTCAGGTAATCAAGCGCAGCACAGTTATTACCAGCTTCTTTGCCAGGGAACTAACAAGGTAGCGGCAGATTTAATAACAGTCGATGCTTTTAATGATCAAGCCGTTAATTGGATTTGTATGGCTCAAAAAACCATTTTGACGCAAGGAGTGGTTGATGAAGGAAGCGCGAATGGTTATATTCGTGGCAAGACGCCAATTAATCATATTAGCTTGCACTCTCTTAAACCCAAAACAATTGGTTCCTTAATAGCGCTTTATGAGCATAAGGTCTTTGTACAAAGTGTTATTTGGAATATTAATCCATTTGATCAACCAGGTGTTGAAAGCTCAAAAAAACTGCTTAAAAACACAATGACTGTTAGTAATTCCTCATTATGTCTGGAGTAAGTTTTTATTATGAATAAGATGAAAGTGGTGATTTTTTTAGCCACATTTAATGGAGAAAAGTTTTTAAAAGAGCAATTAAACTCCATTAAAAATCAAACGTATAATAATTGGGAATTATGGGTTTCAGATGATGGCTCCTCAGACAATACGCTTACTATCTTGCAACAGTTTCAAGAGTTAGTGGGTAATGTAGTACATATTGTTTCGGGACCTAGACAAGGTTATGTAGCAAATTTTCTTTCTTTATTGTGCAAAGATGAAATTAAAGCGGATTATTATGCTTTTTGCGACCAGGATGATATCTGGGGGCCTAGTAAGTTGCAGCATGCATTGGAGTGTCTTGCCAGTATGCCGAATGAGAAACCGCTCTTATATTGTTCGCGTACTAAATTAATCGATGAAAAAGGAAGCTTTATTGGTTACTCGTCCTTTTTTACGAAACCGCCAAGTTTTTTAAATGCTTTGGTCCAAAATATTGCTGGTGGCAACACTATGGTTTTTAATAATGTTAGCATAAAGCTACTACGCTGCGCGGGTTTTAATCCACATATAGTCTGTCATGATTGGTGGCTTTATTTATTGGTAACTGGTGCTGGTGGCAGTGTTTTTTATGATTCTTATCCTAGCGTTTTATACCGGCAACATAATGCAAATTTAATTGGAAGTAATTTAGGGTGGAAGCCGCGGTTACTGCGCTTAAAAATGTTACTTCAGGGACGATTTCAAAACTGGAATACCGCCAATATAACAGCTTTATTGGCAGTTGAGAATTTATTAACCGAGCAAAACAAACATGATTTGCACCAATTTATTGCAGCCAGATCCAGCTCTTTATTTTCACGAATAATAACTATTAAAAAATTAGGAGTTTACAGACAAACAATTTTCGGAAATATTGGTTTGGCTATTGCTACGGTCATAAAAAAAATGTAAGTTTCAAAAAGGATTCAAATTTAGTTGCGAGCGTAGATTGGGTCATTTGTCCCAATATTAGGGTTACACTGAAGATAAAATTTTGTGTCAATAACCCTGGAGATCGACCCGTTTTTTAATGTTAATCGAAGCTCCCTTCTCCCGCATGGCGGGAGAAGGGAGCTTCGATTGAGATCAGAGACCTACGCTTTTGTTTTTTATGGATAATTTTTATGACGATACTTGTAACAGGTGGTGCGGGGTTTATTGGTAGTAATTTTATCCTCGATTGGTTGGCTGCTACTGATGAGCCAGTAGTAAATATTGATAAATTAACCTATGCAGGTAATTTAGGAAATTTAGCTGGCTTAAAAGCAGATCCACGCCATATATTTGTCCATGCTGATATAGCAGATTCACAGCGAATTTCAGAATTATTGCTGCATCATAATATTCGCGCGCTTATTCATTTTGCCGCTGAAAGTCATGTTGATCGTTCGATTAAGGGCCCTGAAGAATTTATTAAAACTAATGTATTGGGAACTTTTTATTTACTTGAAGCTGCAAGACACTATTGGCATGATTTAGCTGAAGATGAAAAAAACAGTTTTCGCTTTATTCAAGTATCTACAGATGAAGTGTTTGGCTCATTAAGTAAAGAGCAAGCTCGTTTTACAGAAACGAATCCATATTTACCCAATAGTCCCTATTCTGCTAGTAAAGCAGGTGCAGATCATTTAGTACGCGCATACCATCATACTTATGGTTTTCCAGTCATTACCACCAATTGTTCTAATAATTATGGACCTTATCAATTTCCGGAAAAACTTATTCCTCTATGTATTCATAAAGCATTAGCTGGTGAAAAAATTCCTATCTATGGTGATGGCCAACAAATTCGTGATTGGTTGTATGTGAGTGATCATTGCAGTGCCTTACGTTGCGTATTGGATAAAGGGATACCGGGCCAGATGTATGCTGTAGGTGGCTGGAACGAACAAAGTAATCTGCAAGTAGTAACAAGAATCTGTGCCATTTTAGATGAATTAAAACCACGTGCAGACAGTCGCTCCTATGTAGAGCAAATAGCCTTCGTAACCGATAGACCAGGACACGATCAACGCTATGCTATCGATGCATCCAAAATTGAACGTGAATTGGGTTGGAAACCTGCTGAAGAATTTCTCACAGGAATCTACAAAACCGTTTCTTGGTACCTGGAAAACCAAAATTGGACACAGGCCATCATAAGTGGCGCCTATCGTCAGGTAGAGGAGTATGATCTAGCGTGAAGACAGTACTTTTAGGCAAAGACGGACAGGTGGGCAGAGAATTAAGACGCAGTATATTGCCTTTGGGACAAGTAGTAGCGCTTGGGCGTAGTCAATTATGTTTGCAAAATCTATCCAAACTGAAAGAGTATCTACAATCAGAACAGCCTAATATAATCGTAAATGCTGCTGCCTATACTGCGGTTGATAAGGCAGAAACAGAAAGTGACTTGGCACATTGCATTAATGCAGAAGCTGTTGCAGTCCTTGCTGAATATGCCAAAACATCGAATGCCTTATTAGTGCATTATTCTACTGATTACGTGTTTGATGGGGAAAGCAAGCACGCTTATTTGGAAACTGATGAAACGAATCCGCAAAATCAATACGGCAAAAGCAAAAGAGCTGGCGAGTTAGCAATTATCGACAGTGCGTGTAAGCATTTAATTTTTCGCACTAGCTGGGTTTTTTCAAGCACTGGCAAAAACTTTATAAATACTATTATGCAGCTGGCTAAAGAAAAAACCAGTTTACGGGTAGTAGGTGATCAATACGGTGCACCCACATCAGCTGAATTAATCGCAGATATTACCACTTTGGCAATTGCCGCCTATAAAAAAGGGCAATTAGCCGATGGCATCTACCACTTAACAGCATCTGGCACGACAAATTGGCATCAACTAGCATGTTATACCGTGGATAAAGCGCGAGCTTATGGTATGCCCATAGAATTACAGGCAAATGCAATTGATGCAATTAGTACTGAAGAATACCCTTTACCCGCCAAACGTCCTAAAAATTCACAATTAAATACCCAGGCTTTGGCTTCGGGTTTGGATATTAAGATCCCAAATTGGACTGTTTATGTGGATAGGATGATTGAACAAATAAGTAGAAGAGAGGCCGCACTATGAAACGAAAAGGTATTATTTTAGCTGGAGGATCAGGCACCCGCTTATATCCATTGACAACAGCGATCTCGAAACATTTACTACCGGTATTTGATAAACCAATGATTTATTATCCCTTGAGTACTTTGATGCTTGCGGATATTCGAGATATCTTATTGATTTCCACTCCACAAGATTTGCCGCGTTATGAACAACTATTAGGAACAGGCGCGCAATGGGGAATCAATATCCAGTATGCAGCCCAACCAGAACCAGACGGTTTAGCACAAGCCTTTATTATCGGTGAATCTTTTATAGGTGATGATTTATCTGCATTAATTTTAGGCGATAATATTTTTTTCGGAAATGATTTACATCATTTATTATTAAGTGCAAGAGAAAGAACATCAGGCGCCACAGTCTTTGCATACCATGTACACGATCCCGAACGCTATGGCGTAGTAGAATTTGATGATAAAGGCAAAGTATGTTCATTAGAGGAAAAACCCAAACAACCAAAATCAAATTATGCAGTTACAGGCTTATATTTTTACGATCAACAAGTAGTTGAATTAGCCAAGTCTTTGAAGCCTTCTGCGCGTAATGAATTAGAAATTACTGATTTAAATCGGCTGTATTTGCAACAAGGTACTCTTCAAGTAGAAATGATGCATAGAGGTTATGCTTGGCTTGATATGGGAACCCATGAATCTTTATTGGAATCAAGTCAATTTATAGCGACTTTAGAAAGGCGCCAAGGATTAAAAGTAGCCTGCCTTGAAGAAATTGCCTACCGCCGCCATTGGATAGATGCAGAACAAGTAGAGAAGTTAGCTCATAGTTTAGCTAAAAATAGTTACGGACAATATCTATATCAAGTCTTAAAGGAAGTACCAAGATGAAAGCGATACCATTAGCTATCCCTGATGTAATCCTTCTTGAACCCAAAGTATTCGAAGATAACAGAGGATTTTTTTTTGAAAGTTTTAATCATAAAGTATTTGAAGAATGCATAGGAAAATCAGTTGCTTTTGTGCAAGATAATCATTCTTTTTCAAAAAAAAATGTGGTCAGAGGTTTGCATTACCAAATAAACCAGCCTCAGGGAAAATTAGTGCGAGTGGTGCAAGGAGAAGTTTTTGATGTAGCAGTTGATATTCGTAAACAATCTGCAACGTTTGGACAATGGATTGGGGTTATCTTGTCAGCTGAAAACAAACAGCAAATCTGGATCCCTGAGGGTTTTGCTCATGGTTTTGCGGTATTAAGTGAGTCAGCAGAAATATTATATAAAACCACCGATTATTGGTCCCCTCAACATGAACGCTGCATCATTTGGAATGATAGTACCTTAGCCATAGATTGGAAGCTTACTGGACAGCCTATTTTAGGTGGGAAGGATGCTTTAGGTGTTGCATTTGAAAATGCTGATTTGTATGTAACTCCACGTCATCCCGAGCGTTAGGTACGTCAGTCAAGCACATCATGCACGTCATCCCGAGCGTAGCGAGGGATCTCCTGAATGTAGCACAGTCTCTAACATATCGATTAATATAAATCTTTCCTTAGTTGGATTAGATCTTTTCATGGCGCAATTTGATCATAACCACATAATTTTTCGAGTGTTTTTTAAGTTATTTATTTAAACCGTGCCACATTCAGGAGATCCCTCGCTACGCTCGGGATGACGTGCTTGACTGACATACCAAGTGAGTTACATTTTTATTAAAATATAAAAACCGGGTACTTGGGTGTGTTTACAATAGCCA
>JBAZRP010000098.1:0-10783 GCA_041662885.1 Legionella sp.
GTGCAACGAGGGATCTCCGAAAGTGGCACTGGGCCAGTTTCAGGAGATCCTTCACTACGTTCAGGATGACGTAAAGTCTTAACTTAATGGCAGTGGGGGGAGAAGGGAGCATTATCTTCATTCAGAATTAAAATTACTAAGTCCAACAACAGGAAAAAAACATGACACAAATAATCACCGGCCAAGGTTTGGGCTTGCAAGGCTCCTCCTTTGGTTTAGGCGGCTACGGACCCAAAGGTACGCCCAATTTCGGACAAGGAGGTAGTGGTGCCTTTGTTAATGCCGTAAATGGCAATTTACTCTTACGTCAAGAGGAAGGCTTTTTAGCCGATATTGGATTTGGCCTGGATTTAATACAATTTTATAATTCCCGCGCCGAGGCAAATTCAAATTGGCGTTTTAATCTCCAATCGAGTCTGCAATGCAAAGGTACTGTTAATAAATTAGGGTCAGAAGTAATTCGTACCGCAGAAGACGGTCATCAAACACGTTTTATTTTTAATACCAACAAACAAGCCTATGTTCCCTTGGAAGGTGGAACAGAACTATTAACCTATAAGCAAACCGGCTGGATGTATAAAAATGGCAATAGTAAAACCACCATATTGTACGATCAACAAGGATTATTACAGCATATTAGCGATGCTGATGGACATTCGGTACATTTTACTTACGAAGCAGGTCAATTAACCAGTATTGTAGATTCCAGTGCCAAGCAAAAAATAATTTGGACCTTCGATAAAGGTTTAGTGCGTGATATCACGACTTTCAGTGATGGCATTATTGTCCATAACCTGCATTTTGATTATGACAATCAAGAACGCCTGAGTAAGTTCAGTCGCGATCTTGGAGATGGAACCTTGTTTTGGATTAAATATGATTATCTTGATAAGACGAATTTAATAAGTGATGTAACCCAATCAGATGGTACCCAATTGCATATTAAGTACGATGATGCCGGTCGCGTACAGAAATTATTGGACGGAGAAGGGCGGTTTACAACGTATGAATATCAAAAAGGATTTACTAAAATAACTAATGGTTTGGGCGAAGTCTGGAATTATTATTATGACGAAAGAGGTCGTTTAACGGGCATTACTGGACCGGAACACTATCGAATAACCTATGAATACAAAGGCGATTATCTCAGTTGTATCATTCAAGACAATCAAGTATGGAAATTTGAATATAATGAAGCTGGTGATTGTATTCGTGTGGAAGAACCAAATGGACTGATTACCAAACGGGTGTTTAATGATCAGCATCAATTAATTTTCGAAACCAAATACCAAGTTTTTGATGGAGAACATCATCCCGCAAAAGAAAAAACAAATCGTTACGTCTATGACGAAAAAGGTCATTTACGGTTTTCAATCGCAGCTGACGGTACTGTTACTGAAATGCGATATGATGCTCAAGGCTTATTAACCAGTTCTCGTTGTTATTTACAAGCAAGCTTCCTATCTGATGAGGAAACATTAGAGCTAGGCGAATTAGAAACTTGGGCACAACATCAAAATCCTAAAAAAATTAGTCTGGTTGACTATATTTATGATTGGCGAGGGCAATTAAACGAAGAACTGCATTATGCACAAGTAGATAATAATGGGATAGGGCTCAATGATAGCGCCACAATTAAGCACTTTCGTTATGATGCCGCCGGTCGCTTGGTTGAAAAATCCAGTTTAGGAGACAAAGGCTGGAGTACGACACATTATTTTTACGATGATTTGGGCCGTTTAACGAATACTATTGATAATCAAGGACACCAGCAAAGTTTCGAATACGATGATACCCATCAACGCATTATTCAAACCGATGCAAATGGATTGCAAACTATCAATTTCTACGATCGTAGTGGCTCGCTTTTAGCTCAAAACCGTATGGATAAAGATCATCAATACGGAACAATTTTCTATAAATATGATGCTGCCGGGCGTCTCATTACAGAAACGGGCGTCGATGGTTTAAGCAAATTTTATTTCTACGATCATCAAGGGCGAATCCAGGCCCAGGTTAAATCAAATGGACAAGTGATAGAATACAGCTACTCCAATACAGGTCTATTACTACAAACACATCAATACCAACATCAAGTGCAAACAGCAAATTGGTTAGCAACAATTCCGGAGTTTTCGGACATAAAACCAATTTCCTCTGCCAAGGATCACATCAATCAAAATATTTACAATCAATACAATCAATTAGCTTATAGCATTAATGCTGAAGGCGAAGTAATAGCCTATACCTATAATGCCCACAACCAATTAATTTCTGCGACCGCTTATGCCAAACGACTTGTAAAATTTAATCCGCAACATCTTTTAGATTATGATTCGATACAAGTGCAATCAGACAGCAATGACCGAAGCACGTATTATTACTATGATGAACAAGGTCGTTTACAAGCCAAAATTAATGGGGAAGGGTGTGCAACTGCCTATACCTACGACAGACAGGGAAATTTAATACATACTTGCAGATTGTACCAAGCAGTGCAAAAAGCTTTAAGTGGCGATTGGACAAAAGATAAACCCGAATCAGTGCAAAAGGATATTCATACTTATAGTCTCTACGATGGACGAGGACTAAAAATTGCGGATATTGATGCACAAGCTTATCTAACGGAATATAAATACAATGCCAGCGGCTTGCTTAAAGAACGTTGTACCTACTCGCAAAAGATCCTCATTTCAGATTTAGAGTCAGGTAGCCTGGAGCAAATTCGACCTCAAGCACAAAGCGCAGATCAAACAGTTTTCTATAGTTATAATGATTTAGATCAGTTAAGCGAAGAACGTTCACAAAATGGTCGCATCATAACCTATAACTATAATGAATCAGGTCTCCTAACTAGTAAAACCCAAGCGGCTCGAATAGAGTTCTATTCTTATGATGCTTTCGGCCGACTCACACAAAGTATTGATGCAAAAGGTGGGGTGCAAAAATATGAATACGATAATGCGGGTTTACTACTTTCCAAAACGAATGCCCTACAGCAAACAAGCTATTATTTTTATGATGCAAACCAACAATTAAAATACACAGTCAATGCTGATGGGGCTGTGATTGAAACCAATTACACCATTTTTGGTCAATTAGAATTCATTAAAAAATACAGCATTTATCTTAACTGTGATGTAAAAGACCTAAGTACCGAGCAAGTTGCCGCACACCTGTCCTTATTAGAAGATAAAGAACATGATGAAATTATACATTATGAATACAATAATATCGATCAAGTCATAGGTCAGTATACAGGAACGCATCATTTAATCAGTACTAAATACACAGCGTTTGGTGAGATAGAGTCAAATTTCAATGGATTTAAAAGCAATATTTACCAATACGATCGACGGGGTTTATTACTAGAATCAGTAGAGGATGCAAATTTTATTGCTAAAAAAAGCGCATACCACTACGATGCTTTTTCTAATTTGGCTCTGCGAACTCAAGCAGATTTAGTAACAGAATATGAATACGATGAACGCGGATTAATTCTTCGGCAAATCAACCGCAATCCTTTAGGATGTGACAGAGTCGTTGCTTACGAATGGGATCATTTATCCAGAAAAACCGCTACTATAATTGATCCCGATGGACTGAATTATAAAACCTCTTATGAATACGATACTGATAATAATCTGATTACCAAAACAGATGCGAATCAACACCGTACACATTACATTTACGATGCAAACAAGCAATGCCGTTATCAAATAGATGCGCGAAATGTACTTACTGAGTATCAATACGATGAAAACGGTACTGAAATTGCAAAAATTAAATACGCACATAAACTTCCTGATTTGGATTTTTATGATGATAAAAGGATTAAAGAAGTACTTATTGAGGATTGCGCAAAAGATCAGTATCAAGCACGCGAGTTTGATGCTCAAGGCCGGTTAATTAAATCCTATGATGCTTCAAAGTCTCTCACTGAGTATACCTATGACGCTAATGGCAACGTTCTATCGATACAAACAGGCAATCGCACACAACATTTTACTTATGATGCTTTAAATCGTCTGCGGTTTAAATGCGACAGTTCTGGTTGTATTACTGAGTCGAACTACGATGAACACGGCCAGGTAATCAGCACTAGGCTGTATGCAACACGAATTAAATTAGAACTTTATACCGAAGAAAACATAAAAAATAATATAATTAAAAACTCAGAGCAGGACCAAACCATACATTATGCTTATGATGCGTTAGGGCGCTTAAGCACAGAAATAAGCCCGCAAGGTGTTGTTAAATCCTATCAATACGATAATTTGGATAATCTAATTGCAAGCACGCAATACGCCACTAGAATACAGTTTATCGATTTTAGTCAATTAAAATTAATTCCTAGTAAAAATGACCGAACAATTACTTATAAGTATGATGCAGCAGGCAGAGAAGAGTATCGGATAAGTTCTGAGGGGCAAATACTAAAACGCACTTACGATGCGGTAGGTAATATCATCAAAGAACAAACGTTTACAAATGCCAATAACTTAGAGCGCCTAAGTCAATATCGCTACGATGCTGCTGGTAGACTTATTGATAAAACTAATGCCAAAGAAGAAACAATTAGTTACAGCTATGATGCGGAAAATAATCTAGAAACAAAAACGGAAATAAATAAAGCTGTTTGGATCTATAAATATGATGCAGCAAATCAATTAATTGAAACTCACTCGCCAGTATCGGGACTGATTACGCATAATTCCTACGACAGTTTTGGTAATCTCACCTGTCAAATACGTGATGCTGATGGTTTAAAACAAACTACTATTTATGAGTACGACAGCAATAATCGTAAAACAAAAACTATATATCCAGATGTGGCAGTTGCCAACGTCAATGCTACATCGGTAAATCAAAGACAAGAAGTAATTCAAACCTTAACAGAAGATATTCAATACAATTCCTTTGGTGAGGTCATAGCAACCAAGGATAAAGCTGGTAATTGGCAGCGCTTTGCTTACGATGATAAGGGACAATTAATTTATAGTCTTAATACCAATAGAGCTTTAACTCAATATACATACAATGCTTTTGGGAAAGTAGTAAAGAAAACCACCTATTTTAAAAGCATAAACACAGATTCGGATTGCGATTACAGTCTGACTCAGTTTGCTGATTTAGTCATACTAAGCCCTTATGATAGGCAAGAGTTTTATCAATATAATTCTGATAATCAACTTATAGAAAGTAGCCGTGATTCAGGAGGGGCGTTTAATCCAACAACAGCCTATCAATATAATGCTTTCGGCGATGTAATTAAAACTTCGGTGCTAATTAATGAAAATGAATGGGCAGAAACATATACTTATTACAATAATGACGGACAAAAAATAGCACAAATTGATGCTGAAGGTTATTTAACTAACTACCAATATACAATTTTTGGAGAAGTTGAATCTATTACTGAGTATTACACCAGCCTAAGTAATTACGATATCCATCAATTTCCGCTGCCACAAACCAATCCAAAAGATCGAACTATTAGTTTTTCATACGATGATATGGGTCAGTTAACCAAAAAAACGCTAATGCACGTTAGGTATCAAAAATTAAACGCCAATGGCACATCTTATGAAACCTTAGTCGCTGATCTTAGTACTTCATATACCTATGACAGTTTAGGAAATATCACATCCATTACCGACGCCAAAGGCAATACTGCTTATAATTATTACAACCAATTAGGTCAATTAATAGCGAAAGTAGCACCACAAACACAAGACGGCAGAGCTGCGACTACTTATTCTTATGATGGGTTTGGCAATCTAAAAGAAACCAAACGTTGGGCAAATGGTGCGAGCGCGGCCAGTGAAGAACAGTTCGTATTAAACGCTGCTTCCGTTCGTGATATTTGTACCACTCAGGAATATACAGTGCAGGGCTATTTGCTTGCACAAACCGATGGCTTAAGCTATCGCACCGAATATAGTTACGATGCTAATGGCAATTTGGCCAGAACATGGAAGCAAATGAATGCTTCAGCTCCTTTACAAGACAAGCGGTATTTTTATGATTCTGAGAATAATTTAATTCAGACCTTAAGTTATAAAAGTAATAATACCTTTAAGTCTGAGGACATAAAATACAATAGTTTTTCAGAAATAATTGCCAAGGGAATAAATGGACAATTCACAACGAGCTTTGATTACGACAAATTAGGTCGGGTATGGCGCACAAACAGTCAGGGTTATTATCAAATTTTTGTTTACGATTTGATGGACAGAGTATGTCAAATTGTCAGCTCTACAAATAGTTTTCGTGAAGATTATAAAGAAAATGGCGTGGATTTATCTTCAGAAGCATTTGAAGATTTAGAGCGTTATGATCTGGATAATTTATATTTGGATTTGCAAAGACAGAATAATGATTACAATAAATTAGGCTACTTACAAAGGCAGACCAAAGACGACACGATACAAACGCAAACCACCGATCGTTGGGGTAATATTTTAAGTCATACCAATGCACGTTTATTCACAACTTTTTATGAATACAATGAATTTAATCACGTAATCAAACAAGAGTTACCAGAAGTTCAGTCGGTTGATCAATACGGAGTAAAGAGTACGATAAAACCAGAATTGTTCTATGCTTATGATGCTTTGGGACAGCTTATTGGCTTAGTAGACGCAAACAGCCACGGTACTACAAAAGAATATGATACTTTAGGACAGCTTACGATTGAAACAGATGCCAAGGGCTATAAACGTAAAAAGCATTATAATTTACTGGGTGAATTAAGTGATTTTACCAATGAATTAGAGGCTAAAACTTATTATACCTATGATAAGAACAATCGATTAGTTGCAATACAAACTCCTAATATGATGCAAGAATATGAATACAATCAGGACGGCCAGATCACAAAGCAAAAAACCGGTTCCAAAGATGCACTGATTTTCGAATACGATAGTTTAGGGAATCAAATAAATCGTACTGATGCACATGGTGTAAAAACGATATATGAATACGACGACTTTGGCCACAAAACCAAAGAAACAGATGCATTAAACAATACTCAAAATTGGATTTATAATCAGCAAGGACGCTTACAACTACACACGGATCTTGGCGGACATACAACCAATTATGAATATAATACTAATGGTTTACTGCTCAGAGAAACATCTACCGCAGGTAAAACAATACTTTATCATTACCAAAGAGATGGGCAATTATTACAATACGTAGATAATAAAAACAATCAAGCTGAGGTAGTAGATTTTACCTATGATGCTGAAGGTCATGTCAAAAGTAAAATGAGCAGTCGTCAGGGGAATTATAAAGATGGCTGGGTAAAAGAAAGCGATTTTTACGAATATGATGCCTTGGGTCGTTTAATTACCATTAGGAGGCCTAGTCTGAAAGATGCGGGTAATGATCTACTTGCAATTGATTATGAATATGATGCTGCAGGTAATATCAGGCATACTAAGTATTCAGCCAGAGGTCAAAATACGCATGATGATTATTATACCTATGATGAAAATAATCGGATGACCATTAATCAAGGTCAATTAATAAATGATTCAATAGATATAAGCAGGCAACAAGGAAGTGCACTGGAATATGATGCTGCAGGTAATTTAGTGCACGCGAAAAAATATGAAAAAGATCAATTAAAGAACTATCAATACGTCTATGATGAAGATAATCGCTTGGAGTTGGTGCAAAAAAACCAACATAATCTGCAATCAAAAAAATACGATAATGCAGGAAGAGTTTATGAAGAACATCTATTTAATACCTTAGGTGTATTATCACAAATTAATATCATGGATTATCAAAAGGGGGTTTTAGCCAGTCAAAGAACCAAAAATACTCAAAGTTCTGAAGTTTCATTAACTAACTTTCATTATGATGCAGTCGGTAATCTGTCCTATGTGCAAACAAGGGTGAATGCTGTAGGTACTAATCCTGCTTATACTTCCTCTCATCGGTATCATTACGCCTTATGGGACAGTTACCAACAAAGTAATGACGAAGCGAGCTTAGCTATTGATGGCCAAAAAACTACTAAAGGCTTAAGTACGAGAATTTATGATGACAATGGATTATTACAAGATGTTATCGACAAACAAGTGGATTCAGGTGGCAAATCGAATACGAGTCATTATTGGAACAGTAGCTTGGATGGAATTCATTCTAAAGAAGGGAGTGAGGGCAAAACTACTTATTTTACTGTGGCCGGTAAAACTATAGGGAATGTGCGTATAAGTGCCTATGGAGAAGAAGAATTAACTGTTTATTCGGGTTTCACTCCAAGCAGTGGATCATTAAGTACGGGGATACTACCTGAAGTTCCAGAAGATAATTTAGGCACTTACACCATACAGGCAGGCGACACCCTTGAAAGTATAGCGCAAGAAATTTATGGCGACAGTAGTTTATGGTATTTACTAGCAGACTCCAACGGCATAAGAGATCAAGAACTGCAAATAGGGCAACGTATAAACGTACCGGCAGTGGCGAAAGGACAACATTATACCAACACTACTCAAAAAGTACTGAACAGTGCTGATCAAATTGGCAACACCAGTGCAACCACGCCTCTACCACAATTTACAGCTACTAAAGCACACACAGAACTGTTTGATACTGTAGTAGTTGCGATTATCAGTACTGTAGTAACTGTATTAACCGCAGGTATCCTTGGCTCGCTAGCAGGTGCCATTAAACTGGCTGAATTAACCAGTTTAAGAACATTATTCGCTAGTGGTTTAAAAGTATTATCAGGAGGTCTAATAGCTGCGACGGAAACTTCTCTTGCTGCAGGATTTGCCTCAAGTTTCATAGGCAATCTTGCGAGTCAAAGCGTGGCAAAAGCCCTGGGCATGCAAGAAGGTATCGATTTAAAATCAGCACTGCTGGCGGGTTTAAGTACTCTCACCAGCCAAAGTTTAGCGAAGGGATTAAATTTAAATCCTAACTATCAAAAGTTGATGAATAAGCTTGAAGACTTGAGTCTTGATGAAGCATTTAATCTTAGAAGTGCGGCAGAAATGATAGAACAAAATGCTGCTAATCAAGCTTTGAATCTGGCTTTAAAAACTAAAAAATATTTCGATTGGCAATCCTTAGGCACATCAACGCTAACAGCAGGTTTATTGAATAGTGATCTGGGCAAAAAATTCAACAAAGCTTTAAATGAGGTAGATCATGATACCAATATCTTAACTTCGCAATTGCAGTCCATAAGTCAGGTTTTAAGTAAAGAAGGGTTTAATACAGAGATTATTAGCCAGAATCTTGGTGATTCTTTAAGTGGTGCACTGGTTTCTACTATACCGTTATTAAAGAATAAAGCAGAACTTCAGGAAATAGATCTCTTTGATTTAATGCTGGAGTTCAACGGTAGTAATGATAAGCCATTATTTAAAGATAAAGCTGAAATGGCTGCTATTTTAAACCAGCAATTTGGCACCAGTATTGATTTTTCCAAGGTTCCTAAATTTGAGGGTGAACAATCATTAAATGGGTATGTACCTATGAATAGTAATGGTACTGTTATTGGTAAAAGTGGGATTACTATTGCAACGGGATTTGATATAGGACAACACAGCGCACAAGAAATAAAAAACTTTCATTTTCCTAAGGCTTTAGAAAAGAAATTATTACCATTTGTTAATGCCACAAAAGATGAAGCTATAAAATTGCTTCCTTTGGCCAAGCAGATTACGCTTACCAAACATGAGGCTGATCTTTTAGATTATAGTGCTGCTAAATCATATATTAAAAGCACATTCCAGACATGGGATTCACGTAAGTTTGAAAATACTCCTGAGTTTAATCAGTTATCTAAAGCCCAACAAACGGTTTTATACTTAAGAACCTTTCATCAAGGCACAGGCATGCCAGATACTGCTGTTTCTCATAATTTTTATCAAGCAGCTTTAAAAAATAATTGGAATGATGCTGCGAGATATTTAAAAAATTATCATGTGAAAGACCAGTGGTATAAAGATAGAGTTGCAAAAGAAGCAAAATTCTTACAGATGGAGCATTAAATGCTTCCTTGTCTCACAAGTAGTAGAAGGTTGTATAGGGAAGAGATCTGATGGTGCCATTGTGCTCTAAAACTCTTTTGCTCCCTTCTCCCGCAAGCGGAAGAAGGGAACTGAAGGTGTTATTTTGCTCTAAAACTCCTTTGCTCCCTTCTCCCGCAAGCGGGAGAAGGGAACTGAAGGTGTTATTTTGCTCTAAAACTCCTTTGCTCCCTTCTCCCGCAAGCGGGAGAAGGGAACTGAAGGTGTTATTTTGCTCTAAAACTCTTTTGCTCCCTTCTCCCACAAGCGGAAGAAGGGAACTGAAGGTGTTATTTTGCTCTAAAACTCTTTTGCTCCCTTCTCCCACTTGTGGGAGAAGGTGCCCGAAGGGCGGATGAGGGATCTTAAAATGAAACAATATGCAAAAAATCTAAAATCAAACATGACCGATGCAGAAAACCGTCTTTGGTACTATTTAAGAAATAGAAGACTTAATGGACACAAATTTGTACGACAAAAAGTAATTGGAAATTATATTGTAGATTTTATATGTCGCGAAAAAAATTGATTATTGAGATTGATGGTGGACAACATATGGAGGCATTGGCTTATGATATTCAACGTAGTAAATATTTAGAAAAATGTGGTTATAGGGTATTGCGTATATGGAATCACGAAGTTTTTGATAATATTCAGGCTGTAGCAGATAGTATTTTAAATCTTTTAGAAATTTTTCCACAGTCACCACCCTCATCCGCTCCTTCGGGGCACCTTCTCCCGCA
>JBAZRP010000099.1:0-10730 GCA_041662885.1 Legionella sp.
GAAACAGCAAGAATTTGCAATCGAATGGATAAACCGAAACGCAAAAATTAAAAACTGGCGTGTTGTTCTTGCTGATACGGTTGCTGCACACGCCTTTCTTTTTTCTATTAAAAAACAATTAAACATAGCAGCCTATGCCCCAAGCTCAGATGTACTTTTAAATGAATGTCATAATAAATGGTTATTTTATCAAAGGCTCCGAAATGCAGGTATCCCTACACCCAAATCATTACTAATATCTAATCTTGAGTTACTGGACGAACAATTCATTAACGAAATTGGTTTTCCTCTTATAGTCAAGCCTCTTAATGCTAGTGCAAGTTCTGGAATCTTTCGATTTAATGATTATAAATCACTTTCTATGTATCTTCGGTCGCCTGGACCCTATAAAGAATTACCGCTAATAGCACAAACATTTATTGAAGGAGATTCCCTCTCTTCCTCATTTATAGCCTTAGATGGTGATATTTTATCTGCTAATGTAGACCTGCATAATAAAGATAAGTCCTATACATTCGTGAATGAGCCACACATTCTTAAAATGACACAAAATATAATTAAGGAGTTTCATTATGGTGGCCCTGGAAACATTGATTTTATACAAGATAAAATTACTAAACAAACTTATGCCCTTGAATTTAATTGTCGTTTTTGGCTAACAGTACATCTTTCTGAATGGCATGGAGTCAACTTTCCAGATCTGGCAGCAAAAACATGCCTTGGTCAAAAAATATCCGAATCAGTAACAACTCCAGGACAAGTATTTTTTCCGAGCGTTTTATTTCGACTATTAAAGCATCCATCAATGCTTAGAAAGATTGATTTAGCCAATTGGAAAGGGATTTGGCGGTCTATAAGCGATCCTCTACCTCAATTATTTAGGGCCCTTAAAAAATAGGTATTAGGTACCTATAAGTACTGAGTTAAAATCCAAACCGAATTATTTTTTTTATCTTTCCGTAAAAATTACATTTTTTTAGAATGGTGATGAACAGACTAGCAACAAACGTAACACATAAATGCAGTCCAACTAATATAAAATTACGCGCTGTGAAATTGAATAGATAAATATTAGCGCAAATCACTGAGTCTGTCGAAAAAAACTCTTTATGTGGCCATTCACCTTGAGCATAATCAAAATACTGAAATTTCTTCTCTTCAAACAGGCTTTGCAACAATAAATATTGCAAAACAATACCAACAGAATATTCTCGAAACTGAGGATCATACCCAGAGAAATGATACAGCACAACACCATTAACACACGGGCAATAACTGTAAGCAATAGGAACTGCTTTATAAAATAATATATATCCCCTAAAGTTATCTTCTGCTGCAAGCATACAAACGTGTTGTTCAAATTCTTTTGTTTTTGGAAACCCTAAATAAAGCATCTTATCCTGATAAGTCTTTAAAGACAAAGTTCGTGCAAGGGCACAAAAATCACGGGCCTCCTCAGAGGTTCTATATACTTTCCAACATATTTCACCACCTGAAAACTCCCTAAATTTGTGAATTTTTTTTAATAAATTTGCTTTTGATTTTCCAGAGAATTTATTTTTATATTCGTCAAAAGTACCGGTAAGATTAGTATAAAAACGTCTGTATTGTGTGGGGATGTAACAGATTCTTCCTGTTTGCAGACTCAATTTAGGTAAAATTTTAACAGTGGGATAGGATGGAAAATAAATCCCGCTAACAGGATCTATATCGTTAGGAATATCAAAAGCTAAATCAAAAGGAGATAAATTTTCACGAGAGAAAATCTGATTGTTTTGATAGGTCCACAAGGAAAAAGTCACCTTTAATAATCTAAAGTAACCAAACATATAATAAAGCTCTTGCTGTTCTCGTTTGAATTTGTGTTGGTTTGAGCTCTTCACAATGATGATTTTTCCTATTTGATTCTCTATATTCTAGTGAACTAATTATGCAAATAATTACAGCGCCACAAACAGTATCTTACACATATGCATTTAATAAGATATTCTAAATAGTCCCCCACCGAACGTCCCAAATAAATAACCATTATCTTCTATCCCCACATCATTGACTCTCTGCAATGGGATTTGAATTTCAAGTGGCTTAAATACATTATCAGCACCTGCTGTATAAATAAATGGCTCATTAGGATCGGCCCAACCCATAAAGTACTTCTTGTTATCTTTAATAATAATCCTGCGTCCAAAATCAAATTGCAACAATTGCTGCCAACTCTCTCCTCTGTCACCCGTATACCAAAGTCCACCGATTTTCCAAACACCTGCGGTCGTCATATCAACAAGGTATATTTGTTCTGGTTTACTCCAATCTATCGCAAAATCAATAGGGTATTTCCAATAAAGGCCGCCATTATTCGGCGCTTTTACTTCAGCAGGTCTACCCAATTGATGCCAAGTCATCGTTTGCTTATTCAACAGGTATAGACCAGTATAGTGTATGTAAGCCAAAGCAGATTTATTATCCTCACGCCATAAACGATTGCCACTATGTAATGCATACACATCACCATTTACTGGTGAAATTCTGATTTTTGGGAAAATTAAAGACCCCTTTTGTTCGCTGGATGAAACAGATGAATCTTCTGATTCAAAACCTTCGTTTAAGCGTTGCCAATTAAGACCGCAATCAGTACTTGCAATAACTCCTTTGCCTTGTGTACCAGCATATATATGACACGGTTTTTGATGATAATCTAGCGCCAAAGATAAGTACGGATTTTTAAATTCAGCGCTGTTTGGTGAAAGCAACTTCCAAGTAAGACCTAGATCTTCTGAAAAATAAATTCCCCCTGGAGCATCATTAAGTATATCTCCATGCCAATCTTGAGGAAAATCATGCGCCGAGGATGCGGCAGCGTATATTTGTTTTGGGTTATTAGGATTAAACGCAACATCATAAATACTATTCATCTGTGGAATGGTACACATGCGCCAACTAAGACCGTTATCTTGACTCAATACACACCCAATATCTGCCAAACCTGCAATTATTATTTCTGGATGAGTTGGATGACGTTTTAGTACAAAAACACTTACTGGATTTAATTGCGTGCTCTGCCAAAAACTTTCAGCAGTAATCTGAGATTTAGGATCAACAGCTATTGAATAAGGATAGCTCCAAGTAAGTCCATTATCTAGTGAACGTTTAAAAAAGAAATTGCCACTACAGGCAATAATCGGGGTATCTGTGGATGATAGTTGACAATCATGGTATCTGCTATCCCAAAATCCTTTGTAAAGCCCAATAGGGTTGGGATTAATTATTCCATTAAGATAAGCATATTCATCATTCAGGTATATTTGCTTCCAATGCTCACCTGCATCCTTACTAAGCCAAATTGCAGCACCTTCATCTGCTTTTACGCTACCTGTATAATATATCAAAGAAGAGTTCACAGGCGACATCAAAATAAAATCACCTATACTCAACTCTTGTTGCATAAAACTTAAATTCCCATGCTTTTTAATGAATAATCTTTTTTTATCAGTATCTGTTTTTTCTACCCCAACAATGGTTATACCGTCTTTGTCGCTGCCCATAGATGCGTTCGATAAAGTCTCTGCTAATATGGGATCGGCAATTAATGTATCTAGATCAAGTTTGAAAATACCCGCACTTGAAGCATGATATAAAGTATTTTTATCAGTAACCAGCGAAGTAAAACTCTCTTGATCTTGAAATAATCTCTGCCAATTTTTTCCTTCATCATTACTAACATACAAACCATTCGTGGTACCGACAGCAAGCCAATGAGGAACTTCTTTGGCAAACACCCAATATTTAATTCTAAGCTTATCAGCAAGGCAATTTTTAGGCAGTAAATCATTAAGTGCGCCCATTTCCTCCCAATTCTTACCTCTGTCCTTACTCATTTTTGGCATGCAACCACCTGCAGCCCAATACAATGAACCATTTGGACTAAATCCCATATGACTTGGATGATTCAAATCTGCCATAAAACTAATTTTAGTTTGATCTATCGGATTCCAATGCACACCTAAGTCAAAAGACTCATATACTAACCCCATATCAGTACCAATATACATATGTCCTGATTGATAAGGATCAAAACTAATACCACTCATAGCGCCACCACCGCCGATACCTAGACCAATCACAGCAGCATGAAGTGAGTTTGAAATTAACAATATAATAATAAGTAGTCTTGCTCTACCATAAAAGTATGATGAATTAGAATATTCCATTCTAGATCTCTGTATTAAGTATCACCGAGCTGTGTAATTTCTTACGAATATAAATAGCTAATTTTGGAAAATATTTATCTAATCGAGTCGTTACCTTCAGTAGCTCATCCAGTAAACGCGGATAATCCCGATCGTTCATTACAATACCTAACAATTTTACTCCACTTTCAACCATCTGAGTAGTTGTATCCTTCACTTCTATTAAAGTAACTACACCGGAGAGAATAACTAAAACAGTGGCGTCGGCAACTTCACATAACAATCTTGTAGGCAAGGTATAAGGCTGATATTTATTGTAACTATGAGCATCAATAATAATAAGATCATATTTTGTTTTTAACTCAGAAAAAAAAACTTCCAAATTTTCTTGTTTTATTAAACTAGTATCCAAGGGTCTTGGACCAGGAAGTGTCATTAAATCAAACCCGAGCTCATCAACATGACGAATAGTATCGGGATCGAGTTTCAATTGACTACCTTCTTTAGCAACTATTTCCATGTGTAATTGTACGCTCAAAGAAGTATTATAATTGCCAAAATCACAATACAATACACGCCGGCCATAACTTGCAGCAGTCTGAGCCACTACAGAAGCAATAGTAGTAAGACCTTCCTCTAATTCTGCCGAAGTAAAACATACAGTCTGACAACCGCACTCAATGATAGCGACATACAATTTATTAATCGACTGACTACGTTTTCTGTATATTGTCATACTTTAAATCCATTGAATGCACTTATCAAAACTGCAGCATTAGCTAGGTTTTGTAATACTTGAGCAAATTGTTTGCGGAAGTCTTCGTCATTATTTGGTACATAAATTACATCCCCCTCTCTTAACGCGGGTAGCATGCTTAAATCTCCTGATTTAGAAAATTTCAATAAATTAAACGTGCTTGCTTGTGTTTCTAACTTAGTTCCCATATTGATTACCAAAATTTTGCTCACCAAAGCTTGTGTAGTAGGGCCCCCTGCAGCGGCCAAAAGATCAAGAATAGTCATATTACTAGCATAACGATAACGCCCAGGATTTTTCACCTCACCCAATATCTTTATCACATGACGGGTATTCGTTTCAGTATAATCTTTATTCTTTTGTGGTACATAAATAGCATCACCTGGTAATACTTTAGGAATAAGTTCTGCATCTCCTGTTTCAAAATATAAAGCCAAATTAACATGAATAACTTGCGGATAAACACCCTGCCTATCAATCACATGTACATCACGTAAATCTGCTTTTTCTGTAGGCCCATTGGCTGCTGATAAAATATCAAGAAAATTCAACTGATCATTAAAGTTATAGCGTCCAGGCTGACCCACCTCACCAAATACATAAATTGTGGTTTTCGGATCTTGTTGCGTCCATATCGCTTTATTATCAATAGGGGAACGCGGTAAGGTTGGAACCTCTATGGTATAACCGGCCCTAATCACTGGGATTATGGATACGTCACCGCCTTTTTCAACAAACTTATTCAAATTGAACTGAACAGAACGCAGCTTACCATTTTTATCATGCTCATTAGATATAATTCGAATATTAGCTATATCAGCCTCACTATTAGGCCCACCTGCATGTGCAAGCACATCAATTAAACTCATTTCGTCAGACCACTCATAGCGACCAGGTCGTATAACAGCGCCTATTACTTTCACTGCATGATTAGGAGCCACTTGTAACCAAGACTTCTCATTAAGGTCGGTTTTAATTGGAATATAAATTACATCTCCACCCAAAAGTTCTGGTAACTTTGCAGTGCTAAGACCCTCGGTATATGCTTGCATATCGAAATAATGAATAGCCCCTGTTTTGGAAATAAGTCGAATCTTACGGGTTTCTGCATAATGATCTGGACCGCCTGCATTAGCAAGTGCATCCAAAAAGGTAGCATTTTTACCTAATTCAAATCTGCCGGGTTTCTGTACCTGCCCCATTACATATACCGTTCTACTATCTGATTTTACTTCTTGATTTGAGGGATTATCTACTGGAATAAATATTGTGGCACCTTCATTAATTTTTGGCATACTTCCTGGTTTTGCCGTATCCAAATAGGTTTTTAAGTCAAATAAATTAGAGTTGTTATTATCAATAATACGAATTTGATCTGGAGCTGCATAATGAGTGGTACCGCCAGCTGCTAAAATATAATCTATAGCGCTGTAATTGGAATTAAAATTGTATGCCCCAGGTTTATATACTTCGCCAAACACTTTAATTGATTTTTGCATATTCAACGGTGTTTTGACCATTTCAGGAACAAAAATTGTATACCCACCCTTTAAAACAGGCAGCGGGCTTGAACCAACTCCAGTTTCAAGAGCTTTTTTAAGATTAAATTCAGTGGGTGCTGAGGTGCCATCATTACTCAAGATTTTAATATGAGCCGTATCTGCAGTCACTGTTGGTCCACCTACATTAGCAAGTGCATCCAAAATACTCATTTCATCAGCCCACTCATAACGCCCAGGACGGGTTACGGCTCCCATTATTTTAATAGAGCGTTTCGGAGCTATATCCAACCATGATTTTTCATTCAAATCGGTTTTTAAAGGAAAATAAATAACGTCTCCTGCTTGAAGAATGGGCAAGCCAATTTTAGTCAAACCTTCAGTAAAAGCCTGCATATCAAAATATTCTACCTTTTTATCCGGATGTATTATGCGAATTTTACGCGTTTCAGCATAATGATCAGGGCCACCTGCGTTTGCAACTGAATCCATAAACGTAGCATTTTTTCCTAAATCATAGGCACCTGGTTTTTGCACCTGACCCATTACATAAACTGTTCGTTTGTTTGCATTAATTTTATCGGAAACTACAGGTACAAAAATAGTTGCCCCTTGATTAATCACCGGCATATTGGAGGTTTTGGCAGAATCTAAATAATCTTGCAAATTAAATACTATAGCTTGGCTGTTATCGATAATTTTTATTTGACTTGGGGATGCGTAATGAGTAATACCACCCGCCATCAAGAGATAATCCACCGCCGTTAGTTTTGGATCAAATGCATAGACACCAGGCTTATATACTTCACCTATAATTTTAACGGATTTTTGAATATTTAATGGCGCTTTGGCGACTTCAGGCACAGCAATTGTATAACCAGCGGCTATCTTAGGTAAACCATCTTTACCCATACCCTTTTCAATAAACTCTTTGAGATTAAAATCAGTTGGGGGAATTTGTGACTCAGGACTAATAATTCGAATCCGTGTTGTATCAGCATCCTTTGTTGGTCCGCCAACATTAGAAATCAAGTCCATGATATTCATTTCTGAAGCCCATTCATAGCGACCAGGACGAACGACTGCACCGATTATTTTTATGGAACGATTAGGCGCAATATCAAGCCAGGATTTTTCATTCAAATCTGTTTTAAGTGGAAAATAAATCACATCTCCTGATTGAAGAGTAGGCAAACTTTCCTTGCTCAAACCTTCCGTAAACGCCTGCATATCAAAGTACGCCACCTTTTTATCGGGGTGTATAATGCGAATTTTACGCGTTTCAGCATAATGATCAGGACCACCAGCATTAGCAACCAAATCCATAAAAGTGGATTTATTGGTCAGCGGGTAGGCGCCGGGATGCTGCACCTGTCCCATTACATACGCCGTAGCACTTCCAGGTTTTGCTACTTCGTTGTTTAAGGGTACAAAAATTGTTGATCCGCTACTAATTTTGGGCATCAAATCTTTTTGAGCAGTACTCATATACTCACGTAAATTAAACGAAAATGCACCGGTACTATCTACTATTTTAATTTGGTCCGTTTGAGCATACTGAGTAGTTCCACCTGCTTTAAGTAAGTAATCTACAACGGTAAATTTAGGATTATAAGTATAAGCACCTGGTTTGCCTACCGCACCAAGGATTTTAATTGAGTCAGTTAAACTAGACGCATCGCCCTGCTGATTAACTATTAAATAACGACCATCAACTTTTACATTACCCATTAATTTGGAAGTAGGAACAAACAATTCATCATTAGCCATCAATGGCGGCAAGAGCTTGGCATCACCCGTGTTCAAATATTGCTTATAATCAATTACGCTAGTAGTATTATTACGACGTAGCTGAAGTTGATTCATCTGCGCCCCATCCAGCATGCCTCCTGCTTTTTCTATAGCAATTTGCATACTATCATTCGGACCAACAAGATAGGTACCGGGTTTTACTACATAACCCAGAACAACTACATAGATTTTACTGTCCTTTTTAGACAGGACCAAACTATCTGCGTTTTTATAAATATAGGATAATTTTGCAATTGCTTTTGTGCGCAAGCTATTTAAGGTTTCTCCATTGGTATCAATGCTGCCAACATCGGGTAACAGAATAACTCCATGTGGGTCAATTCGAAAATCTTTAGAAATTGCATCACTGCCCACCAATGAAAAATTGATCAAATTTCCTGGATAAAGCTTCTCATCATCACTCGAAGCAAAAACAGAAGCTAAGCTTGATATCAGAATTAGAATAATATAAGGAATTAATCGTCGCGTCATTGTATTCTCAACTTCAATAACTCCCAACCGCCATCATTTTTGATTCTTGGACAGGCCTTCAGCTCATTTAATTTCCTCAATTGTCGCAGATTCACATCAAAAAGATTCAAATCAATCTGAGCAGACAAATACAATTTTGCAGCAATCTCCTGTGCAATTTGTTGTCCTAATAATCGCAAATTTCTATAACGTGCCGGACGACATAAGACAGCATGAGTATTCCGCAAAAGATTCAAGTCAAATAAGAGCTTGGTCAAACGGTTTTTTTGTACCTGACATACGCTAGCAGCCCCTCCACCACAAGTAAACTGATGCTGATTAAAAAGATAATGCGCTGCGTAACCGCCAGTAGAAGGGGCGGGCCAATAGTTACAGCCGAGAAGACTCAAAATAAGGCATAAGAGAATTGTATATCTTAACATTGAGATAATTCATCCTTTAAGTGAAACCGTAAACTGCTTCAAAACCCCTTCCCTAACAGCACAAGAATCACCGTTTTACATAGTATAGTAACTTCTGTTTTAAGCCATATCAATGGATTAGTTAAATAAGTTGCATATGCATGATCGCATGCAACTTTTTTGCGCACATCTTCAATTGTTGTATCATAACGATAGGTTGTTTGAGCTAAACCTGTTAGGCCTGGTTTAACCCAATACAAACGCTCTTCATAAAAAGGAATTTCATTAATAATGTAGGGAAATAATGAGGGCCTTTCAGGTCTTGGGCCAACAAGAGACATATCGCCTTTAAGAATGTTCATAAATTGCGGCAATTCATCCAAATGCGTTTTACGTAAAAAATTACCCAATGTATAAATTCTTGGATCATTTTCTTTAGTCCATAAGCTTTTACGAGAAAATTTATTAACATGCATGGTTCTGAATTTATATATAAAGAAAAAATAAGTTTGGGTATCGGTAGTTTGTCCAACGCGTAACTGCCTATACAAAATCGGCCCTGGAGAGCTTAATTTAATAGCGATGCCAACTAAAGGCAAACAGAGCAAAAATAGTAAAACACCTATCAAACCACTAATTTTATCAATTATCCATTTACCGATAAAAACAACAGGATGAATGTATTGCTTTTTAATAGAATTGGTTCGTTGCCATTTACCAGTACCTTTCATTCTAAACCAAGAAAACCAACCTAATAGCAAGGCAGTATGCCCCATTACGAAATAGGAAATCACTTGAGTCACTTTAGTTGTAACAAAAAAATTAAAAACCGCGCACAAATAAAATAAATTCTGAGCCCACCATAAATACTTAAATAGACCCACACCGTTCAATGTAAGTATCAGGTTACTAAGCCATAACACAATAAGCAGCCAAGGCATTATGATCCGCAGAGCTTTGCCACTAAAAAACATCCAAGCAATAAAGCCATTGCTTGGTAACAAAAGTCGCCAAAGCAGTAACACCTGCTGGATATTGCCAGCTCCAATACGAATACGTCGATGCCAGTCCTGGTGCTGCGTTGAAACTTCTTCTTCAATCGCCCACGAATCCACGTCATATACCCCGACATAGCCTTGCTCAATAACACGTAGGGGGATAATAAAATCATCGTTTATTACATTCTCAGGTAATTCCTTCCATGCAGATTTTCTTATCGCATACCCTGAACCATGATAACCAATAGATGTACCCAATTTTGATTCTTTTTGGTAAATGCTACTTTGATACTGCCAATATTTTTTTTCACCCTCTGAGGCATTATTTTTCAAACAATACCTTGGACAAAAAACACCCACCGAGGGTTGATTGAAATATTCATTTGCACGCTTAAGGACATTAGCAGAGAAAGATGAAGATGCATCAGAAAAAAATACTATCTGTTCATCAGTGACTGTGGGCACGATTTCATTAAATACAGCAACCTTACCTAAATTTATTGGGAATGATTTAATACTAACCTGCAATTGAGGATATTTTTTACAAGTTGCTAGAGCTAGCTCTGCAGTTTTATCTGTACTCCCGTCATCGATAAGCACGACTC
>JBAZRP010000100.1:0-10680 GCA_041662885.1 Legionella sp.
AATATTTCTTAAATTGTTCTCTGATACTAATATAGTTAAATTAAGATTAACTTTGAGTCTAATCAACTCTTCTACTACTTCATTTTTTCCAGATTGTGCTGCAAGAAAAACCGGTGTAGCTCCGTTATTCATCGCCTTATCAAAATCTACATTATGCTTTGCCAATTCTTTTATGACGGATAAAGAGCCATTTTTCGCTGCAATGATTGCGGGTGTAACTCCATTATTCAACGCTTTATTAAAATCAACCTTATGTTTTGCAAGTTCAGCAATCACTTGTACATGCTCATTTTGAGCTGCAATATAAGCGGGAGTAGCACCATAATCTGTTGCCAAATCAAAATCAACATTATGCTTTGCAAGCTCAGCAATTACATATACATTTCCTTTTTCCGCTGCAGCATATGCTGGTGTAACTCCCTGATTATCTGGTTTATTAAAATCAACGTCATGCTTTGCAAGTTCTTCTATGAATGCTACGTAGCCAATTTGAGCGGCAAAAAAAGCTGGGGTACATCCATGTTTCGTCGATAAATTAAAATCAACCTTATGTTTTGCAAGTTCAGTTATGAATAATACATGTCCGCCAAGTGCTGCAAAGTGTGCAGGAGTGATTCCACTATCCGTTTGCGCGTTAAAATCAGCATTACCTTTTGCAAGCTCCACTAAAACAGCCACATGTCCATCAAACGCAGCAACATGAGCAGGTGTTGATCCTGAAACCGTTGCACTATTAAAATTAACATCACACTTTGCAATTTCAGCTACTATCTCCGCATGCCCGCACATTGAAGCAACAAAAAGAGGAGTAACACCAACCTCAGCTGATTTTTCAAAATCAACTTTATGTTTTACAAATACTTCTATGACGTCTAAATGCCCTTGTTGAGCAGCAAGGTAGGCAGGTGTTGTGCCTTGGGAATCGGGTATATTAAAGTCAACTTTTTGCTCTGCAAGTTCATTTATAACCTCAATCGCTCCAATCCTGGCTGCAAGTAAAGTTAATTTGTAACCATCCAGTGCTTGCGTTGCCTTTTTTACGGTTAACTGAGTATCCTGTTTTAACTGAGTTGCCACTTTCTCTAATTGTGTATGCTTGTCTGTAGTTATAATAGATAGTCTTGCAATAATATGATCGTTTTGACTTAGATTTAAATTTTTTTTCACCAATTCTGTCATTGAGCTCGTTGTTAATTGAGTTTTATGGATATTAGAAGAGAACCCATTAATATCCATTATTCGCCACCTTTTTTCAGGGTTATAATTTAACCCAATTACGTGTTTATCAATTTGCATCCTAAACCCGATATTGGTATCTGTAGGAAAATTACAGCTGTTGATTTCAGAGCTTATATTGTCTAAATATTGTGTAAACTCAGAATCTGTAAAAACACCTAAATCCAGGCTTACTTCTTTTAAACCACCTTTAGCAATTATTTTATCTGAAGCTGCTAAATGGGAAATTTCTGCTACGAAGTCCTGATTAAGCTTTTTGTGAAGCAATTCATAATAATGTGTTGGATTATGATATAAATTTAAGTTATCGAAAAAACTAAGAATATCTAGAAATTTAATATCTTCAGGGCTTAAATTGTTCCCTTTTTTTAACTTAGCTTGATTAATTAATACTATCAATTCATCTAATCTTTCTTCATAACCAGCAATTAACTTAATTCTGTCCTCAAATTCCTGCTCTTCATTAAGGAAACTGGCTTCCAGCCATTTTATTGTAAAACCGTGACAAACACCTTCCTCATTATTAGGGTATTTAAGTTTTTGCATTAGCTGAATAAGGAGCTCATGTATTTTCATAAAATTAATCTTTACAGTGGGTTGAGATAATATTATAAATATAGCATATATTGTTCATTATGAGCCATAACTTGACATTAAGGAGGGCGACTGATTGTTGCAAGCCCAAGACCACTAGAGCCGTATCTTGATATGGGGTACCATTATCAATGATTACACCAGTAGATATCTCACTTTTAGCACATATTGAGCTTGATTCTGAATTATCAGGACGTTTCGGTGTTCAAGGTAATACTTTTCATAATACCTTTGGGTATCTTGATACATATCTTAAATCTCTCCCTAAATTGCCACATCATGTGGGCGAGGTCAGTCCTTAATGGCACTTACTTAAGGTAATTAAGTCGTCTTTGCGAGCGCAGCGAAGCAATCCAGTGACCTTACCTGTGCATCCAAGGCCACTGGATTGCTTCGCTGCGCTCGCAACGACGTAGATTTTTCCTTAAGTAAGTGCCATTGGGGTCAGTCCTTGAATTATGCTATTAGCTTTTCAAGAGGGGCTTTATAGTAGACAGTTTTTATAAGTATTTTTGTCAAGTCGAATCTGAACTACGGTTTCCGCTACGTGGCCCTTTATTTCAATATATGCAGTAGAGTCTTGAAAATTCTCTGGGTAAATTGCTAAAGCATTTTTGTTGGTTTTAACTGATGGATAAAGTATTGCTTCTATTCCGGCCGAATAGGCAATTTGCCCTATTATTTGAGAGTTAGCTGGAACATCAAATTGCATGGGCATTAACCTCCAATTATCAGCAAATATAGTTTTTTGCAATTCCTCTAAACTTGTTACAGGCAACATTGAGGATATATTTAATTGCCGGGCTTTATTTTGGTAATATATAGGAAGTTTTATTCCCTTTATATATCCATAAAATTTCGTAAGAGTTTCGGGATTGGTAAGATCCAATATATTTGTTAATTTACCATTAATAACAAAGTGACTAAAATTTCCTGCAGAGGCAAGCTCAAATCCAGTAAGTCCATTAGTAACACTATCTGGCCTGATACCTAACATCTCTAAAAAAGCAGTGCTTGTATCTTCAGCCAGATATAAAGCTGCAAATTGAGGAAATCGTTGAACATCAATTATACCTATATTAAAGCGCCCACCAGGAAAACTTTTTATGCTGCCCACTGCAGATAATGGAGTGTTCGAAAATTGCTGAGAAACTATCCTTCTCCAGTCGATAAATTCGAAAGTATTAGTACTTTCTAATAATGATTTTTTTAGTTCTTCCATGATTTTTGATCTGCAATGAGCGAAATATGCAAAATGTTCTGCGGTATAATCAATTAGTTCATTATGAAGTCTTATCCAGGGTTTGATGGCATGAGAAGGGACGGTATCAAGTACGGTAAATATTCTATGATCATAAGATTTCATGGTTTATGGATGTATTCCTGCTAAAGCATTTCTTATAAATAACTCTAATTTTTTATAACGACCATAACGGATCATATCTCGAGGTGAAATTCCTCCGATTGCAGGATTATCAATTTTAAACCACAAGGAAGTTTTTTCGATATCTCCATTGAAATAACCAGCCATTAATTCGCAAATGTTAGCGATTTCATAAAGACGTTGCTTTAAATCTTTTGTTATTTGATCATCAAGCCGAACGTGTTCTTTATCCATCTTCATGGCTTTAGAAATATCACTTCGAGTCAGATCTAAAAAATCAGCTACTTTCCTAGGTGTATTTCCCTCCAAAAGATGAAGATAGTTATGATTAGGAACAGTGCTTAAAAAACTGTTTGATGCGGTTATATTCATTTTAATAGCCTCCATGAGGTGATTATAGCTTATATTACTCAGAAATGCCTCAAGATTGCCTCAATATTTTAGGGTATTATTAGGCTAATTCATATAACAGGTGTATGAAGTGTTAAATGACCATTAAAATCAATTGGTTAGGATGCTTCAAAATTGACATCAAAGAAAGTTCTAAACCTGGTAATACACCTAAAGTCTATTATCGGGCAGAACGTGCCAGTTACCAAGAGTATTTTGCTTTAGAATTCTTACGTTAAGAGGGCTGTTGATAAATACAGAACTTTACTAATTGGACTTACTAGTATAATATTCAACTTTTTAATACTAAAAAGTATATAAAATGACTTTATCCCGCTATATTCCCATTTGTAATGCATTGGTTTTGCTTTTAAAACCCTTAGTTGAAATTGTTATTCATGATTTGGAATCTGAACGAATTTGCTATATTGATGGCAATTTATCGCAACGCCGTATTGGGGATTCATCTTTACTTGATCTTGATGCATTAGAAAGTAATTTAGATCAAATAACCTATCCTAAAATAAATTTTGATGGTCGATTGGTTAAGTCAATATCAGTATCTGTTGAAGATAATTTATTGATTTGTATTAATTGTGATGTTTCTGTTTTTGCACAGATGAATCAATTAAGCCAATGTTTATTACTCTCAACGCAACCTGATATACCTGAAAGTTTATTTAAAAATGATTGGCAGGAGAAATTACATCATGTCATTCATTCCTATTTAAATGAAAAAAGCTGGCATTTTGATTCGTTGACACAAAAACAAAAAAAAGAGGTTGTCTATTATTTGTATCAGCAAGAGGCATTTCAGGAAAAAAATGCCGCTGATTATATCGCAAATGCTCTGGATTTAGGACGCGCCACCATTTTCAATTATTTAAGATTGTGGAGAAAAACCTTATGAATGTGAACCCATTTAAGTTGGAAGACTATTTGACTCAATATGAATTTAATGCACCTTATTTGTTTTGTTGCTCTGACGCAGAAAGTTTTACTATGTCAGAAATTTTAAGTTTGGCGAATCAAGAAGAGCAAACTTTATGGGACAATTTACAACTAAAATATACCGAGCCATTTGGTTATCCTCCGTTGAGATCCATCATTTCGAACTCTATGTATGAGCAAATGCAAGCCGATAATATTTTATGTTTTGCAGGTGCGGAGGAGGGGATTTACTGTGCGTTGTATACCTTGTGCGAGCCGGGCGATCACGTGATTGTTTTGACGCCATGTTATCAATCATTGAAAGAAATTCCGAATATAAAAGGATGTGAGCTTACTACTATTGATTTAAGAGAAGAAAACAATTGGAGGATTTGTCTTGATGAAATTGCTCAAGCCATTCGATCCAATACCAAGTGCCTCGTTATGAACTTTCCACACAATCCCACAGGCCAAATCATATCACAGCAAGAACTTAAAGACTTAATTGCTTTACTTGCTTCCCGGGATATTTGGCTTTTTTCAGATGAGGTTTATCGCTATCTTGGAAATCCCTCTGAATCGTGGTCAAATTCAGCCGCTGATCTTTATGATAAGGCATTGTCCTTAGGCGTGATGAGTAAAGCATTTGGGATGGCAGGGTTGCGGGTAGGATGGATTGCTTGTCAAGACCAATCTATGTTGCATAATATTAAACGCATGAAGGATTATGCTTCAATTTGTAATAGTGCTCCATCCGAAATTCTAAGTTTGATAGCATTGCGCAATAAGAATTATTTTCTAGATAGAAATAACCGGATTGTGGCTAGTAACCTCACATTGTTAGAACAGTTTTTTTTACAAAACCCAGACAGATTTCAATGGGTAAAGCCACAGGGCGGCTGTGTTGGTTTCGTGAATTATTTGTCGGATGAGCCTATCGATTTATTCTGTGGGAGGCTTGTGAGGGAACACGGCATTCTATTAATGCCAGCATCTGTGTTTGACTATCAAAGCAATCATTTTCGAATTGGCTTTGGTCGAGGGAATATGCCCAAGGTTTTAGAACTTTTCCAATCGGTCATTCTGTGAAAATACAATAGGAGCTGTTGATATAGATATAAATCGTACATCTGTTGTCTGAAGTCTGATTAGTAGATAGAACCTCAAAAGTTGTGGTATGGTTGGCTAAAGAGAATAAATAAAGGACTAATTATGCAATGGAAGTTAGCGTTCGCAGACATGCAAAAGTATGCTTTTGACGTTGGTATCGATGTCGCTGTAAGCACAATGAATGCACTGGGATCTTTAGCCTGTATGTCTTCAGGAGCAAGTTTTGCTATAGCCAGCTCCAGTGAGGATGCACTAAGCATTGCCTATTTTGGTGCATCAGATACCGATGGCACATTTAATTTTTACTTACAATTTAATGAAAGCTCGGTTCAGTTGAGTAAATCCATACCATTTAAGCATTATCTGGAAATGGATGGAATGGATAGTTTAAATGAATATTTAAAACCCAAGACTATAAACTTCTTCGGCATGATCCTGGGAACAGCTGGCACCTTTTTAAGAGTAGTGGCAAGAAACATTCAAGTCTGGAAAACAGGGCGCGACGAATTGGCACTCTTTAACACTGAATACCAAGGGAGTATTCAACCTCCCACAAGAAGAGAATATAAAGATGCAACTATGGCCTCAATTCTGGCTTCTCTATCCAGCATTTGTTTTAGTAATGCTATTGTAGGCTCCTTCATCCAATTTTCAGGGGGATTAGGAACCAATTATAAGATTACTTATCCGGCGAAAGGAGACCTAAGTGCAAACAGTACTAAATATAAAGGCCCTCTTAAGCTCACGGTGGTACCCTTAGAGTTTGGTCCAAATCCCAGCTTTTTTATAAATAGAACAGAAACAAACAATAGTATTATGTTTGACGAGGTATTAAATTTTAATGCAACTGCTAATGTAACTTATGGCGGCGGAGTATTTTTCAACACAAAAAAAGCTGCCAGGTATCCCTTGGCCCTACCCATCTTTGGCGGCATTAGCCTCTTTATGACAAGTGGATTTTTTGCAAGAAAGGCTGAAAAGGCAAGAATTGAACGAATTTTGCAAGCAAAAACAGAATATGATTTGATGATTTAACTGGATGTTTATACTGCCTGGTATGACTTGCCATGATGGTTTTTAGGCTTCATTGCTACCTATTTCATAGCCACAAAATTTGAGGCATTTATAGATAGAGCATATAAAATAGATGATTACTGGGATTGTGATTTGGAAGATATCATTAATGGCATCAACCTGACCCCATAGGTACTTTTCTCTTTGCACGTCATCCTGAGCAAAGCGAAGGATCTTCTCCCAAGCCACATCAGTGCTAACTGAAGAGAAGATCCTTCGCTTTGCTCAGGATGACGTACCGGATGGAAACTGGGCAATCAGCCTGAGGTATCCCCACCTTTTTGAACCCAATCGAAGCTCCCTTCTCCCGACTTGCGGGAGAAGGTGCCCCGAAGGGGCGGATGAGGGTGGTGACGGTACTGAAATTTTTTGTCAATGCCACTTTGCTAAGCCCTCATCCGCCCTACGGGCACCTTCTCCCCGAGGGGAGAAGGGAGCTTCGATTGGGTTCAAAAAGGTGGGGATACCTTAGGGCAATCAGCCCATAGCCTCCAGGCTAAGGAATTTCTTGTTTCAATATCAGTCAGCTTACATTTTCCCACACACACTACGTCCCTTAGCTGTACACTGGTCCGCGGGATCCAGGGATCTAGCTAAATAGCTGGTTCCCGTGGACAAGCCACGGGACGTAGAGATGTGACATGTTGTAGGTTACTTGTTTTCGATTAATTAGAGTTTGTTATGATTGGTCGGTTTAGGGACTATCTCTAAAAGATGCGCATATAAATTATTCGCTGTTGTTGTTTTTGTTAAAAACAAACTTTTAACATTGTTATCTATTGATCGTGTAAATTCTTCTTCGTGCTCGCAACCATCAACATAGCGTTCCATCAGTTCATTAACTGCAGCTCTTTTATCGTCGGGTATTTCTGGATGACTAACGGTAACTCTATATAAATTTTTTCCATTCATGCTTAATTCAAAGCAATCTGTTTCTTGGATGGTTTTCCAACTATTATCTCTAATCTGCTGAAAAAAACCTTGAGGAGCATTTCCACCATATACATAGTCTGCAGCTGTTACATTGCCTATCCGAACATGTGCGCCAGGTGCAATAATTGTTCCTTCACCAATACCAACAGCAGAAATAACAGTAGTCGTAGTAGTGTTACTGTTGTTAAAAGTATTTGTGGGAGCCGTGGTTTCTGGATATGTCGGTAGTTTATTTGCTAAATTATTTCTTCGATTCCCAGATATTTCTGCAGACGCATTTGTATTATCGGGTGATGAAAAGTCAAAACCTATTACCTTTACGCCACTTCCGTGAACATTATCTTCCTGCTTGAAAACTGTATCCTTTTGTAGAGCTGATCTAGTTGAGGATGTTGGTGTTGTAACAGTGTTAATAGATTCATAATGGGCGAATGAAGCAACTTTGTCTTTTAAATGAAGAGTTGGAATGATTGGGGGATTTAGCCATATAGGTGTTTTCAGAGATCCTTTTAAGTTATTATCAACAAAAACCTGAAAGCCAGATACGCGTATATTTTCTCCAGAATAGCTTATGTTATCAATCTTTGCTGAAACAGTACCACCCTTAGGATTTGTTATTACAAAATGATCTGATTTGAACTCAACCTGATAATCAGTAAAAAGTCGGTCATTAAACGTAACACCACCTTGAAAAAATGCAGTATTTCTTTTCATATAACAGGAAATGATGTCTTTCATAGTTTTTGCCTTAAACGTAAAGTTAAAATTAAGTTCAGAGTAGTTGAAAAATGATAAGTGTATGGTTTGGACAAAATCGTGTCAATCCGTAAAAAATACGGTGCTGACCATGGGTTCGCATCTTGCCTTTTGCTTTCTCAATTGGAAATAAGGCAAAAGGAGACTCCATATTGTTTATGCTGGAATTTATGGATCGTATTGGATATAGTACTAAAACATTATTTTAGGAGTTATTAAAATGCACAATAAGACAGATAAACTTCTTGAGGATACAAAAGCGATACAGGGAAAACAAATTAAGGCCTGCAAAGATAATATAGCAGCGAATAAAGTGAAAATTGCTGAATTTGAAGCAAAGAATTATATATTAAAAAAAGCTTCTTTTTTATCTTATCCAACTGAATATTACACAAATATTGATAAAATTAATGAGCTAAATACTTCAGTAATTGCAGATTATGAAAAATTGATTTTACTGCTGGAAATTCAAAATGGATTACTGACAGATCTACTTAATGACTCTAACTTGGATAATAATAACCTGAATACGAACTCAATGTAATTTATCACACCAAAGATGTTTAATTAGGAATAGAAAAGCGACGATGCTTCCTTCTCCCCGGGGGAGAAGGGAGCTTTGATTGGTGAAAACATGGGCAAGGAAAAAGGAGGCTTCCGAACTCTCTTCTTATGGGGTACATTGTTTATATTTTAATAGTGTTTTGATTCCTATTGGCTGGAAGCTGGCTAATAATGGAGTCAATTTTTTGTGAATTTTGTTCCCAGTTATCTTTATCAGGCAAGGTACATATACCGTCAGAATGTATGATGATTATAGTTTCCATTTCAGCATAACTTGTTGCTGCCAGGGTTTGTAAGCGCAGTATTTCTTCTTCATTTAGAGGCGTATCTAAATGGTCTAGCATTAATTGTACTATGTCTGGGTTTTTTCTTAACACCATAATTTCCAGAGGCGAGTATTGATTTCCGGTTTCACATTTATCGGTTGGAGAAGCACCGTATTCGATTAATTTTATAATGCTTGATTCCAGTGTTAATGCGTTCCTTTGTAACACATTTTTCGAATGGTTTTCTCCTTTTAAACAAGCAAAGAAGAGTGCTGAGCCTTTATGATAATTTTTGCAATGGGTATCCAGAGTGTGTTTTTCAATCAAATTAATATTGGTATTAATGGCGTCAAGCATTTGGTTTAGAATAAGTATATTGGAATTTGCAATACCCCAGAAAATAGGTGTGTTACCGTTCGTGTCAAAAATACCGTTAGTATGATTTTGCAAAGTTTTAACTATGTTGTTGCATTCAATTTGTGTATTGGCTTCGTCACTACCGTTTGCCATAAGTTTCATAAAAAAAGATACAGTTATGAATTGATGAGGGGTTAATGCGTGTTGATCTTCAATTGTAAAGTAAAGGAACCTGGGATTTTTTACAAAAATTAGAAATTTATTTTGTACGTGGTCTAGTTCATCTTCATCACTTTCAAAGGCCCGACATAAATTATAATAAATACTATAAAGATCCTCCGCTCTGGCCTGATCACTCAAAATTTTGGGAAGATTTTGCATGACCCCGGCAGTATTTGCTGGATTTTGTTTGAATTCAAGGGCAATGCGGTTTATTTTAAGTACATGTAATTCATTGATTTTGGCCATAATTTGTATGTTTAATAAAGATTTATTATTATCATTATAGCAGTCTTTATAGGACTCGGTTTCAATTCTTCATGTACACAGTTGCACATAACACCAGTAACAGGATTGTTAGGGTTTTGATATACCCAAGGGGTGCGCATACTCCCACAAATAAATCAATTAAGTCATCATCAATTCTGATTGCTTTATTGGGGAAAAAAGTTAGATTATAAGTTGATTCTAGACTTTTTCTGACCTAAAACATACAGGATTTTCTGCACAACAAAGAACTACCTCATTGATTTATATAGTGACATAACTTAAGCCGCGGGGCGTAGGCCTGAGGGATCTTCAGGACGTAGGCTCTGAAAAAATGAAAAACACGCCCTAAACATTATGATTTGTTTTTCCATGTAAAAAGAGTATGGTGCGGCAGTATTTTTGTTAATTTAACTAAATGTATAATATGGATTAGGGCTAAGATTCAAGAGCTTGACGGCTATGGGCTGATAAGCCTGAGGTATCCCCACCTTTTTGAGCCCAATCGAAGCTCCCTTCTCCCCTCGGGGAGAAGGTGCCCGTAGGGCGGATGAGGGCTTAGCAAAGTGGCATTGACAAAAAATTTCATTACCGTCACCA
>JBAZRP010000101.1:0-10585 GCA_041662885.1 Legionella sp.
TTTTTTATGTTTTATTTTTTTAAAAACTATCACTAAGTTTCATGAGAACAAAACCCTGGCATTAATATCTTTTGTCTAATTGTTTAAAATTTAGATGATCTTGACCTGGCCAATTCGGTGATAGACACTAACAAAACGTGGATGGATTTTCCAGAACTTAAAAGATATTAATGAGCTCGAGCAATACATAAATGCACTGGATAATTTAGATCTTGGTGCAATTTCAAAAAAACGAAGACGTAAAACCGACACTTTTTTTCTACATTGCGCGATGGCTTTTCCTCATCCACCAGAGACCCACTGTATGATTTTGATGAATCGAATAAATTAGAGGTATATTCAATTCAGGGAAGTAATAGTTCTGGGTATTTTAAGTAAGATTAATGCAAATCCGCTCCCTCATGGTTGCGGCTTGGATGTTCATTGTGTACATAGAGTATAACCTGGCATATAATGGAGCACTTAAAAGGTGGTGTAGGAGTAGAGCTAGTGCCTGATATTGAGAAAAATGTTCATATTGTATGGTTGGGAAGCAAACTTAAGCAAAAACATGTTGATAGAATAGGTCTATGGATAGACATTAATCCCCAATACCAACATACGGTATGGGTAGAACGCGCATATGAGTCTGAGATTAATGAACAATTATCAGGAAAAAATGTCAGAGTACGATTGGTCACTGAACTGGATGTAACAGAAAATTTCAGTACCTTGATAAAAAATCTGTCTAAAAAGGAAACAGCCGCTACTTGTCCCAATTATGCCGCTTGCTGCGATGGGTACAGGTTTAAAATTTTACATGATTTCGGTGGCTGGTACGTAGATACAGATATTACTCCAATAGACTTAAGTCTCATCAAAATAAATCCCCAATTTAATTTCTATTTTAATGGTGGGCGAACTGATGATTTGGTAACTGATTTATCGCCTTCTGTAATCGCAGCATCATCGAAAAATCTCTTACTAGTGAATGCCTTAATAATATTGGAAGAAATGGGCAGATTACTCACTGAAGTTGATTATAACGCGATACGAAGCAGGCAAGCATCCTTAAGGTATTTGTCGACGCTGGAATCTACAGGCGTGGTACTTAGGCTTGCGCTTGTTAGCTTGAAACACAATAACCTACCGTTAATTGAAATGTTTAATGAAGACGAAGGTAAGATAAACCACCTCGATGTTTTTGATTCAATTGCAAATCGTTTCGCAACAGCTATGGAACAAACTTGGATACTAAGCAATGTTCAACCTATAAAGGATAAACCAGGATTATATGCCTTTGAAGCCCTGACTGGTATTACCTTAGATAATGATTATATGATGGGACTTACAGCTGATTCTTATGCAAAGTTTCCCGAACTTTATTCGCTCTACAAAATTCAGAAATTAGCCTTAGATAAAGCCGCTTCTGGACCAAAAATGAAACTAACTGAGAGGGAGCCAACAACTGTAGGAATCAGCCCCAACAGTTTTTTTTATAGATCTGCTGATGAAGAAAAAAACACAGACAGTTTGCTTGGCGAGATAGGGGGCGGACAAAATACTTACCTAATAAACAATAAGTAAAACAGATTTATCTTGATTGATTTTTGTCATTGGATCCAAATTAGATTTATTTCAATCTCCAGAATTAAAATTTGATGCGCTTAGAATAAACTAGGCTCTGAAAAAATGAATTGTAAACACACCCTAAAGGGAATACCTATCATTAGTGACTGAAGCCTTGGTTTTATTTCGGATTAGAGTTTTGATTGATATTAATGTTTGAATCCGATGAAGGTATTTGTTGTGATGTATTACCTAAAAAAGTATGTTTAATCTGCTCTTGCAATGATGTAGCTTTATTTGCAAAATGCGCTGGTAGTGCATTATTGGGTAGACCTTCTAAAATAATTGCTTCAAGTCTTTGATAGAAATTTTTGTGTTCTTTCAGATATGCAGTAACTTTTGGCCATGACGTAATTAATTTTGAAAAATCAACTTTTGAAAAACGTTCATCGATATTCTTGATCAACGTATCTATATCTTCATTGAAAATAATATATCCATTTTTATCAAAAAAATAACGATATGCAGTCCTTTCCTCAGCTGAAAGCGATAACTTTTGCAATTGGGTGATTTCTTGTAAGCTAATTAATGTTTGTAGTTTAAAGATGGTATTAGTTGAACAGTAGAAGGGGAGCACATCCATTGAAATACAATGTTCAAAGGTATTATCACCTGAAGCGCCTACAAATTTAGCGAGTCGATATAGAGCGTTATAAGAGAGATCTTTTACATAAAACCCAGTCAAAATTCTTAAGGTTTTTGAACTTTGTTGATTAGCGTGAACCAGCATTGAAGAATCACCCTGGCTGATTATTTCAATTTGTCCAAAAGCAGAATTTTTGAAGATTGTTTGAATGTCGTTAGCAAATGAGTCATCATTTGATAGATTAAAGCCGGAATGGTAAATCACAATATCTTTATCTTTTGACAAGTATTCCGAGATAGCAATAATGCGCAGAAATGCATAAAAACCATTTTTTAAATTATAATAAGCCGGCATGATATAGTGCTTATCTTCAAAGTTTTTGAGATCTGAGGAATGAGAAGATGCCAGTAATTCTGTTATAAATTGAGGGTCATGCTCTTGGATAATGCTCCAGGCTTTATCGGTTGAAGCATAGGGATTAGGTTTTATTTTAATGCCCTGATTTTTTTTTGATAAACCAAGATGTCTCGATTTATAGGTAGCCCCCCAATCACGTCCGTTTTGGAGTATTGGAAATATAAAGTCTGGTGTTCCGCACCTCTCATGATCTCCAATGAATTTTAAAGGGACTTCAGGTCTTATATATTGATCATATAGTACGTATATATCATCAAATGAGATAATAATGGCTTGATCTGCAGTAGATAGACTATTCTGTAATGCCTTATCCGTACTAAAACGATGATGATCTTCTTTATTTCCAAAATAAAAAGGGACTCCAAGTGCTTTCAATTTGTTATGTATGTGATCATAGCCCGACCTTGACTCGCGCTCTACAAAACAAACAATTAGAAGGAATTCCACATCACTGTATTGGGGATTACCCCGGAGTGCCATAAGAATATCTTCCATATGAGTAAAATCACCAATACCATCGTTATTTATGGTATTAAATAGTACGTATTTAGGCATTGCACATCCAACATATTAATAAATTGTGCGAAATTTTAACATATTCCATTTGAATATATAAGCTATGTGTTGATGACAAAAAATACAACTTGCTCCGAATGTCGCTTTTAGACGAGTGTGTATGACTATAATATTACTAAATTCAGTCATAGTTTGCCGTTGATGTCTGATAATTATCAAATTCATATTGGGGTTTCGGGGGGATCCCTCAGGCTTGTCAGCCCAGCCTATGCTTGCTGAGTTATTGAGGAATAGCTTGCTTTGCATCAGTACTATTTAATCTCTTATGCACAGAGATTGAGGTGTATAGGTTTGGGTTTTTTACGCTCGGTATTGGTAAATACTCTGCTTTTCTTGAAGTTACTATAAAAATTGGCTTGGTCTGTTTCGGTTTTAGTTTGTGTTTTCTCGATTATATATAGGCGTAATACTTGTTCTGTATTTTCATTCATGTTAGTTATTTCATTGCCTCGTTTTTCCCATTTATTTACCGCAGCATGCGATTCATGAACTACAGTTTCGCCAAATTTGCGAAGTGGCATGGAAAAATAAGAGCGGATAAATTTAACTTGATTACCAGTTAACCTTTCTTCTTGTGTTGCAAGTTTTTTTATAACTTCATCTGCAACGTATCGGATGTCAATTTTGGGGTGCCATTCACCCTCAATGGTAACCATTTCGACATGTTCCAATTCAATAGGAAAACCAAGTCCTTCATACAGGAAAACTGCTTCAATTTTAGTTTTCATAACTTATCCTCCTGGCAAAGATTAATTACGGTAATTATGGGCATCATATCGTCTGTAAAAGTAAGAATGATTCGAATCTTTTTTCCATCAACATTTTTGCCTTCAAAGCAATATTTCCAATCCTGTGCTTGTTCATTGTACATACTGAGATTCATAGGAATCCTTTTCTTTATTTCTTCTTCTGCCATAGCAGGGCTTGCCTTCTAAGATATTGAGCACATCAAGATCTGATATATTTCTGTGTTGTTGCCTCTCTTTTGCGTGCTTAACAAAGACATAACTCCCTTCTTTGATTTTTAGCTCAATCAATGTAAAAAGCGCTTGATCGTTTTATTTCGAAGGCTTATCAACCATTATGTGAATTCCTTACTGCTATTATAGTCTTTGTAAACTCAGTTTACAAGTGCGTTGTATTAAAAAAAACCAAAAATGACAGGGCAATTATTTGTCTATAAAATGCTTAACTATTTTTAAAATAGAAATTTATACCTAACCAACTCTTTTTTATAGTATTTTTTATGGGGTATTGAGTTTTAGATGTACAAGGTTAGGTATGAAAAATTGTCACGGGTTGGTTTCATATTCATGAGCATCCTTAAGTAAATTGTGTGTATGGTAGCTTTTGTCTTCAAATGAAACCAGTTTTTTAATGTTTCCCCGCGCTACAGTAGCAGTTCATTTTTATTATAAGTTGCGATCGTATATAATCTATCGAGCCTTTTTAGTTTGAACTGGAGTTGAAATGCAGATTATAAATTATAAAAAAATTAACCACGAGAGTTATCAACTAACCGCAGAAGAGTTTGCTCGTAATGTTAGTGCCCTTGCTCCTAATGGCTCAATTGAAAAATTTATTAAACTGCTTCCTTCCAATGCAAGAATTATTGATATTGGCTGTGGTTCAGGTAGAGACGCAAAGCTATTTACAAACATGGGTGCATCTGTTTTAGGAATAGACTTTAGCTCTAATCTTATCGATATTGCAAAGCGTAATGCTCCTTTAGCTGAATTTCAATTGATGGATATTGAAGCAATGAATGTACCTGATGCCACTTTTGATGGTGCCTGGGCTGCTTGTTCTTTGGGGCATGTCTCTAAAGAAGTATTTCCAGATGTTATTCAGAAAATTCATGATCTGTTGAAAGAAAAAGGTTATTTTTATCTCGCCTTAAAAAAAGGTACTGATGAGGTGTTAGAACAAGATGTACGCTATGAAGGTGATGTTAAAAAATTCTGGGCTTTTTTTGAAGAGGAAGAATTAAAGAATATCCTGCAAGAAGCACAATTTAAGATATTGGATTTTGATGTAGTTGCAAAAACGCATAGCTATCAAACGCATGATGCAATTAGAGTATTTTGTCAGAGAATGTGAATTACTTTTATGGAGAAATTTAATGATTGATAGAGATAGTGCTTGGGAATTTGCCCATGAGTGGCTCCATGCTTGGAATAAGCATGATGTCGATCTTATTATGAAACATTATGCCGATTCGATTGAGTTTTGTTCGCCAGTAGTACAAAAAGTTTTAGGCGACCCAAGAGGGGTGGTTACTGGAATTGATAATCTTCGTGATTATTTTTCAAAGCAATTAAAGAAGTTTTCTACCTTGCATTTTCAGCTGCTTGATGTATTTACTTCGCCACAAAGTATTGTTTTATACTATAAAATTAATCGAGGATTGTTGGCTGCAGAAGTAATGATATTAGATGAGCATATGAAAGCGACGAAAGTTTACGCTAATTATGATAAAAATGATGTGGGTTAGTTTTTTTGAGATTGGGTCGATTAGTACATTATTGGTATTAAAATCCGGCTGAACTATGGTTTCTGGAACTTTATATTCTGCTAATAGGGCAAATTCTTGCTTAATTTTCCGACTGGTTTTGTGGAGTACTTGAATTTCTTTATCGGACATTCCTTCGTTTTTTAAAAATACGTTTTGATTAATTAATGTGTCGTATAGATTGGGTAATTTATCTAAGCCCCAATCTAAAACACCCAATGATAAAAATGCGTGTAAATGATTTTCTACCGAACGTTGCATAGTAATAAATTGCTGAGTAGCCCGGCATAATAAATCCGGTTGCAGGTTTGTTTTGAGATAATTGCGTAAATTAAGCCCAGCATCTTGCAGTAAAAAGCAATGCAAATCCTCGTTAGTTGCCAATACTGAAGGCACGTTTGCTTTTAATAGTTGTAAAATTTTTGCTTCCTGCGCGATGGTTGGTGCGGGTTGTTTTAAATAAAATACCCCTTTAGAACAGGTCAACCGTATTACATTAGACCAAGGGGTTTCCACGACCACTTCAGAATCAATGGAATCCATTAAATAATTTGCAGCCCAGTTTATAATATCAGTATGGTTTTTCATGTATTAATCATAGCGCAGTCATTTTTGTTTAATCAAGTTAACGGGATTGATTATTAAAAAATCGTAGACTGGGCTGATAAGCTTGAGGTATCCCCACCTTTTTGAACCCAATCAAAGCTCCCTTCTCCACTCGGGGAGAAGGTGCCCGTAGGGCGGATGAGGGCTTAGCAAAGTGGCATTGACAAAAAATTTCATTACCGTCACCACCCTCATCCGCCCCTTCGGGGCACCTTCTCCCGCCTTGCGGGAGAAGGGAGCTTTGATTGGGTTCAAAAAAGTGGGGATATATACCCCCGGCTTGTCAGCCCAGCCTACGAATAAAGTCTGATTGCGTTTGATTTGGATTAATATACTGTATGGTTGTGTAATCTAATCGCACTGATCGTTCTTCGCAGTTATTGTTAGGGTGTTTTTCCATGTTGCATTTCCATAAATAAAACAGTGTGCTTATGATATTATCCAACTGACCATTGGTTTGATAGTATCCCTAGGTATACTTTGCCTTCACAAGCCAAATCTTCTTCCTTTCAGATGGCATAGAGTTATTATTCCTATATTATTAATAGGTTAAGTACAAAACAGGTATAAAATATACTTGTTTTATACCTGTTTTGTACCTATTGCAACAGGTATAAAATAGGTATAAAATTAGTATAAATTATACCTATTTGCGCAAGGGTCAATTTTGTTCTTTCTGGATATTATCTAAAATGACTGAAAAAATTTATAAAATAGAATCACCTCCGTTGCGAATAAAACAATTGCAAGGCAATCTTTTTCAACAAATTTTTAATGATCCAGAAATTAAATCAGCATTGAATAAAACCGATGAAGAATATCTCCATTGGGAGCAGTTAAAATATAAAACCTGGATTCCTCAGCATCTCGAAAAGGAAACTTTTTGGACCATTGTCAGACTCAATCGCCTATTAGGTGCAATTGATACGCCCATACAGGATTGTAAAGGTAATTTTTTTAAAATGAATACTAATAATTACAGCAATTTCCTTCATATTATAGACAAAGAAATGGCTGGGAATTTTATGGGGATTACTGGATTATCTGAAAATGATAAAAGACAATTCATTACCAGAAATATTATTGAAGAATCAATCGCATCTTCTCAATTAGAAGGAGCTAATACCTCTAGGGCTGTAGCAAAACAAATGCTGCTCGAAGGAAGAAAACCCGTTGGTCATAGCGAACAAATGATTGTTAATAATCATAAAACAATGCTTTTAATTGAACAAAAATTATATAAAGAGGATTTGTCCTGGGATTTAATTTCTGAACTACACTCAATGATCACCGACCGAACACTGCCCAAAGAAAAGCAAGGTACTTTACGAGAGACTTTAGATGAGAACGGCAATAAACTTGTAATTAAACCTTGGGATAATGAAACTATTGTTTATGAGGCACCAGATAAAGAATTTGTTGCATTAGAGCTAACTAAATTAATTGATTTCGCAAATAATAAAGAAAACAAATCAGCACCCTTTATTCACCCTGTAATTAAAGCAATTATGCTTCATTTTTGGATAGGGTTGTTACACCCTTTTGAAGATGGAAATGGGCGTCTTGCCAGAATTTTATTTTATTGGTATATGCTAAAAAATGATTATTGGGCTTTTGCATACTTATCGCTTTCTGAAAAAATAAAAAAATCCTCAACGCAATACGCCATGGCTTATATCTATAGCGAGCAAGATGGGTGCGATTTAACATATTTTATAAACTACAATATAAACAAAATCAAATTGGCACAAAAAGATTTTCAAATATATATCACTAAAAAAGTGAAGGAAAACCAATCTATAATTTCACTATCCCAACATCAGTTCGGGTGTAATCAAAGACAAATTAAATTATTACAGTATTTACATCGTAAAATGGAAAGTCAGACCAATATAGAATCTCATATGAAGTTATATAATGTTACTAAGTTAACAGCAATTAATGATTTGAAAGATTTAGTGCAAAAGGGTTTTCTAACTAAAAGAAAATTGGGACGAAGGGTTTATTATTATCCTACTGAAAAAATAAGTAGCATTTTTAAGTTTAGTTAAATGTAAGTGGTTAATTATATCGCTTAGCTGTTAGCGCATAGGTGTTTGTAAAACAATCTTTCATAATGAAGGTATTGGGCTTTCTACCGGTTCTTCACGGTTATTATTAGGATATTTTTTTATGTACATATGACTTTAGGTATACTATCGTCAATAACTCGGATTTCTATTCGCTCTTTACCTTTGCCTACATTTACGCGTTTTAAATTAATAAATCCAACTTCTGAAGTAGACCGAACGTGAGTTCCGCCACAAGGTACTCTTGAAAATCCTTCAATTTCCCAATAACGTTTTTGTGTTACTTCATCAGAAAATCCGGTTTTAATTGTGTGGTCTTTAGTAATTAGTTCATTGTATTCAGTTAAAATATCAGCGAATAGATAACTAATATTGCTATTGTATTTAAAATCTATTCTCGCTTTATCTTCTGCTATGTGCGCACCAATTTTCTCAATGGCTACTTTGCGAGTAATGATTTCTAAAATTAATTCAGCTGCAAAATGAAGTCGCATCAAACGATATCGACGTTGCCAATCAATTTCCATACGTACCTTATCGCCATGGTTTAAATTATGCTTATGAGGAATTGTGTAATAAATCAAATTGCCTTCCATTTCGGAGGCCAATACGGGAAAACCATTAATGCTTGCTGTATCGCTTTCTTGACCACCTGAAAATGAATAGGCAATCGTCTCCTCCAGTAGTATGCGATTGTCGCTAATTGAAGCAACTGTCCTAAGGGATATATTGGCGATCCTGCCTTTGATTGCAGTGCATTTATTAGCAATCCTATTCCCGAATTGCTGCAACAAAAGGATCCTAAAACCATTATTTTAAATCGAATAGAGCAATTTTCAGAGATTTTAAATATACCAAAACAAAGAATTCATGATTGGCACTATGTAAAAACCGTTTTGTGTTGGGTTTGGTGTATAGAAGATAATTTAAATGCCACTCATTTTGAATGTATTTTAGAATTTCTGGATTGAAAACCCGTATACTTAATTGGGGGTGTGTTGATAATTGCCATCAGCTGAAAAAATTATTTTATGCTACTTCTTTTGTTTTCATAAAATCGATTAGTTCACTTTTGCTCGAAAGTCCCAATTTGAATTTTAGACTTTCAAGATAACTTTCAATAGTACGGTTAGATAAATATAATAATTTACCGATCTCTTTGGATGTTCTACCTTGAACGTAATAAAATAAGCATTGTTGTTCACGAGTAGACAAATAAGAATGATCTAGAATCTGTGACCCAAGGAATAGATGACTTGGTATATTTGATTGCTGTAATAAATTCAGATTAGTTAGATTTGAAATAATGCCACCTATTGAGTGGGTACCAAGGACTATATTAAAAGCAAGTAACCCTTGTAATTTTTCCTGGTACCAAGGGATTAAAATACCAACTGTTTGAAAATGGATTCCTTTATGCAGCACAATATCTTCATCAACACATTTTAATTTTTGAGCTCTGTATACATATTGATGATTTTCGAGGACTGTTTTGGCTGTAATAGAATCGGTAATATCGGCAATTGTTTTACCCATTGAATCTTTAAGTGAGTTATGTCCACAAATATTCAATCCTTCTTCATTAATATGTTCTGAACGAGAAGATGTATCCATGAAAGCGATACAGCAGGGTAGTTGTAAAATATGTGAGAGACGATATGCATCAAGCCTGTCAAGATCTAAAAGATGTTGTACTTCTTCGGGTTCAAAAAGCTTTACTCCATTTTTGTAAGGTAAGAGCAGTTTTTCTTGACTGAGCAGACTAGAATACATATTTCTCATAAATTTTATTAACTCGCCCATATTATACACTATGCTCCCCTTAATGAAAACAATGTGTATTTATTTTAGGCAAAATACTGAGGTAATCAGTACCCTAATTATAGGACTTAAACTCCCTTTTTCATCAATTATCAACCATAGGGGACGGTCCACTGCCCGTCATCCCGAGTGCAACGAGGGATCTCCGAAAGTGGCGCTGGGCCAGTTTCAGGGGATCCTTCACTGCGTTCAGGATGACGTAAAGCAAGGTTCAGGATGACGTAAAGCAAGGTTCAGGATGACGTAAAGCAAGGTTCAGGATGACGTAAAGCAAGGCTGACAAGCCTGAGGTATCCCATCTTTTTGAACCCAATCGAAGCTCCCTTCTCCCGCTTTGCGGGAGAAGGTGCCCCGAAGGGGCGGGTGAGGGTGGTGACGGTAATGCAATTT
>JBAZRP010000102.1:0-10528 GCA_041662885.1 Legionella sp.
GTTTCAATTTGCTGTTCAATAATTGCATTTGCCTGACTCTGGCTTAGCATAAAAATAGGTGCAGCTTCTAAACATAACTTCAACTGACTCATATTATTAGTGCCTTTAATAAGCATTGCTTGACTAGATACATTGCCCGTTCTGACTTGCGGGCAAATATCATATGCTGGCGTTAAAATAAGGTTTAGACCATCCCAAAAAGCCGCATGATTGCGTGCATGATCATCAGTATTGCCACATAATATATTAAATACTAAGCGAGAGAATAACTCTTTAAGTGTAGCAGAAGCATTGGTAAATTTATGCCGAACAATATGAGCAAGATTTTCATAGCTTGAGTAGCGAGCCATCATTTCATCTAGTTTAAATAAGGTTAAAGCGGATAGCATGATTTTTCTTTGCCAACCATCTTCAGTAAGTGTTCTGTCAAATCGCTCAATAAGCAAGACATCTTTGCGCGATGCACTAGTTAATGCAACATTCGCTACATTTAATCCAGCCAAATTAGCCAGCCTCATTGCCATAAATTCGGCCTTAACTATATTAAATAAATCAGTTGATGAAGAAAATTTAGCAATGTACTTTTTTTCTTTGTTTTCAATAAATGATTTTGGGCGAGCACCACCAATTGAACTACCGTGTTGTATGGCTAAATCTAATTCAGGAGATAATGGGATGCCTTTTTCTACGCGTTCAGCAGACTCAAGTAACTCTTCTAGAGAAGGATTTCTTGAAGATCTTGGGATATACTCTGTGGGGGAATTTTGAAAATCAAGAGCTCCTATTCTATCCGAACCTGACTCCAATAAATAAGTGAGCTCATCAATTTCAATAGAGGATAATCTATCCTTCTCTCCACCAATAAGCTTATTGATAATTACTCTGCGGCCCCATGCGTCAGGAGAGCTATCTCTAATACATCCTGGCATAGTTAAATCATCTAATAATGGAAGCAACCCATTTTTTAATGGTAATTCTTCATCATTAATTGAAATGGCATTTTTTGATTGCAAATAGCTTTTTCCATAGTTAAAAAAATAACGTCCATTATCCAGCTCCAGTTTTCCAGCGACTATTGGCGTAGTTGCTTCAGGTAACCATATCCAGACATAGGCCTGTTTATATTGTTTATTAGAATTCATCATCTACGACCTTTTTTGATTGTCGAATACTTTTAGGAAGCAGTGCTAATTTATCGTCTACACGGCCTAATTGCTTTGATAAGCTTTGCTCACCCATATCATATAATGAAACACCTACCAACGCCGCCACTTCAAAAAACAATCCGATTGAACAGGACATTTCACCCTGTTCAATTTTATGCAAGGTTAATCGGGTAATGCCTGCCCTGTCAGCTAAATCTTGGGCAGTCCATTTTTTATTTTTTCTACCTAATTGAATTAAGCCCCCGAATAATCGGCAAGCTTCAATAGCATATGCAGAATACACACGGACTTTACTCATCTCGCCCCACTAAATGTTTACTATAATAAGCATATTGATACCATATGCTCATTATAGTAAACATTTGGTGATTTGCAAACAATTCCTCTTTCCTAATATGAGATATGAGCTTATAAATCCGATTCTTTGACTTTTATTCGTGAGCTTGAGGTTTTTTGCGTAATATTTTGATTTGGCTTTGTTTGGACTTATCGCCCAAAATTTTTAGCTTGGCTTTTCTAGAACGCCGTTGTTTTTGACGTTTTATTTTTTCAACTCTTTGTTGTTCTTTAGATTTTTCATCCTTTACCAGGGCATGAAGTTTTTCACAAAGACGTTCTCTGGCAAAATATCGGTTATTTTCACGACTTCTTGAATACTGGCACTTTATCTCTATCCCTGATGGTATATGCTTTATATACACAGTTGAGGAAGTTTTTTGAAGCTTTTGCCCGCCTTTGCCACTACCGATGATAAATTTTTCTATAATATCCGACTCAACAATAGCCAAACTTTCCATTCTTTGAGCCAATTTTTCCCATGTATCTGTAGTTATCATAATTTTACTTAATAGCCTTCTAAAACATCAAGTGTACCTACTCTGAGACCAGTAGAACATGCTTCTTCTTTTCCAAATTTATAAAAAAAACAATGCTCTTCAAGAACAAACTTACTTCAATACACTTACAACAGAATTTTCTTGTTTTTTTCCATAAATGGTTAAAAAAACCATTACTCCAAATAATCCCAACAGTGCTTCGGTAACTAACATACAACGTGGCCCGTACTTATCTGCTACCCAGCCTAGTAGCAAGCCTAGCCACCAAATGGGGAAATTAGTAAGTGAGGCATAAACATTATAGCCGGTTGCAGCTGGATTTGTTCCAACTACCAATAAAACCATTGAAGTAAATGCCGCATAAGAAAGACCAACGGCTAAGGCATAAATCATGTTCCAAACCACATACATAGTAACCGTATTAGGACTAAGGGCCATTATCATGCTAATAATCGCCAATAGGATCCCAAAGCTGCAATAAGCACGATGGGCATCAATAAGATTACAAATCCATCCCCCTAAAAAACAACCGAGCATGGTTATAACTCCGGAAAGTAATCCTTGCACCAGCTCAACGTGTTCTATAGCAGCGCCCCAATATTTTGCTACTGCAGCCTGAGTAAGCGTTGATTGAGCTGTGCCTGTTGCAACCGGTAACAGACACAATATCGCTGTGAGCATTCCCATAGGTTGTTTTATCATAGTCCCAAAACCGCTCATAACTTGTTTCATAGCTTTAACGGAAGTGGTTTTTGTAGCATACGGTTTTATGTGTGGCAGTGGAATTAGTGCCAAACAACAAACAAGAAACAGTGCTCCAATAACTGCACCAGACATCCATGGTTGCGATAAATGTTGCATTAAAAACAAACCAAGGCCGCCACCCAGACCAATACCACCCAGATTTCCCGACTGAAACCACGCACTTACCCGCCCTATTTGATCAACGGGTGTTAAAGAAGCAATCATGGCTTCGACAGACATTCCAACAATAGTATTTATAAAAGTAGCTAATGCAATAAGTACTAAAAAAAGATTAAGAGTTTCCTTTCCTAGAGAGATCGCTGACAGGGTAAAAACCCCTAAGGCTGAACCAGAAATTGCAAGTAAGTACCAGCGTTTTGGAGATAAAGTTATATCAACCAAAGGAGCCCAGATCCATTTGAGCCAATTAAATAATAATTGTGAACCTACTATTAAAGCACCCTCAGTAATAGACAATCCATTTTCGGTTGCTAAGTAGGTTAATGCGACCGCAATGAAGCCATTAAGAGCACCAAATGGAATATACAGAATTAACCAAATAATTGGATGAGGCATAGAAACCGTTCCCGCAGTCTCTTGATAGATAAAAAGCAATGTAACTGTTTGAGTTAGGAAAAGCAATGCTCACCTCGGGATGACATAGCCAGAGCCGTAGGCTAAGGAGTTTTTGAACTAAATAATATCTAATAGTGTCGTCCCCACGCAGGCAAGGGGTCCTGCCATTAAGTTAAGCACTAGAGCCCGTCATCCCGAGTGCAACGAGGCACTGCCATTAAGTTAAGCACTAGAGTCCGTCATCCCGAGTGCAACGAGGCACTGCCATTAAGTTAAGCACTAGAGCCCGTCATCCCGAGTGCAACGAGGCACTGCCATTAAGTTAAGCACTAGAGTCCGTCATCCCGAGTGCAACGAGGGATCTCCGAAAGTGGCACTGAGCCAGTTTCAGAAGATCCTTCACTACGTTCAGGATGACGTGGCAGTACTCGGACTGCGCACTGCCATTAAGTTAAGCACTAGAGTCCGTCATCCCGAGTGCAACGAGGGATCTCCGAAGGTGGCACTGGGCCAGCTTCATGAGATCCTTCACTGCGTTCAGGATGACGTAAAGTCGGCAGTACCCATTGCGTGGGGACGACATTCTCGAGATATACTCTTAGCTTGACAGTTATGAGATTACATAGCCAGAGAGTTACCAAAACATAATAAATATCAATAAGATAGTGGAAATAAGTCTAGGAAATGAACTAAGCCCACACAGATCGACAAAATACAACCATGTAGACCATATTATGTACTAGACTAAAGATATATACCACTAAAGCGAGATTGTTGTGTCTAATAAATCGATGGAACTAAAAGAGTTAAGAACAAAACCCAAAGCTGCCGTTGAAATAATAGCAGATCAAAACGATCTCTACGGTGGTTTTTTAGCCAAATTTCCTCCCAAAAGTGATTGTACGCATGATTTTTATGGCGAAAAGATAAGTAAAATAGAAGCCTACCGTCGCTACGGCAATTTACCCGATAATGGAATCCTTACTAATAAAATGATTAATGAATTGGGAAGAAATCTTATTGCAGTAGAAAAAGAAAAAGCACGCATGCATAATCCTGGTGAGGAAATCCAGGAATGTAAAACAAGAATTAAGCAAGCTGAAAAAGGTAATATAACCTTACAGATTCTATATGAAAGAGACAGTAAACTACTAGACACATCAATTCAAGCTTATACTAAAGCAAAAAAAAATTACGATAAACTAGATAAAGAGCTTCAGAATCAAAAAGTCATGCTCAAGGATCTTAAGGACATTAACTTTCCAGGGATAGCGGATAGAAAGAAAGGACACCAGGCTAAGATAGCTGAGTTAACAACAAAGTTAGCAGAAAGTGAAAAAGCGCTGGCCCAAACCCAAGACAATTTCAACCGTAAAAAAGATAATTTAGAAGGCATCTATCAAAGAATCTCTGACAATAAACGCACCATTGAGCAAAACGAAAATATAATCTCGGATTTAATACGTTACCAAAATTTAGATACCGGAGATTTAGCCTATTTTAATGAAATGGAATGTGCGAGTAATGCATTTCATATCTCTTTATTTACCCATTTTTCACCACTTGAAAAGGTGCAAGATGATTTTAAGGCATTTAATTCCAAGAAAAAAGAGCTAATTGGTAGTGTCGAAGCGCTGTATAAACGCAAGTTAGATAGTATTGACATGCAGATTAGTAATGAGAACGATCCTATAAAACAGGATTGTTTATTAAAACTAAAAACACAAATAGAAGCCAACCAAAAGACAATTACTAAAGAATTAAACCGAGAAAACGGTAACTTGCAAGATCTTTATAGAGAAGTGCTCAAATGTTTTAACGATGAGCAAGGCGGCTTAATTAGTATGTACCAACATACCCCCGATCGCCCTCTTGATTATGGCAATACCAGTTCAAGTTTTGGTTATCAAAACGCTGCGTTTAAAATGGAAGAATTCATTAAGCATAATCAAATAAGTAAAGCTACAGATGAACAACTTTGGCTATTTAATGACAATGAAGAAAAATCCATACTGTTTGATTCCAAGCAATTCCAAGGTGCGCGAGTTGAAGATAATTTATTTACTTGCTGTATATTACTAGACTCTGGTAGCAATCCTAATACTGTTTATGAAACAAAAAAAGCTGAGATCGGTAAAATTAGCATACATAACAAAGTAGCGCATGAAAAAAAACTTGAGGAAGAAAAGGCAGTAGCCGCCGAACGCAAAAAAATGAGTACAGACAAAGCTGCAGATAAGAGCACAACTCCGGTATCACGTCCGCTTACAATGGACAACAAAAAACCATCCGAAAAAACAAAAAAAACGGAAGCAATTCCTTTAGAGAATGTAGATGATATCTTGGCTAGTATTTTAGGCAGTATCGAAAATCCTAAAAATGACCTACCTACTCCCTACGCACAAAATCAAACACCGCAAGACCCACTTGCTGGCACAGTACCACTTGCCAAAGCCGATGGATTTCACTTACATCATGCAAGTGATATATTCACAGCATTAGGCGGATCGTGTCTAACCTTCGCAAAATATTTCGAACACCGCATGGGGGCACAAGCGCCCGTTCGTTCCACTTTTTTATTTTTATCGTTCGCAGTTTCTTTTGGTTTAGCAGGTGCCGTTACCAACGCACATGTTTTAGCCGGTGAAGCCCGTCATTTGTATCATGCCTATCAAGAAGCACAAGCCAACGCACCCGATTCTGAAAGTACTCAACATGCTTATGAGGCTTATCAAAAAGCAAATCAAGCGGCAATTGATGCCCATAATCAAGCACAATTCGCAAAACATGCCTTAGATGAGCTATGCAATGCCTTCGTATTAGGGCAAAAGGGACACATAGCTACTCAAACTGCAAACAACCTCCATTCTGGTATCCAGTTTTTAAGCGATGCCTGGTTAAAACTTACTTACAGCACTGAAGGAGGTTTGTTTAAAATTTTAATAATGAATATGTTTGCCCTACCTAAATTAAGTTTTGCAGTGATAGATTTCGCGATGAATAGTGAGGGCAACGAAGATATTGTTGAACGATTACTGGCAGAATTAAGGAAGCAAGAATTACATCAAAAAACAGATAAAGAAATTTTGAAACAACAAGTTAAAACAGTGCTTGTTACTGCCGCCATGCTATCCTTTGCGGTTTTGTTAGGAATAGGTGCTGAATCTATGATTAAAGCCGGAGGACTTCTAAAAACCGTAGGAGGCGGTATTGAATTCTTTGATGAGGCCAATACACAACCCTTTCTTGCCTTAGCTGCCAAAACTCCTTTAGATGGATTAGTTGCCGGAGTTGGTATGATATTAACGGCTAAAGCTGCAGGTATTTTTTTGGGCAAGATGATGCTGCTTCTCAATCATATGAAGGATGGCTTTTCAGAAGAGGAGCAAAAATCGATAGTCATTATGAGCGCCTTAAAAGAAGCCATTGCCGCTGGTAAAAAAATTAATAAAGACGATCCCAATTTTATCAAGTACCGTAAAATATTCTTGGATGTAGTAGAAAAAAGTAAAGGAATGTATGAAATACGTTCCGAATTGGAAGAGACTTTTGGGCCCGAGTTTTTCGAAGAAATCGAGGTTCCATTTGAAAAGGTTACAGCACTTGAAACTGCTGCGCATTATACTGAACAATTTGCCACTAATGTTGTTGAAGGCTTTATTTTAGAAAAAATGGTCTATCCACCATTTAGAACTGCAGCTTATCCTTTTTTACGATTAGGAGCTGCTGTAGGAATTGTCGATAAAACCTCTGGTTTTTATCATAACTGTGAAATGTCAGGCCGAAATTTTGCCTTGGGTATTTCCTACACAGCAATGATGGCTACCACTGGAGTCAAATTTATTGCTAACTCTTTATGGGGAACAACGCAAAGGATTTTACAAGAGGTAACTAATGTTACCTTTGATACTGTAGCATTGGGTAATTACGCGATACAAAGATGCAGAGAAATCTATAAAGATGATACCCTTAGTTTCCTTCAGAAATCGCGCGCCTATACCGGTGCCATATTAAGCCCGGTAGCTTTCGGAGTTTCTAAAATTGCTTTTTCTGCCGTGGCTATGGGTTCCAAGTTACTTAACTTTGGCTTAAAAGGTGTTGGCCTTGCAGGTTCAGCTGCATTAGGTATTTTAGGTGGCGGATACTTTGGGGTACGTGCCGGTCTTGCTGCTGGGTACTATGGAGTACGTGATGGCCTTAAGAAGCTTGGCTTTGACCTGATTGATAAACCACGAGAAGCAAGTGATTTTCTGGGTCCTAAGGGAACAATAAAATGGCAAAATTATAAAGATGTTATTAGTATGCCTTATAGTTTAGCGACTCAAACAACTCAAATTATAAGAACAAATGTTATAAATCCTTGTGTTAATAATACCAAAGCCATTAATGATGAAGTCTACCGTGTACAAGGCGCAGCTAAAATTGAATCCGTGAATAAGACAGCCTCTCATGCTGTTAGAAATGGTTTTCAAAGAGTTAAAGAATTTGCCGGTGGCGGAGCTTATCAAACGAGAAACATAGTTAGAATGCAAGAAGAAGGAGTTCAGAAGTCACATCATGAGCATGAAGACCTTCATAAAGAGCGAAGCAAAATCCAACAAAAAGATCCTGGTTTTTGGAGTAGCCTTAAAGATTCAATACACAATTTTACTGGTAAATGCCAGAAAGAAGTAGAAATGACCACCTTTACTACTGCAGCCGCTCCAACTGCAACATTGGCTGATTATCATCGTCCAGCTGCTGTTAACAGTGATCATTTAGCAGCAGTTGTCGGTAATGGCACCTGTTCTGGGAATAAAAATGCTGTTGCTGAGGCAAAAAAACAATTACCGCATGAATCATCCACTCCAGGTGATGATGATCCACAACTGGAACAAAGTGGTGGCTTGCATGAATAGGAGCAGAAAAATAAGGGATGACGTGAATGACTCAGGATGATACAATGCCCACCCCTAAATCATAAGGGTCAAAATAGCTACAGGTTGAATTAAACACAATGAAAGAACTACATGAAAAAATAAAAATTGCAATAAAAGCAAATGACAACTCCTATATTGAAAATTTATTAATCAAAAACACCACTAGTTATACATATAGAGCATCTATAAAGACAGAGGACGAACTCGAGTCTTACATATTACACATTGCAGCAAAATATGGTTCTTTGCATATTGTTAAGTTGATTATTTCCATAAACAAAAAGTTGATTAATCAGTATTTATCTGGCAAAACTGCTTTAATTCATGCTGCGGCAAATGGTCACACCAACATTGTAAGATACTTGATTGAGCATGGTGCCAACTTTATGCTTGAAACATTAACTTCGTACAGAAAAGGACATCGGTATTATCCAATTCATTGGGCTGCTCTAAACGGATTTTCAGAAACGGTTGCTTGTTTAATTGAGCTTAAGTCACCTATATATATTACGGTTGATTCACATAACGTACATTTAATTCATCTTGCTGCACAAATCAATGATCTCGCCACCGTCAAATTATTACTCGGTATGGATTCTAAATTACTCGATATTACTGATGATAAAAACCAAACACCTTTGCTTTGGGCTGCTGGTAATGGTCATGAACAAGTAGTTCAGTATCTTTTGCAACAAGGGGCTAATACCAGTCTTGCAAGTAATTTAGTAGGAGAAAAAAACCATAATAAAAATCCCATTCATTACGCCACTGAATATGGGTTTATAAATATTGTTAAATTATTAATCACACATGAATCGTATTGTGACATTCCTTGGGGTGCTAAAGCGCTTCATTTAGTACATATTGCAGTTATAAAAAATAATCTCGAAATACTGAAACTATTATTGGAAATTAACCCATTCTATATCAATGCAACCGATAACTTGAATCGAACTCCATTACTGATAGCTACACAATTTGGTTTTAATGAGATTGTTTCCTTTTTATTAATTAAAGGTGCCGACATCCATATAGCAAGCTTAATTGACTGCATGAAAACCCCTCCATTTTTATTGGCAATAGATTTGGGGAATATGCAGTTAATAAAGACCTTTATAAATCATAATAAAGACATAAAACAAATCTATAGTAAGGATCGTTTTCATTTAATTCATAGAGCATCAAAAGCTGGTCAGCTAAATGTGGTAAAGATGTTATTGGAAGAAGATCCCAGTTTACTCAATTTAAGAGACGGTTTAGGCCAAACACCTATACTTTGGGCTGCATCAAAAGGACATGTATTGTTAGTTAGGTATTTCCTGAATAAAGGTGCCGATATAACATTTAAAACTCAAAATTCCCTACTGAATTATAATGGCAGAACAGCCTATGATTGGGCTTTAAAAAATGAACATTATTATGTGATTAATGTATTTATTTTAAAAACAGTTCCTCTAAAGGATATCGATACCATCGTTTCTATGATTTATTCAGCACCCCAAGCTATCAATTTGATGGAACAAGAACCCTCTCTAACTAAAGCTTTACTAGAAAATGATCAAATTTTAGAATTACTTAATTCACAACCCGGCTCCATTAAAAGGAACCAAGTAATTGAACATTACGAACCCCATAATCGAAGACCTTCGTTCTTTTATCACGTTAATACAGAAACAAAAAAAATAGCCGTATATCACCCTGTTGATGTGTTGGGTAAAGGTTCTTATGGAAGTGTACGTTTGTTTCAAAATAATTCCGACGAGAAAATTGCCGTTAAAACAACACACGAAGAAGTGCTTAAAGAAGCGGATAAAAAATTAAAAATTCTCGATGCGCAACGTGAAACGCAATTTAATAAAACAGCCTATCCAAATGAAGAACCTTATCTGTCGTTTGAAATAAATCAAAAAGTAGATGCCCGCGAAGTATACTCCAATCGCATACTTATGCCCTTTGTAGCAGGAGAAAATACTTGGCAACTAATTCCCAAAATTACTTGTGCCCGTCAATTGGCAAATATTGTGCAGGCTATAATTAATGAACTTCATAGAATTCATCAAGAAGCTCGATTTCTTCATGGGGATCTTAATCCAAGAAACATTATGATATATATGGAAGAAAATATTATAAAAGTTCGTTTTATTGACTTTGGTCTCTCCTATTATTTTACCGATACTTGGGCGCGCAGCATAAATATAGATCTTCAGGAGGCAACTTGGATTCCACCAGAGCTACGCGGTAGGAAATTGAAAATACAACCACATCAAAGCCAAGATGTTTATCAAAT
>JBAZRP010000103.1:0-10431 GCA_041662885.1 Legionella sp.
GGATCCAACAGTATTATTAGCTTCTGAACCAGTAATTCGACAGCACGTTGCAGCGGTTTTGGAAGCATATGGACACGGATCGGGACATGTTTTTAACTTGGGTCATGGGATTACTCCTGATGTGCCTCCAGAGCATGTTGCGGTACTTGTTGAGGCAGTTCATGAAGTGAGTCCCCAATATCATAAGAGGTAATCATGATAGTTGAGAGTAGTTTTAAACCGCTTTGGTGGATGACTAATCCTCATGTTCAAACTATTTACTCTTCTTTACGACACCCTGTTGATTCGCCAGTCACCAAGCATGAACAAGTTGAGTTGCCTGACGGTGACTTTCTTAGTTTAGCCTGGGCAGAGGCAAACCTTTCTGATGATGCTCCTTTAGTCGTAATTTTACATGGCTTGGGTGGCTGTGTGAATTCAAGCTACGTTTCTCGTTTTATGACAGCATTCAATCAGCAAGGATGGCGTACCGTTTTAATGCATTTTCGTGGAGCCGGTGAACAGATGAATCGGTTACCTAAAGCCTATCATTCTGGGGATACCAGTGATGTGGATTTTTTGATTCAGCATTTGAATCAACAACAGCCGAGCACCAAAAAGGCAGTAGTAGGAGTGTCTTTAGGAGGGAATGTATTACTCAAATGGCTGGGCGAAAAAGGTAAAAGAGCCAATATTGAAGCTGCGGTTGCCATCTCAGTACCTTATCAATTGAATAAGGTAGCCAATCGCATGAATATCGGTTTTTCCCGTGTTTATGAAATGCGTTTGTTAAATCAATTTAAATCAATTTATGCACGTAAGTTAGAGATGATTTCAGATCCGCCAGAAGCCTTGAAACGCGCAGCAAATTGCGATTGTTTTTGGACTTTTGATGCTCAGGTGACCGTGCCTTTGCATGGATTTAGGGATGTTCATGCTTATTATAGAGAATGCAGTTCGCGCCAATATTTGCGCCATATTAACAAACCTACGTTACTCATTCATGCTAAAGACGATCCCTTTATGACGCCAGATGTTTTGCCAAATGAAGACGAGCTTTCAGAACATGTCTTGCTGGAGTTAAGCGAAAAGGGTGGTCATGTAGGGTTTGTATCAGCAGGATATTTGGGAACACCCGTCTATTGGTTGGATCAACGGATTCCCGAATATCTTGCGCAATTTTTGCAATTAAGCCCGCTTAAATTGACGGCTTAATTGCAAGGCCATTTCCAGGGACTGCTCATAGTTGAGTCGTGGATCAACCAAACTGCGATAGGCCTTTTTTAGACCATCAGCATCTAAGCCACGTGCACCACCAATGCATTCCGTAACATTATCACCCGTTAACTCAAAATGAACACCACCTAAATAACTTCCCATTTGTTGGTGAATTTCCAAGGCTTGCTTCAACTCAGAAAGAATATTATCAAAATGTCGGGTTTTAATGCCATCGGGAGTAGTTTCAGTATTACCGTGCATGGGGTCGCAAGACCAGGTTACTGGAATTTTGGTAGCGCGAACGGCTTCAATCAAAGGCGGTAACATATTACTTATATGTTTAGCACCCAATCGTGTAAAGAGCACAATACGGCCTTCCTCAGCTTTAGGATTGGCGATTTCCAATACTTCTTTTAGCCAGTCGGCACTAGCGCCGGGGCCAACTTTAATCCCAATAGGGTTTTCTACACCACGCAAAAATTCCAAGTGTGCGCTGTCGGTTTGTGCAGTGCGCATACCTATCCAAGGTAAATGAGTGGATAAGTCATACCATAAGCCATCACTCAATTGACGGGTTAAGGATTGTTCGTAATGTAAATGCAAGGCTTCATGGGAGGTATAAAAATCGACTTTATTTAAATTACTTGAACTTAAGCCATCAATGGTATCCAAAAAGTCTACGGCATCAGCAATAGAATTTACGATATCCTGGTATTCAGTTTTTTGCTTTGAATGTTCTACAAAACCCAAATCCCAAAGATGTGGATGATGTAAGTCTGCGAAACCGCCATCTAACAAAGCACGTATAAAATTCAAGGTCATGGCCGAAAGACTGTAAGCTTGCAGCAATAATTTAGGGTTAGGCTCACGGGCCGCTTTGGTAAAAGCAGGCGCATTAACAATATCGCCTCGGTAACTGGGAAGGGTTATGCCATCAATAGTTTCAAAATCTGCAGACCGCGGTTTGGCGTATTGTCCAGCGATACGGCCGATTCGAATTACGGGTTTACGCATGCCATGTAATAAGATCAAGCTCATTTGCAGAATGATTTTTAGCTTGTTACTAATAATGTCGGAACGGCATTCATCAAAGGATTCAGCACAGTCGCCGCCTTGCAGGATAAAGGCTTCCCCGCGTCCCGCCATGGCTATGGATTTTTTGAGGCGTTTAATTTCGCCACTAGTTACCAGCGGCGGTAAGTTGCTCAATTGTTTTACAACTTTCTGTAATTGCTTTTGATCAGCATATGTGGCTGCTTGCAAATAAGGACGTTCAAGCCACGAAGTCAGAGACCAGTTTTGCATTGTGTTTCCAAGTGATTTGTTTCATTACCGAGTATGGAATAAATGTACATTAAGCGCAAGTACGATTTTTGCTACAATAAGCCCTTGAAATTTGCCACTATCGTCCCCATCTGTAATTTTCAGGTTGCTTAGGAGTATTTATATGAGTAAACACGATAAAGAAAAAAAAGATTGGAATAAATTTAAAGAAGAAAATCATAGACTTGATGAAGATTTTGAGGACTTGGAAGAGGACGTTGAAGAAACGGAAGCTGCAGCCCTTGATCATCCAAGTTATGTAGCATTAGAAGAGAAGCTCACTTTAGCCGAGCAACAAGCCCATGAAAACTGGGAAAAGTCAGTTCGTGCCGTGGCTGAGTTGGATAACGTCCGTCGTCGTTCCGAGCGTGAAATTGCCAATGCCCATCGTTATGGCCAAGAAAAGCTCATTACCTCTTTATTACCGGTAGTTGATAGCTTAGAACAGGCCTTGCAAATGGCAGCTAATGATACAACTTCTGCTATGCATGAAGGCTTGGAATTAACCATGAAGCTCTTACTCGATACTTTGCAGAAGTTCGATGTTGAGCAAATTGATCCAATTGGTGCCGCTTTCGATCCCCAATTGCATGAAGCTATGTCCATGCAAGAAGTGGATGATAAGCCAGCAAACACCGTTCTGGCAGTATTCCAAAAAGGATATAAACTTAATGATAGAGTAATTAGACCAGCTCGAGTAATCGTCGCTAAGGCTCGGTCGTAAATTTTTTGGAACGTAGCTTGAAATCGGCAAGAAGAGCCCCATATAGACTTTATTGCCATAAAACATTTAATTTTGGAGTGAAAAAAGAATGCCTAATATAATTGGAATAGACTTGGGAACTACCAACTCATGTGTGGCCGTAATGGAAGGCGGAAAACCAAAAGTAATTGAAAATGCTGAAGGTCAACGTACGACACCTTCTATTGTTGCCTACACTGATGATGGTGAAATTTTAGTAGGTCCTGCGGCTAAACGCCAATCAGTGACCAATCCTGATAATACTTTGTATGCTATCAAGCGTTTGATAGGTCGTCGCTTTGATGATGCCATTGTCCAAAAAGACATTAAAATGGTGCCTTACAAGATTGTTAAAGCGGACAATGGTGATGCCTGGGTTCGAGTAAAAGATCAGGAAAAAGCGCCACCACAAGTTTCTGCTGAAGTATTACGTAAGATGAAAAAAACCGCGGAAGATTATTTGGGTGAACCAGTAACTGAAGCTGTAATTACCGTTCCTGCTTACTTCAACGATTCACAACGTCAGGCTACTAAAGATGCTGGTCGCATTGCTGGATTAGAAGTAAAACGTATTATTAACGAGCCAACAGCAGCAGCTTTGGCATACGGAATGGACAAAAAGCGTGGCGATTCAGTAATTGCTGTTTACGACTTAGGTGGTGGTACTTTTGATATTTCAATTATTGAAATTGCTGAAGTTGATGGTGAACATCAATTCGAAGTACTAGCAACCAACGGTGATACATTCCTTGGTGGTGAAGATTTTGACTTGGCTTTGATTGAGTATTTAGCAGCAGAATTCAAGAAAGATTCTGGTATTGATTTACACAATGATCCACTAGCATTGCAACGTTTAAAAGATGCGGCTGAGAAGGCTAAAATTGAATTATCTTCTTCGCAACAAACCGATGTTAATCTACCGTATATCACTGCAGATGCTTCTGGTCCAAAACATTTAAATATTAAATTGACACGTGCCAAATTAGAGTCCCTTGTTGAAAAATTAGTTGAGCGTACTATTGAGCCTTGTAAGACTGCTTTGAAAGATGCTGGTTTGAGCGTATCCCAAATTAATGAAGTAATTTTAGTTGGTGGTCAAACACGTATGCCTTTAGTGCAAAAAACTGTAGAAGATTTTTTCAATAAAGAACCACGTAAAGACGTTAACCCAGATGAAGCAGTTGCAGTTGGTGCTGCCATTCAAGCAGCCGTATTATCGGGTGATGTAAAAGATATTCTGTTATTAGACGTAACACCTCTGTCCTTAGGAATTGAAACTATGGGCGGAATTATGACTAAGTTGATTGAGAAAAATACGACAATTCCTACTAAAGCGAATCAAGTATTTTCCACAGCAGATAATAATCAAACTGCAGTAACCGTGCATGTATTGCAAGGTGAGCGTGAGCAAGCTTCCGCTAATAAATCATTAGGTCGTTTCGATTTAAATGACATTCCACCAGCACCACGTGGAGTACCACAAATTGAAGTTACTTTTGATATTGATGCCAACGGTATTCTTAATGTATCAGCAAAAGATAAGGCAACTGGAAAGGCACAATCCATTGTAATTAAAGCTTCAAGCGGTTTAAGTGATGAAGAAGTCGATGCAATGGTGAAAGACGCCCAAGCTCATGCTGAAGAAGATAAAAAATTCAAAGAAATGGCTGATTTACGTAACCAGGCTGATGGTTTAATCCACGCTTGTGAAAAATCAATCGTAGATTTGGGTGCTGAACTTGCTGAAGATGAGAAAAAAGGCATTGAAACTGCAATTGCTGAATTAAAAGAAGCAATCCAGGGAGCTGATAAGGCTAAGATTGAAGATAAGATAAAAGCCTTAAGTGATGTTTCTGCTAAAATGTCTGAGCGCGTCTATGCGAAAAAATCAGCCGAAGGTCAATCACAAGCACAACAAGAAGCTCCAGCTGGTGAAGCTAAAGCTGATGAAGGTGTAGTGGATGCTGAGTTTGAAGAAGTTAAAGAAGACGATAAGAAATAGGATATAATCCTTCATTCGCCCTTCGGGCACCTTCTCACCTGAGGGGAGAAGGTAGTCTGTTTAGTACTAGTAGCTCCCTTCTCCCACTTGTGGGAGAAGGTGCCCGAAGGGCGGATGAGGGGATAATTAGATATACTTTAATATTTGAGTGAGCTTTATGGAACAACAGGATTATTACGAATTACTAGAGGTTAGTCGCAGTGCTAACGATGCTGAAATTAAAAAGGCTTACCGCCGGTTGGCAATGAAGTACCATCCAGATCGTAATCCTGATGATTCTAGTGCAGAAGAAAAATTCAAAGAAATTCAAACTGCCTACGCAGTGCTATCTGACCCACAAAAGAAAGCCGCATACGATCAATTCGGTCACGCTGGTGTCAGTGGAATGGGTGGTGGTGGCGCTGGTGGTTTTGGCGGTTTTGGTGATGTTTTTGAAGATATTTTTGAAAATATTTTTTCAGGCGGACGCGGTCATTCCCGTCAATCCTACGGCCAACGCGGTGCGGATTTACAATTTAATACTCAATTAACTCTTGAGGAAGCGGCATCAGGTAAAGAAATCGAAATTACTGTCCCAAGACATGGCACATGTACGCTTTGTACTGGAACCGGTGCGAAACAAGGCAGTAAACCCAAATCCTGTGAAACCTGTAATGGCATAGGTCAAGTACGAATTCAACAAGGTTTTTTCTCCATCCAACAAACCTGTCCTAGTTGTCACGGTGAAGGTCAAGTGATTACCGATCCTTGCCCAGACTGTCAGGGTCAAGGCCGCGTGCGTGAAAGTAAAAAATTAACTGTAAAAATTCCTGCAGGCATCGATAATGGCGATAGAGTTCGTTTGAGCGGTGAAGGCGAGGCAGGAACTCATGGTGGCGGATCCGGTGATTTGTATGTTCAAGTCAGTGTCAAAAAACACGCTATATTTGAACGAGTTGACAATGATTTAAATTGTGAAGTACCTATTAGTTTTGTAACTGCAGCCTTAGGTGGCTCTATAGAAGTCCCAACTTTAGAAGGCCGAGTTACCTTAAAAATTCCAGCTGAAACGCAAACAGGGAAAGTATTTCGTTTGCGAAGTAAGGGTATGAAATCAGTTCGAGGTTATGCGCAGGGTGATTTATTATGTAAAGTTTCAGTGGAAACTCCAGTGAATTTATCCCGTGAGCAAAAAGATCTGCTCAGCAAGTTGCAAGAGTCTTTAGAAAATGCTAAAACCAACCATTCTCCAAGATCCAGCTCTTGGTTTGATGGAGTAAAGAAATTTTTTGAAGATATGAAATTTTAGTTAAAAACAGAATTAGGTTGGGCCAAGGCCCAACCTACAGTTTTTTTACAAATTAACAAGAGTACCTATGACCAACAAACCAGCAATTCTAGTTCTAGCAGATGGAACCATTTACGAAGGGATCTCCGTAGGAGCAGCAGGAGATTGTGTTGGGGAATTAGTATTTAATACTTCTATGACTGGGTATCAAGAAATGCTCAGCGACCCTTCTTATGCCAGACAAATCATCACCTTAACGACCGCTCATGTCGGAAACACCGGTTGTAACCCAGAAGATATGGAATCCAATAAAGTTTGGGCTGCAGGATTAGTTATGCGTGATTCATCCATAGCCTATAGTAATTATCGCGCCAAACAATCTTTACCGGACTGGTTGAAAAAAAATGGCGTGGTAGCCATTGCAGACATTGATACGCGCGCAGTAACGATAAGACTGCGTACTCATGGAGCCATAGCGGCTTGCATAAGCACTGACGTTGATAATCCTCTAAAAGCTTTGGAAAAAGCTAAAAGTTTTGCTGGTTTGGAAAATGTCGATTTAGCCAAAGAAGTAAGCCGACATACTAGCGAGCGTTGGGATGAAGGAGAAGGCCTTTGGGTTAAAAATCCTTCCATACCTTTGAAATATAATGTCGTAGCTTATGATTTTGGTGTTAAGTCTAATATATTACGTTTGCTATACGATAGAGGCTGTCATATTACAGTAGTTCCGGCCCAGACTCCTGCCTCTGAAGTGCTGGCTTTAAATCCTGATGGAATTTGCTTATCAAATGGTCCTGCAGATCCTAAAGCTTGTACTTATGCTATCGCTGCTACTAAAGAATTCCTAGAATAAAATATTCCAGTACTTGGAATTTGTTTAGGGTTTCAAATTCTAGCCCTGGCTTGTGGTGGTGAAACTAAAAAAATGAAATTTGGACATCATGGTTCCAATCATCCAGTGGTCGAAACCGGTGGCGCTAAACGTGTCAGTATTACCAGTCAAAATCATGGTTTTGCAGTAGATGAAAATACCTTACCAGACAGTCTTGAAGTAACTCATCGTTCTTTATTCGATAATACAATTCAAGGCATAAAACATAAAACAAAACCGGCATATGGTTTCCAGGGACATCCCGAAGCAAGTCCCGGGCCACATGATATCGAATCAGTTTTCGATACTTTTATTGAATTAATGAAAGCAAATATAATAATAACTAAAAAAGAGAGTGTTACTCATGAATGAGTCCCATGTTTTTACATCAGAATCAGTATCTGAGGGTCATCCAGATAAGATCGCAGATCAGATTTCGGATGCTATTTTGGATGCTATTTTAAAACAAGATCCTAAAGCTAGAGTTGCTTGTGAAGTATTTGTTAAAACCGGTATGGTTTTAGTTGGTGGTGAAATTACTACTAAAGCTTGGGTTGATGTTGAAGAAATTACACGTCAAGTGGTTAGGGAAATAGGTTATAATAGCTCTGAAATGGGCTTTGATTGGGAATCATGTGCTGTGCTTTCAGCTATTGGTAAACAATCACCGGATATCGCTCAAGGAGTGGATAACACCGATACCAATAAATTAGGCGCCGGTGATCAAGGTATTATGTTTGGTTATGCTAGCCGTGAAACTGATGTATTTATGCCTGCTCCAATTTGTTATGCCCATCGTTTAATGGAAAAATTGGCGCACATGCGAAAATCCAATGAATTACCTTGGTTAAGACCTGATGCTAAATGTCAATTAACATTAAGATATGAAAATGGCATCCCAGTTGAAGTGGATACTGTAGTTTTTTCCACCCAACATTCTCCTGAAATTGAACACAAACGTTTGTGCGCAGATATTCGTGAAACTATTATAAATAAAGTATTACCAGCAGAATGGCTAACTAATAATACGCGTTATTTTATAAATCCTACAGGCCGTTTTGTTATAGGTGGTCCTTTGGGTGATTGCGGATTAACCGGTCGTAAAATTATTGTTGATACTTACGGTGGTATGGCACGTCATGGTGGTGGATGTTTTTCAGGTAAGGATCCTTCTAAAGTGGATCGTTCAGGTGCTTATGCTGCACGACATGTTGCTAAGAATATAGTAGCAGCCGGTCTAGCTGATAAATGTGAAATTCAAGTGTCTTATGCGATTGGTGTTGCTGAACCTACTTCTATTTTTGTGGAAACATTTGGAACTGGCCGCCTAAAGGATAGTGAAATTATAGAGCTTATTCATAATCACTTTGATCTAACTCCTCAAGGTATTATTGATCATCATGATCTATTACGACCAATTTATAAAGAAACCGCAACCTACGGTCATTATGGTCGCGATCAGTTTCCTTGGGAACGTTTGGATAAAGTTAAAGAATTGAGTAAAGCTTTATAAAAAGGAAAAATAATGAAAGTAATGAATGAAACAGTGGGATCTGCAGCTGGATTTACAGATTGTAAAGTTGCCGATATGTCCTTGGCGAGTTGGGGACGAAAGGAAATTGCTATTGCTGAAACAGAAATGCCAGGCTTAATGGCTATCCGCCACGAATTTGCAGCTGCTAAACCTTTAAAAGGCGCGCGTATTGCTGGTTGTTTGCATATGACTATTCAAACAGCTGTTCTAATCGAAACCTTACTAGAATTAGGCGCACAAGTGCGTTGGTCTTCTTGTAATATTTTTTCAACGCAAGATCATGCTGCCTCTGCCATTGCTGCTAAATCTATTCCTGTTTTCGCCTGGAAAGGAGAAACAGAAGAAGAGTATTGGTGGTGTGTTGAACAAACTTTGACTGGCCCAAATGGCTGGACACCTAATATTTTATTGGATGATGGCGGTGATTTAACACAACTTATTCATCAAAAATATCCAGAAATAGCAGCTCAAATTAAAGGTGTTTCAGAAGAAACTACCACTGGTGTTGCTCGTTTGTATGAAATGGCGAAACAAAATCAATTAAAATTCCCAGCTATTAACGTAAATGATGCAGTGACTAAATCCAAATTTGATAATCTATACGGTTGTCGTGAGTCTTTATTAGATGGCCTAAAACGTGCTACAGATGTGATGGTAGCCGGTAAGCAAGCTTTAATTTTAGGTTATGGTGATGTAGGTAAGGGTTGCGCGCAAGCATTACGCGGTCAAGGTGCTACAGTATACATTGCAGAAATTGACCCAATTTGTGCATTGCAGGCAGCTATGGAAGGTTATCGTGTTGTTACTTTGGATGATGTTGCCGATCAAGTGGATATTGTTGTTACTGCAACTGGAAATTTCCATGTAGTGAAACACGAACACATGCAACGCATGAAAAATCAAACCATTTTATGTAATATTGGCCATTTTGACTCGGAAATTGATATTCAAAGTTTACGAAAATATGAGTGGGAAAATATTAAGCCACAAGTTGATCATGTAATATTCCCTGACGGCAAGCGACTTATTTTATTAGCAGAAGGTCGTTTAGTAAATCTTGGCTGCGCCACTGGTCATCCAAGTTTTGTAATGTCAGCGTCTTTTACGAATCAGGTTTTAGCTCAGATTGAATTATTTCAAAATGCTGCTGCATATAAGAATCAAGTCTATGTGCTACCTAAATTGCTGGATGAGAAGGTGGCGAGATTGCACTTGGGTAAGATAGGGGCTAAATTGACTGAGTTGAGTTCTGAACAGGCTGAGTATATTGGTGTTGATGTTAAAGGGCCATATAAGCCGGATCATTATCGATATTAATCCAGTACTCCCTTCTCCCGCTTGCGGGAGAAGGTGCCCGAAGGTCGAGTCACTGCCATTAAGTTAAGCACTAGAGCCCGTCATCCCGAGTGCAACGAGGGATCTCCGAAAGTGGCACTAGGCCAATTTCAGGAGATCCTTCACTGCGTTCAGGATGACGGACTGAGCTCAAGAT
>JBAZRP010000104.1:0-10363 GCA_041662885.1 Legionella sp.
CTCAAGTAGAAAGAAATTTACTTTGGGGAAGGCAATTTTTAAACCCTTATATATTTGAATAAAAGTACCTGCCAGCCAATATTCCCGAACGGTATTATTTACTGTATTTTTTATTCAAAACTGATAAACTGAGCGCTTCATGTCTTTTGTTATAATGCAACGTGCTGAAAAATTACTTCTAAGATTTTAGGGCGTGTTTGAAATACAATTTTCTACGTCCCGCGGCTTGAGGGATCTTCAGGACGTAGGCCCTGAAAAAATGAATTGTAAACACGCCCTACTCATTATTACATTTTATTTGAAGCGATGGAGTTTAGCGATTCATTCAGAATTTCATCAAATTCCGATGCTTTGCGTTTCTTAGTTGGGCTTAATAGATCAATAAGAGCTTTATCGCTTTTCGATCTGGCGTAATCTAAGGGGGTCAAGCCGGAACCATCTTTAATTGTTGCATCCGAACCTGCTTCAATTAGTTTTTTAGCACATTCATAATGTGATGTTTTAACAGCCCAATGCAAAGCAGTATATTTGGTTGTATTATTATCCGTCTTATTTAATTCACTGACCGATAGATAGTTGATTAAAACCTTTAATTCAAATAGTAAACCTTTTGAAGCAGCACGCCTTAAAGCTTGATCAAAAGATGGAAAATTCGATTCTCCTGTTTTGCGCAATGATAAGCATACAGAAACACACTGACGATAATCTTGGGTTTTTCTGGGACCACCAATAAAGCTCAATAATTGTGGTGCCAAACGCCCATTGGCATTTTTTAGAATACGTGAATTAACCTCTATCAGATTTGAGCTGACTGAATCCATATTTAATAATTCTTTTGTTCTTCTAAACTCAGAGTCAAGCATCGGCTTTTTACTAAAGAGAAGATTGCTTAACTCAATAATCAACTTTGGCATAGCACCAACTAAGTTCTCATCGCTAGAACAGATCGATTTAACTGCGGTTAAATAGGAGATTATAAACTTGCTGTTATGCTCCATGTATTCGTAATAGGGTAATTTACTCTCATGGAATAATTCAAAGACACCCATAACACCGGTTGATAATACTAATTTGTTACTTGAGCGCGCTACCATAGTGCGCATTAAAGTATTGTTTAATGATTGATGAAAGTGAATGACGGGTGTTTTTCCTGGTTCAAAAATATCTTTAATGGTGTAATTAATCCTAGACAAGGAATCCGAAAAATCTCCAACTAAAACGTATTCATTTTGTTTCGTTAATTGCATGTATTCAGAGACATACCTGGCATCATAGTTGGGGTCATGGGATGCAAAATACATAAAGCCATAAGGGGCGGTTGGGATTAACGTGGTTTGTTCAGTAACTAAGGGGGGTAATTCATTTAATGCCGGTAAATAGGGTAAGCCCAATTGTTCAGGCCCAATTCCTGCGGTAGCTATTAAGGTATCGTCTTCATCAAATGAATCATATAGGCCGGGTTGGCCCGATTTTATACTATCAAACAAAACCGAATGCATAAATTTAGATGTTGGGTGTGGTTGGTGCGCAGCGCCAATGAATAAAAACTTTGTATTGGGCGATAAAATACGCTTTATAATTTCTGCTGGTGCATACTTACATCGGTTTGCTTCAATAAACGCAACAAGATCAATTTTTAGTGGATCAATGCTTTCTAGTTCACAAAGTGCTATGTTGTGCCCTTTAATTTTTATCATTCCATTAGTGGCTTTACCATACAGCGCTTCGAATTGTGCAACTCCATGTTCAGAGGAAGTCAGGGCTATAGTATAGTCTGTGGCATCTGAAATACCCGCAAGATCCGCCGCAATCGAACCAGCTAGGAAATAATCGCCTTTTGCCGTTTTGTTAACGCAATGCGCATGAATAAGTATGGTTTTTTTCATAGTACAATGATACCTGTTTTAATGGTGTTCTATAATTGAGTTTTGTGTATTTTACATGGTCATTATTAAGGGAGTATTAAGAATTTCGAATTTAGAAGATTTAAGAATATGCCCACATAGTCGATTGATTTTGACCCTAATGCTTAAACTTAGCCATAATAAACCGATTCATTCAATGTTCCTTCTGTTTTATCTACAAGTAGCGTGATGGCAGCATCACCCGTTATGTTTACTGTTGTACGGAACATATCAAGAATTCTATCTACACCAAGCAACATGGCAACACCTTCAAAAGGGAGGCCAACAGAGTGTAATACCATACCCATGAATAATATGGAGCCACTAGGCATGCCGGCAGCACCGATAGAACCAAGAGTGCAGGTTAGCATAAGCATTATATAGTCATGGAAATGTAAGGGGATGCCGTATAGTTGTGAGAAAAATACCGCACATATACCAAGATATATAGCGGTGCCATCCATATTAATACAAGCACCAAGGGGCATCATGAAGTTACTTGTGCTCTTGGATACACCCATTTTATTTTGCAGTTCTTTCATTGCCAGAGTAAGAGTTGCTTTACTGCTGCTTGTAGAGAAGGCCATTAATTGGGTTGAAACCATTTTCTTGTAAAAAGGCATCGGTGATATTCTTCCGAATAGATATAAAATTAAGCCGAATAAGCAGTATTGTAAGGCACAGGCAGCGATGACCAAGGAAACAAGTTTCAGTAATGCCATAATTACATCAGTACCAGTAGTACCAACCATAGCCGCAATAAATCCAAATACGGCCAGAGGCGAAGTCCGTACTACCCATTCAATCATTTTGAACATTATACGAGCTATTTCCGCACTAAGTTGTTTTACTTTTTCTGTTTCACCGCGAATACTATTGATTACAATTCCAGTAAATACTGCGAATACCACTATCTGCAAATACAGGTCATCCGCCATAGCATTCACAATATTATGGGGAATTAAACTCATGAGGAAGTCACCAATGGATGCAGTAGTAGAGACAGGGGCAGGGCTTAAATCACCGCCGCCGGCTGACGGAGCGGAGATGCCAACACCAGGAGGGAAAAATGATGCCAAAAGTAACCCAGCTACCGCGGCTAACATTGAAGTTAAAATATAAGCTATAGTTCCCTTCAAGGCGATACGTTTAAAATGCCTTCCCTCTGCAAGGCTGGTAATACCTGTGATCAGGGCAAAGAATATTAAAGGGGCTACTATCATTTTGATTAATTTAATGAATATGTCACCAAAGATCTTTAAGCACAAGGCATGTTCTTTTAATATTAGACCAGCAATAATGGCAAGGATCATCGCAACAACAACTTGTTGCCACAAATTCAAGCCAAATATTTTCCAATTAGAACAAGTTTTACTAGTCATATATAAATCCCATTTTATGCTAAATAAACATAAGCCTTGTAACGTCTAAATATCCTTATTCTGCCATTGTTTATTAAAAATTGTACAATATTGTACCATAAGGAGGGGGTAATTAAAATAGACTGGTTGGTTAATTTGTGGTTTTATAGATTATTTTAGGATCTATTTTACCGAGTCCATGCGTAGGTTAGGTTATTGATCTGAGATATCCTTACTTTGTTGATCCCAAGCGAAGCTCCCTTCTCCCCTCGGGGAGAAGGTGCCCGTAGGGCGGATGAGGGTCTAGCAAAGTGGCATTGACAAAAAAATTTCAGTACCGTCACCACCCTCATCCGCCCCTTCGGGGCACCTTCTCCCGTAAAACGGGAGAAGGGAGCTTCGCTTGGGATCAACAGTATGGATATCTCAGATCAATGACCTAACCTACATTCCTTGATTTATTATTGCAGCACATTGCTTAACATAAGATCTTGCGTTACAATATTTCATCACAAACAACCTCTTAATTAGCCATATGTATAATGATTTTGATTTAATTTTCCCTTCTGACAATGATGGCAGGGCTGCACTATTAACCGAACTAATCAATGACCAAAAAATGTCTTTTGAACGTTTTCTCCAGACTATCAAATTTCTCTACGAGAACTCTCGGAAAATTTTGCATCTAAAAACAAAGGCAAACGAACGGCTTTTACAAACTGCCTTGCGTGTTTATGGCAAGGACATGCAGCAAATTCTTTCAATGTGGTCCGTGGAAGATGAAACGGTATTAGGAGTTTTTATAAGTTTTGACAATCCCGACAATCTTCAGTTGCTCACTTCTATAGGTATACCTGATAAAGAAGGACAATCTAAAGAGTTAATGTATCAAGCGATAAAGTATGATGCTCTAAAAACTCTAAAGCAGTTATATCATGGAAATGAAGAAATAAAGTCCATTGACGCTCTGGCTCTACACATTGTTAAAAATGAAATCAATGCTCTTTTTTTTGCAGCGGAATTTAATGCGAAAAATTGTTTCGATTGGATTGTATCTAATACATCCAGAGAAATTTTATCTATCTTAGTACATCGACAATTTGAAAAGTCTGAAAAAGATATCCGGATCAATGTTCAAATATATAATCAAAAAGACAGTATTTTACATTGTCTTGCGCGCAATGATGCACTGGATAGTTTCAAGCTTTTGGTGCAAAAGATTAATTCTAAAAAAGATGTGCTGCATCTATTGCATGAAGTTAAAGGAAAGGCAATTAAATCAAATATACCTTATTTTCAGAAATATAGTGTATTTGAAAGCGCATTCTTCGCTAATAATTTACAAGTGTTTGACTATATAGCTAAGGAATTAGCGTGTGCAAATCCCATAGATCTACTAAAATCAGATATCTTTAATTTTCTCATAATTGTGAACAATCCCGAAAGAATTAAGTACTTACATGGATTATGTAATTCAGAGCAACAATGGTTTGAGTTTGTAGAAAAAAATATTTTTACCGTGTTTAAACCGGAATCGTACCCAATTATTTTATATATTCTTGAGAGCGTTAAAAAAAATCAGAATTTAATTCAGTTATTATGTAAGGACAGCGGATATTCTTATGATAAACCTATTGACTGGATGCAGTTTAAAAAATTCAATAGAGTAGAAATGACGTCGTTTATCAATACAATTCTTTCTATATTTGAAGGCAATCCAGATCAATTAGAGCATATTACACGTCCATACGTTTTCTTGATAATGACATTGAAAACCAATGATATTAATCTTGTTCGTACAGTGCTTAAATACTATTATCAATCTCAGAAACAGTTTGAGAGAATATGCAATGACACTCAAGTTCGCGAAAAGCTGCTGGGTTGTGTTTTATCTGGTTACGATAATCAGGATTTCTTTAGAAAGTCAACTGATTGGAATATAATACAGCTGTTTACTGATAGTCTTCTTGGTTTATGTACTGTGAAACAGCAAAACATTTTATTAACGAGTATGCATTGGGATACCATATCAGGTAAAACAGCTTCTTATGTAGTAAAAAAGTTAAAAGCCCTTCCTGAGAAGGATAACACAAAAAACTGGTTGTATTTTGCAAGTGCTGATATTTTATTTCGTAGTTTTCAAAATAAGAAAGGACCTGAAGCCAGTATTTATCTTTTGGAGTATTATAAAGAGATCTACAACAAAAATGATTTTCTTGAAATTGTCCAGATTTGTTTAAAGGAATGTGCTGATGAGATTTTAAGCGATAGACTCAAGGCGGTATTAATCAATTGCACGCCAGAACAAAGAGCAAAATTACTAGACGCATATAAAAATAATATGATTTTAAAGAATCTAAAAGATACCAAGGCACTTGATGATTACGTGAGCTTACTTGATAGCCTGGATTCTACATCAAGATTGCACACACGAAAACGCTCATCCAACACATTTTTCTCAGGAGTTGCATCTGATATGGAGTCACTCTACTATTTTGATGAATCGTATAAATTAGTGCTGCGTACAATGACCGAAACTGGCCCGACATTAACAATAGGCACTATTTAGCTAAGTATTGTTCTGATCTAAGTCAAGTCATTTAAATGGCTACCTTTGGAGTCAATGACCTGAGGTATCCTCACCTTTTCGATTGGGATCAAAAAGGAGGGGATCCCTCAGAGTCAACGACCCAAAATACTTCCTTTGTTTCATTATTTAGCCGTATAGAATAAAATAAAATCTTATGTTACAATATTCCATCATAAGCCACCATTTTATTACCTTTATGCATACTAAAAAAGACTTAATTCTCCCTTCTGACATTAAATATAGTATTGGAATAGATACTTATGTTAATAGAGACTCTGAACAGAGCGGATTGGTTATTGATTGCTCTAAAAGAAATGCATTTTTTCAAGAGCGCCAAAGTTTGCATGTATTATTAGAACGCGAAGCTACTAATCCTTTGCTAGAAGAGGGCTCTTATATCAGTCCGAAAAATCGTTCGCGCATCGGGGAGCATTATCTGACTCATGAAGCATTGATTATGCTGGTAGAGAAAGAAATCCGTAATCATAAAACTAGTGACAAAGGGTTTGTCTATAATTCAAAAAATATTTTTATAGTAAAAAACAACCTGGATAATTTGGGAACGATACTTAAGGATTTAGTTCTAAACCCCAATCAAGATGCTAAATTTATTTATATTATGGATATTCATAGTATTCCGTTTTATATTCGAAACATTAATAACACCATTTATTGTTTCATTGTTGACTCTGATGGGGACGCACCCGACTCTTTGATAGAGCTTTTAAAAGAGGTTTATCCTAAGTCTGTCGTGTTTTCAAGCTCCGTTGTTTTACAAAAAGATTTTTATAGTTGTACCACGTTCGCTTTTAAATGCTTAAAGTATTTTGTCAAACACGGCGATGAAGTTTTCGCCTTATTAACTAGTACTAACGCAAACCTTAATACAGAAGACTACATCACTATCGATGAAAGTAGGCTGCCACCTACTCTCTTAAAAATGAATCAAAGCCTATTTACTTTGTCCGATGAAATCTTGCAAACAAAGGTGAGTTACAAAGCTAACCTGACACTTAAGGATTACTTACAACGATATACCCATGTATTTGTAGGTAAAACGTTTAATAGCGCGGCATTAATAAAAAAATACAAATATCTGGATATAATTTATACCTACCTAAACAAAATCCTCGATAACACCATTCTGTCCAATCAAGCCAATCTGCCATTGCCACAAGGATTGAACGAACGTCTGGCACTTTATTCTCGTGTACCTAATATTAAAGCAGCAACTAAAGAGAGTAATTTTGTTGATCACTATATCGAGATCATATCTTCTATTGATAACGGTTCGAATTTGCAAACTCCCCAGGCCAAACAGGTTTTTGCTAGAATATTAGCTAAGTTCCCCGATTTTACTAAAAATTATCGTGGTATGTTTCAGTCGTCATCCGAATTAAATAACATCAAAAAAATATTATTTGTTGCCGCTTATTGTGAAGTAGAGGATTTGAATCATATTGCAAGTTATGAATATTTTGCTGGTAAATTGTTTGCTGTTTTTGGTAGTCAAAATAATGTAGTTATGTATTTTAAAAAATATGCCAAATTCAACTCAAATCAACCGATACATGATTTGTGTTTGTTTAATCTACCTAATTCACAGCAAAACGACTGGAATATAAAGTATTGGTCAAAACTTGCTCTGGAGTATGGGCCTTCTCTTACTAAATATTTAGCGCTTGCTCCACAAATTGATGAAATTTTAGTTTCTAAAAAGGCGATAATCGATAAGGATGCTCGTTTAGATACTGAGTTAAAAAGAATTAAGTATGCAATAAGCCTATTGAACTACAAGCGAGCGGAAGAAAATCCAGAGCTTGCTGCACTTTGTTTCCGCTTTGAAAGGACAGAAAATAATTTTGAAGAAAATCTGGATTTAGTGAAAAGAGGATTTAAGTCTTTTGATGTACTACCGGATCTGACAATCTATGGAAAAGATATTACTAATGATTTAAAGGGGTTCACTTTAAAAAAACTGGCTCCTGGCGACCTTAGAGGTCTGTTTCTTGGAGAGTATACTTCCTGTTGTCAATCAGTAAATAAAGGTGGGGCGTTCTGCGCAATAGACGGTATGACTTCAGCATACAGTGGCTTTTACGTCGTTTATAATAGTCGTGGTGAACTAATTGCGCAAACTTGGGCTTGGATTGCAGCAGGTGCAGATATAGTTTTTGATTCATGGGAATATGTTAATAAATCTCAAGAATACCTATGCAAACCCTTTCTTTTAGAAGTTGCAAAAAAATTAATAGCATTAGGGTTCAATCGCGTGCTCTTGGGGACAGCAGGTCAAACACCAAAAGATATTTTTGAAAAAACAGATAACCCGGCACAATTTATAAAATCAAAAGATTACAGTGATGCTGAAAATCAGTATTTAATTCAAGTTAGTCCACAGCATACGATGCAGGCACGATTCAGATATTTTATTCAATCACATAATCTCAATTATGAAAAATATGCGAATTTATATTCAGATACAACTAATGATGAGGGTAGGGCGATAACTTTAATTAATAACATCAACGCTAAAGAACTGTCTTTCGATGATTTTTTTCAGTTGATCAGTTTTTTCTACATGAACCTTCATGAGATTTTGCATCTAAAAACAAAGACAAACGAACTGCTTTTACAAACTGCTTTACACATTTATGGCAACGACATGCAGCACCTTCTTTCACTAGAGTCCAGCCAAGGTGAATCGGTACTAGGAGTTTTTACAAGCTTTGACAAACCCGACAATCTTCATTTACTCATTCAAAGTTTGGGTGAAAATGTGGCTTTTTCTATGGGTATGTCTTATAAAGCAGGACTGTTGGATAATTTAGTGTATCAAGCGATAAAGTATGATGCGCTAGAAACTCTAAGGCAGTTGTATGATGAAAATAAAGAAAAAATGTCCGTTGACGATCTAGCTGCACTCATTGTTAAAAATAATGTCAGTCTCCTTTTTTTTGCAGCAGAATTTAATGCGGTTAATTGTTTTAATTGGCTTGTGTTACAAATATCCAAAGATAACTTATCTAATCTAGTAGATCAACAATATGTAAATACCAATCATAACAGCTGGTTCAATTTTAGTAATAAAGACAGTATCTTCCATTGTCTTGCGCGTAATGATGCACTGGATAGTTTCAAGCTTTTGGTGCAAACGATTAATTCTAAAGATAAAATAATATATCTATTAAATGAAGTTCGAGGAAAGGCATTTATAAATAAACCTAAGAAACCAGAATCAAGTGTATTTGCAAGCGCATTCTTGGTTAATAATTCAAAAGTGTTTAACTATATAACCCATGAATTAGTCTATGTTGATCCTGTTGCTTTAGTAAGAGCCGATATCTTGCGTTTGCTCATACAGGAAAATGATCTCGAAAAAATTATGTACTTACATAGATTATGTGATTCCGAACAAAAATGGTTCGAGATTGTAAATGAAAGTATTCATAACGTATTTAGGCAGAAGTCATATTCTATAATTTTTTATATTCTTGATAGCTTTAAAAACAAGCAAAATATAATCAATATATTAATTAGAGATGACGGATATTCATATAATAAACCTATAGATGAGATGCATTTTGAGAGTTTCGATGAAAATATAGCGGTGTTTATTAATAAAATCCTTTGTATATTTAAAGACAATTCAAATCAATTAAAGGATATTGCAAAACCAGTCGATTTCTTGTGGATGACCTTGAGCACTAATGATATTAATCTTGTTCGTAAAGTGCTGGGATACTATGCCCAATCTCCCACACAGTTTGAGAAAATATGCAACCATACTGATGTGGCAGAGAAATTATTGGGTTGTATTTTATCTCATTATGATAATAATCCTCATAGAGAGTCAGTTAGTTGGCATACAATACAGCTGTTCACCGAAGAGCTTCTAAAGTTATGTACTGTGAAACAGCAATACACTTTATTAATGGATATTCATTGGAGTTCCATATCAGGTGAAACAGCTTCTTATGTGGTAAAAAAACTAAAATCCCTGCCTGAAATAAATAACTTAAAAAACTGGTGGCCTTTTTCAGTGGCTTCTTTTATATCGAGATGTTTTAATAATAAGAAGGGACCTGCAGCTGGCATTTATCTTTTGGAGTATCATAAAGAACTTTATCACAAAAATGAATTTCTATATATTGTTACCAATATTTTAAAAAATTGCGCTGATAAGATTTTAAGCGATGAAATCAAGGTAGTATTAATCAATTGCACTTCAGAACAAAGGGCAGAATTACTTGATGAATATAACAATAAAATGATTTTGAAGAATCTAAAAGATACCAAGGCACTTGATGATTACCTGCGCTTACTTGATAGCCTGGATTCTAAATCAAGATTGGACATACGAAAACGCTCATCCAACACATTTTTCTCAGGAGTTGTATCCGATATAGAGCCACTCTACTATGTAGATGAATCGCATAAATTGGTGCTGCGTACAATTCAAGAAACAAGCGCGACATTAACAAATAGGCACTAGCTGTCTGTATTTT
>JBAZRP010000105.1:0-10181 GCA_041662885.1 Legionella sp.
CTAGTGTAAAGTATGAAAATACTTTTTTATCCCTGACGGTATTTGCTTGAAAAACCCTTTGCATTCCTTGGCTGTGACCAATAACACCAATCACCCAATAGGTAATCTGAACTATGGCAGCCAATAACATTTTGACACCCCATCGATGAATACACTTAGTGCGGATATACCGACCACACAAACCGAATTGATGACTCTTGATGTCACGAAACGACTCTTCAAATGTGATAATATCTCAGGTGATCTTTTGAATTGCACAACACCAACAACGGGTTTATCTATTCCTCGTTATCCAGCCATATTTTAGATAAAAATATCAAGTTTGCTGGGATATGGTCATAATCCCAGCATTTGCAGATGGTTTGTTTTTTAAAATTTTAGATCTCCTTGACACAGCAGCTACAGTTTAAAATTAAACCAATTAATGATACACTCTGCACTTTAAAAAAACAGTATCACTCTGGAGCTAGGATGAAAGATAAAAGCAGTTTGCTAGATATGGCATTAAATAGTTTAAAAGTTGACTCATCCGCAGATAAAAGACAGGCTATTATGCGTGCCAACCAACAAGCAATTGTGGGAATTGGACAGAAAACCGCAACTGTAGCGGGTAATTTGGAAGTTAAACAGAGCATAAATGGCGAATTTGAATCAAATTTTGCCCTGCCTCTCAAATACACGCCATCATTTGAGGTGGATCTAAATAAAATGATTCTTCCTGAGACATGCGGTAAAGGAAGTTTACGCGAAGCAATTCAAAGATTATGCAATGAGCATAACATTCAAATAGATGCAAAAATTAATACGGCAACATTTACCACGGTAGTCACCGTTCTGGCAGGTCACTATGCCGAAAATGATACAGAATTCGCAGATGTGTGCAAAGCTGAATTTGTTCCTGTTTTAAAATCTACAAATGGAGAAACACGCGCTCTCGTGCTTTGTTATTCACTAAATGGCGCAACTAAATTGCGGGTGGATAATATAAAATTTTCTGGCAGTATGAGTTGCTTGGGTCGGGAAAGTGGTGCCAGCACCGCCCTAGAGGCAATTGAAATTCCTAACTTGATTGCATTTGAGTTGCAAGGAGAACAGCCAGAATTATTTAAACAGCTACAAAAGAATGCCTGTATTCTAGCTGTTGTTGAATACGATTTAATTCAACCTCAAAATCAATCATTCAATATGAGGGGTGGCTCTACACGCGGTGGAGATTCAAATGGCATTTCCGCATATTCAGTTATAGGTCAAGGTTCTCAAGCCCAAGATAGGAGTATTTCTATTCGTGAGAGCGGTGAAAGAAAGTTGAAAAAGATTCAGGTATATAATATTGGAGCTTTAGTAGTAAACACGAATCTGCAAGAGCTGAGTGCTAGCCAGTGCAATAATATCGCACAATTAATGCAAGAACGGGCAATCGAACTCGGAGGGCTCTATGCATCGTATAAAACTTATACTTATGAGAATTTTATTGCTGAAATGACTCAGTTTATGCAAAAATATTTGGTAAATCCTACAACCAGTATCTTGGAACATGCTTTCTTAGCATTAGGAGCAATTGAGGATAATCCCACTACTTGTAAACATGGGCCCAGTCAAAAAACACCTCAGTACTTTTTTGTTGATTACGGATTGCCTGCAGATAGCGTAAAAAAATTGGTTGCAAATTTGCAGAGTACTTTTGGAGGTGATTTTTGCCAGTTTACTCCTGAATTCAATCAAAATGGTTTATTCGCAGTTCGTTTTTCACTAGAGTTAGTTCAAAAAAACATTGTTTTGCTTCAGAAAAAAGTGGAGGAAATTTTATCCGAACCACGTAATTTAGTAGCTTATCAGCGATACGCTCGCCTAGAAGATAGTTTATATAATGGATTCACTAGAAAAATTGAAAACTTAGTTTATTCTTTTGGATTTTCCATATCTAAATCGGATTGTTTCGAACTTATTTTTCTTAAAATATTTGGGTGTCAGGAGGAGTGTAACGTTGCGCGTTTCCAGCCAGGAGCTTCATACGTAGGCAAAATGATGGATACCCATTTCTTTTTAAATATTTCCGAAACTGCAGCCCGAGCAGTGGTGGAACGTATTAACAATAAATCCCCAAATATGGCCCAATTTATACGATCTGATGCGCATATTGCTGATAAAGGTTCTATAGCCCTTAGGGAAATTGCTGTTAATACTGGCGCGTTGAATAATACAGAATTTTTGGAGGTATTTAAAAACACTATTACAAATCTTATTGAGGATGAACCGCTGTTCATTGAGCAATTAAAAATTCAATCCGGCACGCAAGGTCAATCGTCGAAACAGTATTCTGATAAATTGAAAGGCATAGCAGATTCCTACAAATCCGACAAATATGAACCTAAGTTGAAATTAGGTGAAGCACTAAGCCAATTTACTGTTGCTATCACAGATAAAGCTGTAAAAAAATCAGAAAGATTAGCAGCAAGCGATAGTTTACGCCGTGCAATAGGGTTCTTCGAATCCACCCAAACAGGTTTAGAGAACAAACAGTTTAAACAGTCAGATAAACAAACAATAAAAGAAGCGCAAAAAGCGCTTGGTTTATACAAGTGGTGATGTAATAAAAAATTTCAATAGATAAATTGAACCGGGAAATGAAATAATGTTTTGACCATAAACGCAAATCCAATGGTATTATCTGTAACGGATACTTCACCAAGCAAGTCGCTACCACTATTTGAGCAATCAGGTGTTTTATAAAAACGTTTTTTTATATGTCACTCGATAGTTCTAAAAGTGAGTGTTCTTCAGTCGCGAGTATGATGAAGGGAGCTGCAGTTATTACTGACAGGGAGATGTCGCCAATAAAGAGTCAATTGTAATTCACAGAGTTCTTGAATTGGACACTACATTGGTTATAATGTTTGATTTGTGCGAGACCTATAGATGTTTAAACTGGATCAATACTACCTGCTAAATCTGATTAACAAAAATAACGCCTCAACTATCATTGACAGTTTAAGTAATGCCGAGCTGAATGGTATTAGTAATTATTCCGCCAACTTTTGGAGAAAGTTAGATCACCCCGCTGAATATTTCTTCTATATATTGGTTGCAGAGAAAAAATTCGACATAATAAAACAGTTAAACACTCCAGAAGGATTTGCGCAATATGTTGGTGATTTAAACACTCCTTTTATTCAAATATGCATTAATTCCTGTGCCACTGATGATGAATTTCAAGTGCTTAAACCCTTTTTAGATAGCGCCATTACCTATGATCCCAAGCTATTAATTTTGGAAGATTCGAATAAAGAAGGCCCCTTACAGCGAGCAGTGAGTCAAAATAAAATATTTGCAGTGCATTATTTACTGGATTGTTTTATAAACAACACCAATAAATTAACAAAAGCTCATCGTCAATTTTTCCAATTACCACAAAACGTACCCGATGAAATTAAAACGGAATTGGATAAATATGGGATTTCCTTACTGGCCTATGACCATCTTGGGCTTGTTAGCCCAGCATTTGCTAGCCCCACTGCATTTCTTCAGGCATTAACTACCCAAAGCATTTGTTCTAATCAGAATTTTTGGCGGCATTATTTAAATGATTTGTACCGTACCAGTAACACTATTAAACAGCATCTTTATGCTTATAATTTATTAAAAACTTTAAGCGATAATGATACAAATATTGTTTTAGTAGGGGATGATACAGCCGCGCAGACAGCACTAGCAACAGAGCTCTTGTCTGTGCTTAAGGTATTATCAACAAATCTTAATCGGCTCGCTTATTATCATTCATTAACGCCCTTTAATCTCATGCGACGGATGTCAGAATCTGTAATCCATTACTACAAAAACGATAGATTGCGTAATGTAAACGCCAACATGGCCGTATTCACACTTATTGGTTTAGCCTTAATATTTGTTTCTGATCCACTTCATGATATGGGTGACAAAGCCTATGAGGCTCATCAGAAATTTGAAAGTTTATTTAAGAATCTTACCATGACCATTACAGATTGTGCTGTGCAACAGGCAATACAACATTGCGATCTGCGTTTAAGCAAAATACCATCATTCATAGATTGTACTAGTTTCAATAATACAGAGAATTGCGATTTATTTAATACTACTTATTCCGATTGTTATACATATACTGCACAATGGGAACAAGCCCGTACTATAGTTGTAGTCGTATTCATTTTACTATTCACTATGGAGGGAATGAATATGTTTCTCAAGGCTGGTGATACGAATTATGCCTCTCCGATAACCTGTTTCAATATATTTATACTAACATTTCCATTCTTAGTGTTGAACAAATTATTGGGTGCATACCAACCTTATGAGAGTAGCAATCAAAATGCTGTAATTTTAGCGATATGGAGCCTTTGTGAATCATTCAGTAAAATTCCTTGTGCATCACTGTTCGAGGGAAATGATGAAAAAACACTGGCGACACTAACCAATGATAGCAGACTAAGCAATGAGGAAGTCATTACTTCTATAGATCAATTTGGCACGGTCATTGAAAAGTATATTGAGCTAGTACCAGAATTACCACATCAATCTCGAATGCCAAAAGCATCCTTGGAATCAGTTATTAAGAAAGTGAAAAAAATAAACCAAACTGAAGACAATTCAAGAAGGTCTCAATATTTCAACTTTTTCTTATCGCCTAATAGAGATATTGAAATGAACGAATTAACCAATACGAACGGATATAATCATGTGTAAAATCGGTTGATATATTGAAAACCACCTCGTTGTAATTCGGGATATTATATTAATGCGGGTAATATGGTATAATAATGATCTACCTGGATAAATATAGCTAGGCTGTGTTTGCAATTAATAGATTCATTCTCGATGTCCACAGGCTTGTCCGCGAGAAGTCGGGTGCAAATAGACCCTGTTCTATTGCCCTCTATATTCATACATTCGCTTTTTGCAAATTTGTATCTAATGGTGTTATCGAATTTGATTCTGGGCGTTTACTATCAAAAAATCCAAATTTTGAACACGAATTTTTAATTCCCACACCAGCTAGTCCAAGACATTCTACAACCCCGGCAGCAGCAGGTATCCCAATTATGCCTGCAAGAATGCCTGCACCTGTAAAAGCTTCCATACCACCAAATAATGCAATTGCTGCAGTAATCCCACTAGCTTGACTTGCAGTTAGGCTTGTAGCTTCCAAAGCTGGATAAATAAAGTCAACATGAACCCAAACACCAATAGCAAACCCTGTTATTCCTCCCATTATTGAACCAGCGCCTAGTGCCATACCACAGATTTCACCAGCCATAAAAACTCCTTAGTTATTATAAAAATGGTTAATGGTAAGGTGAATGAACTTGAATTACAAAACAATTTAACCAATAAAATAAGCTTCAGATGTACCTATTAAAAGCTTATCATAAAATTATAAGGGGCCAGACTCTGATATACCAATCAAACCGCAATTTCTGCTGAAAGAGCACTCAACTGCTTTTTATCAGGATTATGAATAGTCACCGCAGATACTGCTGGTAAGTTAAGAAAATGTTCGGCTTCTTCCCATTCTATTTCCGCAGGAAATAAATTAAGTTTTGGTAAACATTTATTTAATACCGTACAAAAGGCTAAATTGGCAGGGAAGGGACGTACTTGTATATAGCCTATACTCATTGCTGCCATTGCTTCAGAAACAGTAGCAACTCCGGGTATATACATCATTGAATAAACAGTAGCTGTTTGTGCTATGGCAGGTAAAAAGCCAGGACTGGTTGCAAAGTGTACTCCAGCTTGATAACAATTTTCTAATTGTTGGGTGTTGATAATTCCACCAGCACCAATGCGAATTGAGGGACATTTTTGTATGACTTGAGTCAGTAAATCTTTATCTGTTGAATTAATTTCAACCAAGTTGAAACCAGCATTGGCTATTTGTTCTAGTGTATCAAATAAATACTTATCTACATCAAGGGATAAGATTATTGATTGATTGCCAAGTAGTTTATCGATGATCATTGCTATCTCATTGTGACCCAGATTGTTCAATGGTAGAAGACTTGTGCTTACTTGGCAAGCACATTCTTATTTATTTATCCTTTGTTCCGTACAAAATTATTTATCATTAGGGCGTGGTTACAAATCAATTTTCTACGTCCCGCGTACAAGCCGCAGAACGTAAGCCCTGAAAAAATGAATTAAACAGGCCCTAGTCGTATGGTGTCGGCCTGGGTTTTGGAGCATGGTAGAGATTATCTTCGGCTGTTTCTGGTTGGGTTGACTCTTGTGGCTCATTTTGCGGTGCAGCTGAAGTTTTTGGCTGAGGCTTATCTTTAGCTGCAGGCTCAACTCTAGCTCTATTTTGCTCTTCCAACCTTTCGGAAACAAGATTATTGGGATTGTTGCGTTTTGCAAAACCCGGAATGGGATCAAAATTGCGTTTTGGATCCAAGCCTAAAGAAGTCATATTTCTGATAAAGACCTTCAGTTGTTCTGGACTTATCGTTGATGGAGGTTTATTAATATCAATTCCTAAACTATTGTTTAGTTTTGCTGTAATGTTTTTATCCTTGGTTATCCTATTGTAAACCGATATGGGCATGCCACCCTTTTGGTGCGAATATTGCTGGATTACTGGAAGTATAGGACGTAATTCTTCAATATCCTTCGCTGTATACATACTAGTTGCGGTGGTACCAATCGGAGTCATAACCGGCTTAGGACTCATGCCAGGTCGAGGTGCTTTTTGTAGTGCCAGGGATTTTGTAGAAGCGTCGACTATAGTGGTGGTGTTTTGCGTTATTTTATTACAAAGCTCCGCATTTTTTTCTCGATTTTGGTTTACTCGTCCTTGTATGTCGTTTAAATCGCCCAGATGAGTAAACAGATTTTTTTCGGCCTTTTTATTGTCTTGGATTAAGGCTCTAATCGGCATCATGGAATTTTTATTTCGGTCGAAATTATTTTTTGCTGCCTCTTTATTTTCATCACTTAAATCTTCATTTGCGTCTAATAAATAACAAATGCCGTTTTCAACAACGATTTTTTGTTGGCTACTATTTAGAATAAAATCAGCATCTTTGGCTGAAGCGCCGACTAAGTTATCCCCGGTTTCATCAAATTTAAAATAAGCTGTATTAGGTGTCACTGCTGCTAATGTTTCAACAGACGCAGCTTGCAACATTACAGCGTTCAGTTTAGCCAGCAATTTTTGGGCCTCTTCATCTTTTCCTGCTTCTAATAAATTAGTTATTTCATCGGATAGTTTTTCAGCGTCTTCTTTTAATAATGATTGTTCTTTGGCGACAGCAGCAGTATCTAAAGTATCGCCTTTCATGATTTTACTTAAGATACTCTCATCAAATTCATCCATCGCCTTATCGTACAGATTGTATTTAGCTTCAAAGTCAATATAACGGTTGAGATCTTCAAATTCTGAGAGGTTATGTTCCAAATCATCCAGATTAAGATTTAATTCGTTTTGCGCCTGTGCTACTGCCTGATTTAAGGCAGCTATAGAATCTCTAGCCGCAGCAGCGTTTGCATCAGCAACTGGTTGCGTTACTTTGTTGAGTTCATCAAGTTGTTGCTGTTGTAGCATCTCTGTTTCTTCTTTAACCTGTTCTGCTCTAGCTTCCCTGGCAGCTAAGGCGCTTAAGTAGATTAGGCGTCTTAAAAGTTGCTTCTCGGCTATTGCCTCTTGGTTAGCTTGTTGAATTCGTTCTATATTTGCCCGGTGTTGAGCAATACTTTTAGTGATAGCTGCTTGCAGCGACTTACCCATGGGGGATTTTAAAAATGCAATAAATTGTATGGGGTTATGTAAGCCAATATGCGTAATGCCTTCTTTTAAAGGATATTCCTTTTCAAACATCAATTGAGCCCAGTTTTCAACAGTAGCAAGCTTAGGGGCTGATTTTGCATCAATCGTTGTCATTGGATTTGAAGACATATAGAGACTCCTCGATACTGTATATTAGTAATTATATATAATATTGGGTAAAAATGCACCATTTATGGTTTTTTACTTAGCCTTTTAATTCTACAGTATCTGAATTTATTGTGGAAATTCAAAGAAATGACTGCTAAAATGTTTTGAAAATAAACAGATCCCTGTGGTGGATTAGGTTATCAGGAAACAACTCAAATGAATAGTTATTGTGGATATATTGCTCTGGTGGGGCGGCCTAATGTGGGTAAATCCACGCTAATGAATCGAATTTTAAAGCAAAAAATTAGTATTACTTCCAAAAAGCCGCAAACTACGCGTCATAGTATTTTGGGCATTCTCACCGAAGGGGAGTATCAATTTGTTTTTGTAGATACCCCAGGAATCCATCAAGGTTCCAAAAAAGCCATCAATCGTATGATGAATAAAACCGCGATTACTGTATTGCGGGATGTGGATGTGATTGCTTTTTTAGTGGATGGAACTCATTGGGAAGAAGAGGATGAATACGTATTGAGTTTAATTAAACAATCCGAAATTCCTTGCATTTTAGTGGTCAATAAAGTGGATAAAATTGCTGATAAAACACAATTATTACCCATGCTGGAAGAAATGAGTCAGCGCCATGATTTTGTAGCTATTATTCCTTTATCAGCTAAAACCGGTGTCCAGGTAGAGGAATTTGAACAAAAATTAATTCCTTTTATGCCTGAAGGCCCGCATTTATTCCCAGACGATCAGGTTTCTGACCGTTCCTCACGGTTTATTTGCGCTGAGTTGGTTCGTGAAAAAATATTTCGTTTTTGTGGTCAGGAAATACCTTATTCGGTTACTGTAGATATAGAATCGTTCAAAGACGAAGAAAAGTTAGTGCGTATTAATGCTTTGATTTTAGTCGATAAAGAAAATCATAAACGTATGATCATAGGCGATAAAGGTCAAAAATTAAAAGAAATAGCCACTAACGCACGCAAGGATATGGAAGGCTTATTAGGTAAGAAAGTATTTTTACAATGTTGGTGTAAAGTAAAGTCAGGTTGGTCTGATGATGAACGTATACTCAAGCAATTAGGTTATGACTAAATCCATACACGCCTTTGTGTTGCATAAACATTGGTCTGGTGATGCCAGTGCCAGAGTGTATTTTTTTACGCGTGAATTAGGCCTGATTCATTGTTTGTGTAAAGGCGGGCGCAACCAAAAAAAGCAATCCTTATTGCAAGCTTTTACTCCTTTATGGTTGGCAGTCGATGAACGCTACGACAGACACTTTGTTCGCAATATAGAAAGCACCCAGCCTATGCTGTCCTTGCTCGGCACCGCTTTATTTTCGGGTCTGTATCTCAATGAACTTTTGTATTATGTATTAAAACCAGAGCAGCCCGATCTGGTTTTATTTGATGCTTATTATTCCAGTTTGCAATCACTAGCACAGGCTACAAATCAAAAAGAAATTGAATCAACGCTACGTCGTTTTGAATGGACCTTGATTAATGCCTGCGGATATTCCTTTTCTTGGACAGAAGAAGCTGGTGGTGGCAGTATAATTAACTCAGAAAGTGCCTATCGATTTGTTGCCGGAGAAGGTTTTGTGCAAAAATCAGTGGGTATTCCAGGCAGTCATATTCTGGCTTTGGCTGAGGATAATCTGGAAGAAGCTGCGCTCCTAAAATCGGCAAAAATAATTATGCGCCAGGCAATTGATCATTTGCTAAGTGGGCGCGAGATTAAGGCTCGATCTTTATTTGGGCGTTGATGTTCATGCCAATTTTTTATTCCCTAAACACTTGTTTAGTTCAGCAAAAACGTTAAGAATAAACGAATATATATTAATTCAGGAAATAAGCCTATATGTCCGCTACTGACGTGATTGTTATCCGTATTACCGGCGATTCTGGTGATGGGGTGCAGCTTGTAGGAGAGCAATTAACTATTAGTGCCGCATTGACCGGACGTGATGTTCGTACTTTGCCGGATTTTCCTGCTGAAATTCGTGCCCCTGCAGGAACTGTGGGTGGTGTTTCTGGATTTCAGCTGGCCATGGCCGAGCGTACCATTTTTACTGCCGGCGAGACTTTAGATGTTTTAGTTGCTTTAAATCCCGCTGCTTTAAAAAACTCGCTCCAACACCTGGATCAAGGTGGTCTATTAATAATTAATGAAGATTCCTTTCAAGATAAAGATTGGCAAAAAGCAGGCATTGAAAAAAGTTTTCTGGATAATTGCGCCGAACATTACCATATTGTCTCTTTCCCCTTAA
>JBAZRP010000106.1:0-10143 GCA_041662885.1 Legionella sp.
ATCGCGTATGACACTCGCACACGACAAATTATATCTTGCCTCTGAAGCAGTTACTTTTTGGGCTCTAAATGAATTGAATAATGCTAACAACACGTTTACAAAGCCGATAAAAGGCGATCTTGTTGCGCAATTTCCAGATAAAATGTCAAATATTGTTCCTCAAATAACCATAGGCGGCAGTCTTTATGATTTACAATCACGTTATAATATTAATTCAATTTCTGATTTAAAATATTTGCTAACCTTTTTGAATCTAGTGAAAGCGACCAACCCTGCCCTTAGCAATCCTGAAGCAAACGCCCTAACTTTAGCGGTCCGCGACTGGATAAGCGCATATGATCCGTCCAAAGGTAAAGATGCTTTAACCAGTTACTACGTATCTCAAAAACCTGCTTATTATCCCAGTCATCAGCTCTTAACCAGCGCATCCGAATTACGCTTAATAAAAGGCATTAACCTGCAAATTTATCAAGCATTAGAGCCTTATCTAACAGCGCTACCTGAAACTACTTTAATCAATATTAATACTGCTAGCAAAAAAGTATTAAAATCCTTAGGCAACGGTCTTAACGAAACTCAAATCAATGACATAATGCAGGCGCGGGCTGATACTGGGATTGGTGAAAAGGAGTTGAATGAACTAGTGCTTAAACTTAACTTACCTAATGATCAAATCACCATAGAAAGCAACTATTTTTTGAGTGTTTCTTATGCAAAAATGGATGAATTTAGTCTTGTTGTATATTCTGTGATTAATCGTTCAAAGGATAATAAGAAGAAAATTATCGTGCGTTTGATCCGGCAGAGTTTTAATACTCTTTAAGATAAGGGAATATTCTATCCCTCAGGGTCAGTACTCAGGATTAACCAGGATTGCTCAGTATAATTTGCTCCGTTCACCTTCAAACAATATTTATCTAATAATTGTAAGTAAATCCAAATAAATTAATGTATAATATACGCCAAACTTTTATTCATTTAAATTTAATAGGGTTATTATGACGACTGACTTAGACTTTTATAGAAATATTGGTATTTTCGCCCACGTGGATGCCGGAAAAACCACTACTACGGAACGTATCCTTAAGCTTACTGGTAGAATTCATAGAATGGGTGAGGTTCATGAAGGTGAATCCACAACAGACTTTATGGAACAAGAAGCAGAGCGTGGTATTACTATTCAGTCGGCAGCAGTAAGTTGCTTCTGGAAAGGTACTCGCTTCAACGTTATCGACACCCCAGGACACGTAGACTTCACAGTAGAAGTATATCGTTCATTGAAGGTTCTCGATGGTGGTATCGGGGTATTCTGTGGTTCGGGTGGTGTTGAACCTCAGTCTGAAACGAACTGGCGTTATGCGAATAATTCTAAAGTATCCCGTTTGATTTTTGTAAACAAACTGGATCGTATTGGTGCTAACTTCCTGAAAGTTACTGAACAAATCAAGAAAGTATTAGGTGCTACTCCTTTAATTATGACGCTACCAATAGGTATTGAAGATAACTTCGTAGGAGTTGTAGATTTATTAAGCCGCAAAGCTTATGTTTGGGACGAAACAGGTCAGCCAGAAAATTACACAGTTACTGATGTACCTGCTGATATGGTTGACGATGTTGAAACGTATCGCGCGCAATTAATTGAAACAGCATTGGAAATGGATGATGATTTGTTAATGGCTTATTTGGACGGAGTAGAACCATCCATTGATGACATTAAACGTTGTATCCGTAAAGGTACTCTTGAATTAGCCTTCTTCCCAACTTACTGTGGTTCAGCCTTTAAAAACAAAGGGATGCAGTTATTATTGGATGCGGTGATTGATTACTTACCAGCTCCTCATGAAGTTAATCCTCAGCCTTTAACGAATGCTGAAGGTGAGCCAAATGGTCAATTTGCTATTGTTTCTCGTGATGAGCCATTCCGTGCTTTGGCATTCAAAATCATGGACGACCGTTTTGGAGCATTAACTTTCGTACGTATCTACTCAGGAAAGTTAAATAAAGGCGATACCATTCTAAACTCATTCACTGGTAAAACAGAGCGTGTTGGTCGTATGGTTGAGATGCAAGCGAATGAGCGTAATGAATTACAAAGTGCTGAAGCTGGTGACATTATCGCTATCGTAGGTATGAAAAACGTTAGAACAGGTCATACACTTTGCGATCCTAATCATGAGTGTACACTTGAAGCGATGGTATTCCCTGAGCCAGTTATCTCTATTGCGGTATCGCCAAAAGACAAAGGTTCCACTGAGAAAATGAGTATTGCCATCGGTAAAATGGTTGCAGAAGATCCTACATTTAGAGTTGAAACCGATGAAGATTCTGGTGAAACAATTCTTCGTGGTATGGGTGAATTACATCTTGATATTAAAGTGGATATTCTGAAACGTACTTATGATGTGGAATTAATTGTAGGACAACCACAGGTTGCTTACCGTGAAACGATAACTAAATCAATTGAAGATAGTTATACCCATAAGAAACAATCAGGTGGTGCTGGTCAGTATGGTAAGATTGACTATACTATTAAACCAGGTGAGCCAAACAGTGGATTTACCTTTATGTCCTCTGTTGTGGGTGGTAACGTTCCTAAAGAATTTTTCCCAGCCATTGAAAAAGGTTTCCGTTCAATGATGAGTACTGGTCCTTTAGCAGGCTTCCCTGTATTGGACGTTGTTGTTGACCTCACTGATGGTGCTTACCATGCGGTAGACTCTTCTGCAATCGCGTTTGAAATTGCAGCAAAAGGTGCGTTCCGTCAATCCATGCCAAAAGCTGGTCCGCAATTACTAGAACCAATTATGAAGGTTGATGTTTACAGTACTGAAGATGATGTAGGTAACGTAATCGGTGACTTGAACCGTCGTCGCGGTATGATCTTAGGTCAGGAGCCAAGTGCTGCAGGCGTACGGATTAAAGCAGACGTTCCTCTTTCAGAAATGTTTGGTTACATTAGTACCTTACGTACCCTTACTTCTGGTCGTGGTCAATTCTCAATGGAATTCTCTCATTATGCTGCTTGCCCAGCCAGTGTTGCAGAAACTGTAATTGCCAAAGAGAAAGAAAAGAAAGCGGCTGCTAAGTAATTTTTGGGTCATTTGACCTGAGGGAGCCTCACCTTTTTTGATGCCAACTGCCATTAAGTTAAGCACTAGAGCCCGTCATCCCGAGTGCAACGAGGGATCTCCGAAAGTGGCGACTGAGCCAGTTTCAGGAGATCCTTCACTGCGTTCAGGATGACGTAAAGTCTTATTCTCCCCGAGGGGAGAAGGGAGCTTCGATTGGGATCAAAAAGGTGAGGATACCTTAAGTCTACGACCCAACCTACATTTAGCTGAATATTATTTATGGAACTAATAGGCTAATCATCCTGCTGTTGCTTGCTCTGTAAAGTCCCCATCTCTTTAATCATTTTTTCTGCTTCAATCTTTTCCTGAGGTGTAAGTTTACTCGTAACACTTTGTAACTCTTTATCTGCATCTACATTTTTATTATCTACTGCCAATTTAAGCCATACATAAGCTTTTACATAATTTTGTTGCACGCCCAAACCTGCTAAATACATATACCCTAGTTTGGCTTGTCCTGTTGGATTACCCTGCTCTGCTGATTTGCCGAACCATAACGCAGCTTGTTGATAATCTTTATCAACCCCAACTCCTGTTAAGTATAATTGACCTAATTCTGCTTGAGCATCAGCTTGATTTTTTTCTGCAGCGGCGCGATACCAATAAGCAGCTTTTTTTGCATCAGCAGTAACGCCATAGCCTTTTAAATAATAGTAAGCAAGATACGTTTGTGCATTCACATGACCTTGATTTGCTGCTAAAGAAAACCAATAAAAAGATGGTTTGTCATCTTGCGGAACACCTTGTTGACCTGAATATAATAGTCCCACACTATATTGCCCTTTATCATCACCTTGTTCCGCAGCTTTTTCATACCACTCTAAAGCTTTATGCACATCTTTGTTGGTTCCCAAACCTGTTAAATAGGCATAGCCCAAATTAACTTGAGCGCGGCTGTATCCCTGTTCGGCTGATTTTTTAAACCAATCAAATGCTGACTTAAGATCTACTTTAACACCATCACCTGTTGCATACATTAAACCAACATTTCTTTGTGCTATAGAATTTTTTTGCTCTGCGGCTTTCATATACCATTTGAATGCTTCGGCAAAATTTTGTGGAACACCTTGTCCTGAATCGTAGATAAACCCTAAACTTAGTTCTGCTAGAGCATTATTTTTATCTGCGGCTTGTTGGTACCATGTACGCGCCTGGGTGTAATCTTTTTGCACTCCATAGCCGTACTGATACATCCGCCCTAGTAAATACATGGCCTCTTCATTACCATCTTTAGCAGCAGCCATTAGATGAGGATAAGCAGTATTGTAATCCCCATTCTCAAAGGCAGCAAAGCCAACTAACTCATCCGCATAGGCCAGGTTAACACTAAGCAAGCAGGCCAGAACACAAGCTTGAATCGCACGATTCATGCTTTCTCCATTTGTATAGCTTATATCTATATAGTAGAATAAATAGTCAACAAAGCAAGTTGAACTAAGATTGGACTATAATAAAGACGTGGTACTAATTAAAATCACACCATCTGCCCTTTGGGCACCTTATCCAGGAAGGAGATGGTTTAGGTAGGATTAAGGATATAAAGTGCTGACAATAATTGAAGAGTTTGTAGATATTTATCAAATGCCTGATTTTGATCAAGCTAAATCAAGCAAAGGTGCTTGGATTACTATGGGTGATCTGCATGGTAATACTATGAAACTTATCTTTATGCTGTTCAAGCATGGCATTGCTAGTGGAATATCTAAAGCAGAGTATAATGAGCTAGTTAGGATCTATCGCTTACAGCCGGATAAAGTCAAAGCTGAAGATTTACTTTCATTTACCAATATTCTATGCAGCATTCATTATGATAATTCCATAAATATCCGCTTAATCGGTGATGAATTAGCCGACCGCGGATCTAATGATTATTTTACTTTACACCTTCTTGAACAACTACAGCTACATAACATCAATTTTGAAATTATTATTTCCAATCACAGTATTGAATTTTTACAAGCCTGCGAAAGACAAAGTAATTTTCATGCTCCCTTGCTGCATTATGAACACGCGCGATCCATGGAGCATTTGCAATCGCTAATAGACAAAGGTTTAGTAAGTCGCGATAAAATTCTTAGCCTAACGAATAGTGCATACAAACCCAATCTCAAGGCCTTGGCCTATTATCTGAACTCCAACAAATCCGAAATTACTATATTTACTCATGCCGGTATTGGTTTAAAAGAGCTAATTAATCTCGCGGTAATTCTGCAATTATCTTATGCTGATGAAACTGCTGCAGATTTAGCGCAAACAATAGATACGATTAATCAAAAATTTCAGGAGTTAGTACATCAAGGTGCTGTAAGCAGTTTATACCAGCAAGCAGAAATATTAGATGGGTACAGTGGCTGGCAAGTGGCAAATCCTTTTGTATTTATGCTCTGGAATCGTTTATACGATAATTTATTAAGACCGATGAAACACAAAGAGTATCAGTTAAACTTTGTTCACGGCCATGACAGTAATGAAAGCACCAGAGCAAATATTTTCAATCTCGATAATATGCTCGGCAAAGCCGATCGCTATCATGAAGGTGATTACTTGGTGCTTTATATTGACTGAACTACCAACCGAGCCGTGGCTCGGTTATGTAGAGATGAAGTGGTACTCTATAAAGCTTCGAATATCGCAGCAGCACCCATACCGGTACCGATACACATAGTCACCATTCCATATTTACCTTTGGTTCTTTTTAAACCATGCAAAAGAGTCGCAGTTCTGATGGCACCTGTTGCACCTAAGGGATGGCCTAAAGCAATCGCACCACCTAAGGGATTTACTTTATCCATTGGTAGATTTAATTCTTTAATTACTGCCAAAGATTGTGCCGCAAATGCTTCATTTAGCTCTATCCAATCCAATTGACTGAGCGATATTCCTGCGCGTGCAAGAGCCAATGGAATTGCTTTAATCGGCCCTATTCCCATAATTTCTGGAGGCACGCCAGCTACTGCATAACTTAATAAACGTCCCATGGGTTTCAAATTATAATCTTTTAAAGCTTGTTCATTCGCTAGTAAAGCAATTCCTGCACCATCACTAGTTTGTGAACTATTACCAGCAGTGACTGTTCCACGGGCTGCAAAAACCGAACGTAATTTAGAAATGACATCATAGGACGTATCGGCTCTTGGGCCTTCATCATCACTAATTAATTTTTTCCTTTCTACTACTTTCAAATCACTCAAATCAGCTTGGCGAATCGTAATTTCTATCGGTGTAATTTCAGCTTTAAAATCACCACGAGCTTGTGCTGCTACCGCTTTTTTATGACTTTGCTCAGCAAATTCGTCTTGTTGTTCGCGAGTAATGCCCCAGCGCTTAGCGACAATCTCTGCGGTAATTCCCATACCGTATGCAATTGCTACATGTTCATTAGCAAAAATCGCAGGATTTGCCGTATATTTATTACCACCTAAGGGCACCATGGACATACTTTCAACGCCACCAGCAAAAGCTAAATTCATACTTTTATTTTGAATCGAGGCAGCTGCGGTTGCAATACTTTGCACACCCGACGAACAAAAACGATTTATGGTCATTGCCGGAATGTTATCGGGTAAATCCGCTAATAAGGAAGCAATACGAGCGACATTCATACCCTGCTCTGCTTCTGGCATAGCGCAACCAATAACTACATCACCAATTTCTTGCCAATTCACGCTGTTATTTTTCGCAACTACAGCGCGCATCACATGCGCCAATAAATCATCGGGTAAAGTATTTTTAAACACACCACGTGGGGCTTTGCCAACTGGGGTGCGCGTTACATCAACTATATATACATCAGTCATAATTCATTCTCCTTAATTGCGCAGTGGCTTACCGGTATCTAAAATACTTGTCATGCGTGCCTGGGTTAATTCGTTAGCGGCTAATTGAACAAAGGCTTCACGTTCTAATTTAAGTATCCATTCCTCATCCACCAAAGTTCCTTGATTTAAATTGCCACCACAAAGTACTTTAGCTAATTCATTACAAATTAGATAATCATGCTGGGACATAAAACCACCTTCCAAGTAATTCACTAACATAGTTTGTAGTTTTGCATGCCCTTCAATTCCAGCCACTTTAAATAATTTTTTCATGGGCGGCAGATAGTTAGCTGCATTTATGGCTTTAATTTTAGCAACTGCTGCATACAGTACTTCATTCGCATGCATGATTACTGTATCACTATTGTGTAGATAAGCCATTTGTTTTGCTTCAGTTGCACTGCCGGCTACTTGTGCCATAGCAATTTGTTGGAAATAGGTCTGAATATAAGTCATTACATCATTTGCTTGAGCAAAATCTGCGGCACGCACCGCCATTTCTTTAGTACCACCGCCTGCAGGAATCAGCCCAACCCCTACCTCAACTAAACCAGGATATGATTCAAAAGCAGCAACAACCGCATCACAATGCAACATTATTTCACAACCACCACCTAAAGCGCGTCCTCGTAAAGCAGCAACTACCGGGATAGGAGCATATTTTAAGCGCATGACCAGGGATTGAAATTGCATAATCATGTCATTTACGCCTTTAAGATTTTTCTCTTTAAGTAAGGCCAAAACAGATCGTAAATTAGCACCAGAACTAAAATTACTGGCATCTTGTTGATAAAGAATAACACCTTGACATTGCTCCTGCGCTTTATCCATAGCAGCATTAAAACCATCCAAAACTTCTTGACCAATAGAGTTGGATTTGGATTTAAAACTTAAAATAGCAATATCTTCATCTAAGTTCGCCAAACGTACGCCTTCATTTTCATACAGCACTTTGGTTGGATATACTGGCTGTAATAGAACTCTGTCGGGGAAATATTGATGCTTATAAACCGGTAATTGACTTCGTGCTACATAAGCTTTTTGTGCAGGTGCATAAGAACCTTGTTCGGTATAAAAGGCTTTAATTTCTGACAACCATTTTGGTAAAGGTGCATCCACTAAAGCAGTTTTTGTTTTAATGGCAGATTCGATAAACTCTATAACAGTGCTCATGCCCGATGTTTGCCAGGTTTCAAAAGGACCTTGCATCCAGCCAAAACCCCAACGAAGTGCCAAATCAACATCACTTACCTTTTCAGCGATTTCTTCTATAAAATACGCACAATAATGAAAAACATCTCTAAAACAGGCTGCTAAAAATTGTGCTTGCTTATTAGTTGAGGTCATTAAGGCTTGCATGCGCGCAGCAGGATCAGCTGTTTTCATAATTGACTTTAATTCATCGGAAACTTCCGATTTTGAAGGTCTATAGGCTGCGGCTTTAATATCATAAACTTCAATGGCAGAACCGTTTTTTCTATAAATTCCTTGGCCGGCTTTTTGGCCTAAAGCACCACTCTTGATCAAGCCAAGCAACCAGTCAGGCAATGTAAAAATCTTGTGCCAGGGATCATCTGGTAATTGTTGCTGCATGGTGTTGACTACATGCTCCATAGTATCAAGACCAACTACATCCATAGTACGAAAAGTTGCCGATTTTGGACGACCTAATAAGCTACCGGTTAAAGCATCCACTTCATCCATTCCTATATCCATAGCCATGGCATGATGTAAGGTCGATAGCAAAGAGAAAACACCGATACGGTTGGCTATAAAATTAGGAGTATCTTTGGCGCGAACCACACCCTTACCTAAATGACTGGTCAGCCAAGTTTCAAGAACATCGAGTAATTGCGGTGAGGTACTTTTAGCGGGAATCAATTCAGCCAAATGCATATAACGCGGAGGATTAAAAAAATGCACTCCGCAAAAATTGCTACGATGTCCTTCAGGCAGCACGCTTACTAAGGAGTTGATACTAAGTCCCGAAGTATTACTCACAAGAATTGCATCTTTATTTAAATACGGAGTAATGCGCTCGTACAAAGCTTCTTTCCAATCCAAACGTTCGGCAATAGCTTCGATAACTAAATCACAAGTAGATAAGTCTTCAAGATTTTGCTCGTAATTACGGGCTTGCATTAAAGCTGCTGTTTGTGCAGTAGCTAAAGGGGATGGTTTTAATTTTCCTAAATTTGCAATTGCTTTATCAACAATGCCATTAGGAGATCCTTCTTTAGGAGCTAAATCAAACAGTAATGTTTCAATGCCCGCATTCACACATTGTGCCGCGATTTGTGCACCCATAACGCCTGCGCCAAGCACGGCGACTTTATTTATTCGCATTCTTATTCCTCATATTTTTAAGACAAATTGAACACAATTCCCTGAGCCAAAGGCAAATCATCACCCCAATTGATAGTATTTGTCTGTCTGCGCATGTACGCTTTCCATGCATCAGAACCCGACTCACGTCCACCACCGGTATCTTTTTCACCACCAAAAGCACCACCAATTTCTGCACCTGAGGTGCCAATATTAATATTTGCAATTCCGCAATCACTTCCCCAGGCACTTAAAAACAATTCTGCATTTTTTAAATTTTGCGTAAACAAGGCTGAAGATAATCCTTGTGGAACCGCATTATGTAAGGCTATCGCCTCAACCATATTTTTATAGGATAAAACATATAAAATAGGTGCAAAGGTTTCTTCTTGTACTATGTCCCAATCATTTGTAACATCACAAACTAAAGTTGGTTGTACGAAGCATCCCTCTTGCGCAAGAGCTGCACCACCAAAAACAATACGACCACCGGCTTGTTTTATGCTGGCTATAGCTTTTTCAAACTGCTGTACCGCTTGCTTGTCTATCAAAGGCCCCATTAACACACCTTTTTCTAAAGGATTACCAATAGTAATTTGTTGGTATGCTTTCTGCAATTGCGAAACTACTTCTTTATACTGTGATTCAGGCACAAATACACGTCTTGTTGAAGTACATCTTTGACCAGCAGTGCCAACTGCGCCAAAAACTATGGCAGGAATAGCCAAGCGTAAATCTGCCGACTCATCTAAAATAATTGCATTATTACCGCCCAATTCTAAAATGGTTTTGCCTAAGCGTGCAGCAACGCGCACCGCAATTTTTTTACCAACTGCTGTTGAACCAGTAAATGAAATTAGAGGAATGCG
>JBAZRP010000107.1:0-10025 GCA_041662885.1 Legionella sp.
GTCTATTTTGATGCAAATAACAATTTTATGGTTTTATTTTAATAGACTCTTTGCTAGGATCGGTGGGTCTAAACTAACCATTTCGATTTCGGCCTATTTCAGGCTCATTTCTGGATTAGAAAATACTGTTTATTTCCCCATTTGCAAAACACACTCTAGTTTAATTGATCATGTTGGGGTAAAATGCAACAACTGTGTGTCGATCCTTGCATACAGCTATACTAGGGCGTGTTTACATATATGGACCCTAAATAAATTTGTTTATTAAAGGTCTGTTGACACTTCATCTTTTCAGACCCTAGCTTTCTGGAGAAAATAATGGCACTAACTCAGTTTAAAGATCCACTATTTCAAGATTTGCGTCAAACCCTGCTAAAGTACAAAAATTCCACAACTTCCCAACAACAACAAATGTTGTCTGCAGCCATTGATTCAGTAAATAAAATTGGTCCAGATATTAAAGATAAAGAACATGCCATTGAAGCCTACAAAACTTTGGCTTATGCCGGTCAACTTATTAATTATGCTACTACGTTACGTAATATGAGAAACAGTGGCTTTTTTGACATTTTAGTTGATTTCAAAATGCCTGATATGTTGAAAGAAGACAAATTTAAAGAATTAAACGAATATTTTGAGTTTCATGATAAAGCACCAATGATGAAAATCAAATGTAACATTGAAGCAGTTCCCCCACGCATTTGGGTCTTATTCCGCGAAGCACAAAAAGCACAATTAGCAAAAGCCAATAAAGCGCATTTGTTTAATCTTGATGATTTAGACCTCAATAAACCAATGCCTGAAGAGCAATTGTACCCTTTACCAATTCTAATGCTTGGTAAATACGATAACGAAGCAGTAGATAGAATTTCCAGTACCTCAAATGGCTTATACGATTTCGTTAGTCGTTTTGGTGTATTCTTATTGCCAGGCGGCGGTATGATTGAAATTAATGTTGAAAAAACATTGGAAAACAAACTCTTGAAAATGCTTGATGAGCACTTGGAAGAGCAACACGGTAACCTCTGGGTTAAAGCTACTGAACATTATAATCAAGTAGAGCAGTATAAATTTGTAACTACTTTAAGACATTGCACAACAGACAATGAAAAATTAAAACCAGAATGGCGTGACGCTTTAGAACTTGCTTTAAGAATACCTGGCGAAGGCGGTACCTCTAATTCAAACATTGTTGCTGAACTTGTGATAGTGATTGACGAGCTTCTTGTAAAAAACAAAGCGGCAAGAGACACTAATGCCATAAGTGATGAAGCTTATAAATCAAACAAACGCGATCTGAACGTTTTGCGTTCTACAGTACAAGTGGATGCGCTAAAACATACCAACTTATACAAAAGAGCAGCTGATTATATCAAGAACAACTCAACTGTTGCTAGAATTGAGCAGTTTTGTGACAACCGTGGTTGCGGTGGTAAAAACACTTCTAATTCTTACATTATGTTTGGTCAAGATTTGTTGGAATTCTTTAAGAAAGAATTCGACGGTGAAGACGCCGAAACTGCAGATGATATCCGCGGTGCTGACTTAGTTCGTATGACTATGTTAGAAGCTTTATCTAAATTCCGTCAAATCAAATTTTCACATATTTTGATAGCCTTAGTACATCAAGTAGAAGCTTTAGCGCAAAACGTTGTTCAATTTGACAATGTTTGGAAAAACGATCAACTGGCTGCTGCAGTTGATGCTGTTCGTAAGAGTGCCAGCGAAGAAATCGCAAATGTTGAAGCTACCAAAGCACCTGCTGACAAAGTAACTGAAAGAGCAATGCAAGCTCTTGTGTCAGGCCAGGGTCTATTGGCTAACAAGCGTGATTTTAATGACATGGAAGCTGAAACTGGATTGGATAAAAAACAAACAGGCACTACGAACACAATAAAGTAATCTTGACCACCACTATCCCTTCTCCCGCAAGCGGTAGAAGGGATCTTATGGATCTTAAATCACACTATACATATTCCGTTTCTCTTCATCGTCCTCTGCATCTTTAACCACCACAGCACTAGCCCCAAATAAAGTTTGCGTACTATGTGCCTGTAAGGCATTTAATCGCGCAGCAACAAGTTTTATCTCTTCTTCTGCAATAGACTCATCATCAGCAGCAAAATCTTTGGCCCGTTTTAAAGCTACATCAGCCTCTTCCCAGTTTTTTTGCATTCGATACGTACAAGCAATATTTAACCACGCATCTGCAGAAGCCTGAAAGTCTGCAGGAGTCTCAAGCAATTGTATAAAATACTTCCTAGCTTCATCATAGTTATTTTGTTTGAAATAACACATGCCCATTTGTGTCAAAGCAGCTGCATGTTCAGCATCGAGCTTCAATACTTCTGCATACTTAGTCATTGCTTGCTCAAAATCGTTGTTTTTGTATAAATGATGCCCGTATTCAGCAACACAGTCTGCAAGATTTTCAGTTATTAAAGTAATTAATGCCGTATCTTTGGCCTCTTTTGCTTTACTAATTGCTTTTTGGTACAAGTCTATAGCTGTCTTTAAATTAAAAACAACAGTCTCTGCTTGATCCAGTTGTAGACCATAGCTTTCATGCCAATCCGCCATGCTATTTAACATCATTGGATTATCAGGAGACAAGTCTAAGGCCTTATTAAGACAAAGGCGCGCATTTTCAAATATTGGCGCACTCAAGTCATCATTAGAATTTTTTGCCAATTTTAAATAGGCCAAGCCGGCATTATGCCAAGCTGAAATACAAAAACCATCAAGAAGCATCGCTTTTTTAAAAAAGTTTATAGCTTTTTCTGATTGATTTAAAAGAATATAACACTGACCCATAAGATCGTACACATTAGCCAGATTTTCATAGGGTTTACTACTACCATCTCTGATACATATCCTCAAACTAGCAATTGCCTGCACAGGCTCATGTAGAAAATAATGAACTTTAGCTAAATAAAAATGACTGTCGATATTGTCTGGTTTTGATACAACTGCGCGCACAAAAAATTCTTTAGCTTTGTAGTAGTCATTTGCTTGATAAGCAACGACACCGTAGTTATGATATTCATTAGCCATGTGATACACCTAAAATTTTAAAAAGCTTCGAATTTTAACAGAAAGCGCAAAATAAAGAAATTATATAAATAAGGATATTAAAATGGTTACATCATTATATGCAGGCATACTATCACTCATGTTCATCGCACTCTCCGTTAATGTAGTCAATGCACGTCGTCAGTTTCGCGTGGCCATGGGCGATGCGCAAAATATAGATGTCATGAGAAAAATTCGCGCACAAGGTAATTTCGCCGAATACAGTTTATTTTTTTTAGTATTATTAGGCTGTGCTGAATTAAATCATCTCCCGCATTATATGCTGCATATCTTAGGCTTGATCTTTATAATCGGACGAGCAATGCATGCCTACAGTTTACTCAAAGACGAGCAGTATGCAGAAGGTAAAATAACCGCCAAACCTATTTGGCGAATTTATGGAATACTCTGCAGCTTTGGGTGTATCGGAGCACTAGGACTGATTGCTATAGATCAATATTTCATGAGCTTTTTCTAAATAAGCACCTGACTATCCCTTCTCCCTCAGGGAGTTATAAACCTACAACCCCAACCAACGAATAAACTGATCCGTAGAATGCAGATTGATTGCTGATTGATTTTCAAAATACACTGTATAGCGTTTTTGCATTGCATCGCCATTCAAACGGACTTGTTTAATTTTACCGTAAGGAAGAATTTGCATTTGTGTTTCGTAATAACCACGGATCATTTTAATAACGGGCATGATTAAATAGACTGAATTTAAAGCACTGGCTTCACTGCTAAGCTTGGAATTAGAAATACTATCAAATTCTGCTTTACTTAAAGCGATATATTCCATTTTATCAATTTGTCTGCGTAACATGCGTTCTAAAGGAGCCTTAGTATGAAAAGTCCTTTCGTAGTTATCCGCAGCCATTGCTACTATTGCTTTATTATCCTCGCTTTTATTCTTTTTTTGTAAATCGGCCAATAACACTTCATCACGAAATTCATTCACAGCCACAACCGGACTGATCGTGGTGTGCTTGTTACGCATGTTTTGTGCAATAGCAGGACTATGACAGTTTAAAAATCGAGATGTAACAAACCAATGTTCACTTGGATAATAAACGACCAAAAATGAATTTTCTTTAATGGCATTTATAATTGGTTGATACATACTCAAAGGCAAGGCAGGACAACCCCAACTACGGCCAGGTCTACCGTATTTTTTAATAAAATCTTCCTCTACATACCAGCCACCATGCATAACTACTGAACGATTAGAAGCATTATCATTAAAGGTACTCTCCAATCCATCCAAACGTAAAGACAAGCCCTCACGGCCATAATACGCCTTTTCTGTCTTATACACGCCAATACTACTGGCTTTACTATTGTATTTGTTTGAGAAAAAATTGGTCAATAACGAACCGGATTTAATACCGTGGGATACATAGGTATGAAATAATAATTTTTTTTCTTTAAGGTCAAATACCCATAAACGCTTTTCACTAGAGGGCAAAGAATAGTCAACTACAGTCAGAATATTATTATGCTCCACATTTAAGTTTCTGGCGCATTGTAAAGAGGTAATAACCTTGTAGATAACGGGTTCATGGAGTGTCGGAGCTTGCTCATGAAGCAAGTTATACAATTCTTTTTCTGATACTAAAGTTTCAACTCCGGGAGCGGTAATTGGTGGGATTACACTAATTTGTGTAAAAGAATCTATCTCTTGTTGGATTCTATCACCAAGGTTCAAAGGAAAATAACTTGATGTAACTGCTAAAAGCCCTAGCAATAAGTTACTCATATCAGTTCCTTGATTATTATTTTTATTATCCTATTGTTAAATATAGTTCATAATTTTAAATTTGCTACTGGGGCGTGTTTACAATTCATTTTTTCAGGGCCTACGTCCAATTAAGGAATACAACTCCACATAATAGTCAAACACGCCAAAAGCCCTAAAAACCACACGCTTGACCTTAAACTTGCTAAATTCATCAAGTAAAGCGCTGTATAAATTACACGCAACACTATAAATGCCACTGCCAAATATTCTACATTATGAGTAACATGATTCGTCGCAATTGCAGTCAAAACTGCCGTTGAAAAAACGATTAAAGCCTCAAAGCTATTTTGATGTGCCGCCAAAGCTCTGGCGCCAAAACCTTCCAATGCAGCCTGCTGTTCACGTGGATAATTATTATTGTATCCCCCTTTTGCATGAGCCATGGCATAACCTAAAGGTAATTTAATTAAATAGGGAAACAGTATGGCAATGAACAAACAAATAATTAAAGTGGTCATAAAGTATCATCCTGATTGATAACAAACTGAATCATAACCCCATTACCAGGCTTAATCAAACGTGCATCTGGTAGAAAAACTGAATTTAACCTAGAATGATATTATTACCATTGACAGGGGATTGTTGTGAGTACTTCAAATGATATCTGTACAAAAATTAAAGGATTTTCTGACTCTGGCATGGAGTTTCAATTTATCAGACAATTAGGTGCTAGCGCCTACCGCGCATCTTCTATTGGTGAATGTTTCACTATTGCCAACACCATTAAAAATTGCAGTCCTGAAGAATGGGTGCAGCAATTTGAACGCTTGGCTGAATGGCAAAAAACAGATGGTTTAGCACGACTGGTTAAAGATCATGTTGTTAGCGGAAGGGAACAATTATTTAGAGCCAGTAATTCATACCGAGCAGCAGAATATTATTCATCCACCTCCTTGGATCATCATAACAAATTAGGCCTCAATTCAGCCGATTGTTTTTGTTCAGCGCTTGCGGCCATGGACGTACATTTTGAAAACCATTCTATTCCCTATAATGCTATCAACCTGCCTACTTATTTTATTTCACCAGCCAATGATGGTGCAAAACGTAAAACTATTATGATAGTCAGCGGCTTTGATGGAACTATGGAAGAAGAATTCTTCTTTCACGGTTTTGCCGCTATAGAACGCGGTTATAATGTTATTTTATTGGCAGGCCCCGGCTCAATAGATGTTTTTAGAAAATACCCTGAAACTTATTTCAAACCCGATTTCGAAAATGTAGTGAAACGAATAATTAATCATTTTGAATTCAGACAAGAAATTGACAAACATCATTTATCCATAATGGGCACTGGTTCTGGCTCATTTTTTGCGATAAAAGCTGCTTGTCATGAACCGAGAATTAAAGCCTTAATTGCTAACCCGCCAGTTTTGGATTTACATGGCTACTTTTCCTCCTTTGTAAATCAAGATCCTGGAAAAATGACAGCTGACGACGATTTTGGACTTAAAGAACTTTCGTCAATACCCGATGATGTAATGTCCACTCAATTAAAAGCACAAACCGAACAATTTATTAAGCGTTTAGGTCAAAATTCTTTTAAAGCAAGTTTTGAGTACTTAAAAAGCTTCAGTATTGGCGCATCATTAGATAAATTAGACATCCCATGTCTTGCTTTAACCGGTGATCATGAAGTAACTGAAACAAATCGCCAGTTTCAGGAATTTTGTATGAAAACAAATACCGATGCGTACAAATTTTCAGATTTTGAAGGTGCGGCTAGTCATTGCCAGGTTGGAAATATTTCTTATTCTAATGCTGTAGCTTATGATTGGTTGGATAGTTTATAAGTAGGCTTCCACAAGAGGCACCTCTGGATACTATAACTATTCGTCAACGAATATCTCTCGAGATTGATTTTTTATGTAATATCTGTATATTGATAGTCCAAAGAACAGGTTGATGACGATCTGAAAGCACACAGGCTAAATAATAATCTAGGGAGAGATTATGCACTTTTTTTTTACTGGTTTAAACCGTAACGGGTTGAGTTTTCTTCGAGTTTTGATGACTGCATTGGTAGTGCAAATGGGTTGTCTCTCGCCTTCATATGCCGACTTTATAAATGGCAACTTTGAAGCTTTATATAATACCAATGACCCCATGTCCAATATTACTTATAACACGATTTATGGTTGGACTCTGAAAGGTTATGCATTTAAAGGTAATAGCGTCGATCTTCCTACAAGCCTTGCAGAAATTAACTTAATACCTTCACCTCCCCCACCTGGACCAGCTAATACTTTAGATGGCATAAGTGATATCCTTACTGCCCCTACTCAAACTCTATATGACTATTTCCTCAAGGGAGCACTAACAGCCCCTAACCAAGCACCGGTTGATCAATTACTACCGATAGAAGGTACTCAAGCTGCAATGATAAACGTGCGTTGGTTCCATACACCTTATGCCAAATCTGGAACAAGTAAAATTAATAACTGGATATCAGTTGGTCAACAAGCTACATCTATAAGCCAACAAATAGTTATAAGCCCTACTGACTTTGATCCTTTTGATCAAAAAGTTCATATTCGATTTAAAGCAGCACCTGTCCTGGAAGATCCACAGCACAAGGCAAGTCAACAACCATTTATAGCCATCCAGTTAAATAATCTCTCAACACTGCGTAATGGATCAAATCCACTGTTTTTTGTTTGGAATTATGCCGGTCAACCAGGTGTTCCATGGACACGACTTAGTAAAAAAGGTACTAACGCCGGTAGTAATCTCACGTATCTATTTACTGATTGGCAAGCTTTTGACATCGCTCCAGGCAATTCCTTAATCAATGTTGGGGACACTATTGAGCTTATAGTCCTTGCCTCAGGATGCTCACCTAATGGGCATGACGGCCATTTGTATCTTGATGGCGTGTCCACGCAATTACCCAAAGGATTATGGGTGGTTGTTACAGGACCTGAAACAGCAACACCTGGAGAAGATATCACCTACACCTACACTTACTACAATATAGGAACTACTACAGTTGATAACATACAAGTAAATGCTTATATGCCTTTACCGCAATATCCTGCACTTCCCGCGAGTACTTCTTATGTTGCAGTGACACAGCCACCAACTGTGGGAACAGATACCTATTGTTCATCAGGACCTGATCCTGTAAATTGTCAAATTGGAACTTTAGAACCCAATCAATCAGGACAATTCCAAATAAAAGTTCATATACCTGAAACGTGGGCAACTACTGTGGGACCGGTAAATAATGGGCACTATACCATTAGTGGCGACGATGTGGATGCAGTAAATGGTCCTTTGGTACAAACAATATTGGTTGCACCTCCTCAGCAAAGCAATCTGATTGCAGATACCAGTAATTTAACACCTACTGAGATGACACAAGGGTATTCATTCTCGGGTTATTTTACTTGTAAAAATACGCCTATCCCTCTAGCCAGTGATGACGCTATAAATGCAAGCTGTGAAGTCACTGGTTTACCGACTGAGTTTAGTGTATCGCCATGTACTATAAGCCCAAACAATGATCCATGGAGTCAAGGTGATACTATTCCTAAAAATGAAACGGTAAAATGTCCGGTTACGGGGACTGCTACTAATCTTGGAACATACCCAGTAACGGTAACAACCAATGCTGATAACAACACCAATACTACTGAGAATGTATCCCACACAACTCTAATTATTGAAAAAACAAATCCCCCACAGGTTGTTGTATTCCACCAAGGTGATGGATTTGAAAACATTACACCCATTTATCCTCTGGTACTCGATAAAGGTAGCAATGCTGTATTCACCGTCATACCACATGAGGGATTTGAACTCTCTCTCACTACTGGTGGAACCTGTTCTACAGGCACCTGGTCTGGCAATACCTATACCATAGTAAATGTCCAGGCAAATTGCTTAGTAACCTTTAGTGCAAAACCAATTATAACGGGTAGCATTGATGGTAATCCAATCTCTAACCCTGTTCATGCATGTTGTGGAAGGCCTATTTTACTCGATCCATTACGTGTAACTGGAAATGGTCCAACTGTCTTTACTGTTATTAGCACAACAGGAAACGCGCGATGCGTGATTGGACGATCAGGGTCACAAAGTTATGTAAAAGCCTTTGGTAGTGATGGTTCTTGCACAATTGTGGGAACTAAAGAAGACGTTACTTCCGTTCCATTAACCATAATTGTATAAGGAATTAATCCATGAGACTGATTTCAATCAAGAGCTTAATTATAACAGTGGGTTTGTCATCTTTATCAGGAATGATTTTTGCTGAAGCGGCGTATAAAGCGAAACCATTTACCAAACAAGCCATGACCAATCAAAATCCAGCTTTGGCTGATCCATGGAATGGTATTTATGCTGGTTTTATCCTTGGTGGTGTATTTAATGATGTAAATCTTAGGGCAAATCAATTAGGATTTGCCAATCCTGAAGGGCAGTGTAATTCAAACGCAGATTTTGCTTCAGTATATCCAGGAGTGCAATTAGGTGCGTCGCGCCAATTTAATTCTGGATTAGTACTCGGTATTATGGGCGATTATAGCTACAACGCCACTCAACACACTGATGTTGCTTGCTCGTGTCCGGGCGATTTGGCTGTATCCGATAGCTTTTCTATCGAAAATAAAATGCAAGGTTCAATTCTGGGACGTATCGGTTATGCTCTAAATAACAATCTGCTGCCTTATTTAGCTGCTGGAGTAAGTTTCGCAGATTTGGAAATGAATTACAGCAATGAGTCCAGTGATTTTTACTCGAAAAATACAACTCAAGCCGGTTGGCGAGTTGGTGGTGGTTTAGAGTGGGGATTTGCTCCAGCCTGGTCTGTTAGCGCTGAATATCATTACACAGGTTATAACTCAATGAATCTAAGTATTCCTAGGGTTTATGGTTTGTTTGATCCTAATGGAAATGCAAACTTCAATCTTACTACCAATAATATTCAAGTATCACTTAACTATTGGTTGTATTAGCTTATAAGCAGGATCCGGATATTCATTAATGTATCCGGATTAGTGCTATGCTATTTTATGTCGATTCAACTGCTATAACTGTCCACTAGTAATTCTAGGGTCTGTTGACAATTCATCTTTTCAAGATCGACGTCCCGCGGCTTGTCCGCGGGATCCAGGAAATTTGAATAAGTCAGAGACTGGTCGTATCAATC
>JBAZRP010000108.1:0-9970 GCA_041662885.1 Legionella sp.
GGTACATTTCAAGGTGGTTGCAGTAAAAAAAGATTAATTTTTTTCGCAAAATCCTTGCAAAATTGTATAAACGTCTATACTAAGCAATGAGTCTTTATAAACTAAAACTAAGGATGGTATCATGTACAAGAAACTTATAGCTATTTTCTCTCTTGCATTCTCTTTGGTAGTTTGCCAAGTGGCTTTTGCTGAGTGTGGCGAAGGAATGCGTACTATGATTGACTCTTTGAAGCTTGATGATGCTCAAAAGGCAAAAATTAAGCCAATTTTAGATCAATTAAAAACCGCTGTTAAAGATAATGGTCCTCAATTAATGGACGTTTCTAAACAAATTAATCAGCAAGTAACTTCTGCTTCTATGGATCAGGCTACTGTTGATGGTTTAATTGATAAGAAAACAAAAATGATTGGTGATATGATCAAAGCTAAAGTAGCTGCTAAAAATCAAATTTTTGCAGTTCTTAATGATCAACAAAAAGCAGAACTACAAACCAAGTTTAAAGCTCTTGAAGAAAAGATGGAATCTAAATTCAAAAGCTGTCGTGACGAGGAATAATAATACCTTGCTCCCACGATCCGTTCGTGGGAGTCTTATTTAATTATCACGGATTTTTCTAATGTCTCTCAAGTTAATTAATTCAGAACAAGTACGCCAAAGCATAAGTATGAAAGAAGCTATTAGCACGATGGAATCTGCTTTTTTGCAATTAATTACTGGCCGTGTTCAATTACCCTTACGAACTCCAATTGAAATTTCCAAACAAAATGCATTGAATCTTACTATGCCAGCTTATTTGGAACAGGATGATGCTTTGGGTTTGAAGGTGGTTTCAGTATTTCCTAATAATTCTGCAAAAAAATTACCTACGATTAATGGTTTGATTATTCTTTTGGATGCACAAACGGGTATGCCTAAAGCTTTAATGGAAGCGGGTTATCTTACGACCTTACGAACTGGCGCTGTTTCAGGTTTAGCTTCACTTTATTTTTCGCATGAAAATTCCAGCCATTTGGCGATAATTGGATCTGGTTCTCAGGCAATGATGCAGCTTGAAGCAGTAAGCGCTGTGCGACCTATTAATCAGATTTCAATTTGGTCGAGAAATAAAGATAATGCCAAGGAATTTGCTATTAAAATTACTGGCAACTATGAAGTTCGTTGTTGCGACACAGTTTCTCAAGCAGTAAAAGACGCGGATATTATTTGTACTGCAACCAGTAGTTCTGAGCCCTTAATTGATTTGCAGGATTTGCAGCCGCATGCACACATTAATGCCATCGGTTCTCATAATAGGCACATGCGTGAAATAAGCAATGATGTATTGGATAAAGCAATAGTTATAGTGGATCAATTAGAGGCAGCACTTGCAGAAGCAGGCGAAATTATCGCTGCTATTGATGCTCATCAATTAAATAAAAAATCCATTATTGAAATTGGTGAGTGGTTAACGCATAAAAATGTTGATTACACTCAGTGTTTAACGCTGTTTAAATCCGTTGGTTTAGCCATTCAAGATATTAGCGTTGCCGAACGTGTTTATCAAAATGCGATAAATCAAGGACTTGATCTTAGAGAATTTTAAGTCCGATAATTCCTGAGAGAATGAGCACTAAACATACCAATCTACCGGCAGTTGCAGGATCTCCTAGTAGTACAATACCAAGCAGTACCGTCCCAATTGCACCGATTCCTGTCCAAACTGCATAGGCTGTACCAACGGGCATTGATTTCATGGCTATGCCTAAAAGTACCACGCTGATGATCATGGCAATCACTGTGCCTATTGAAGGCCATAAAATACTAAAACCATCGGAGTATTTAAGTAAAATTGCCCAGACTACTTCGAAAAGTCCTGCGATTATGAGTATTATCCATGCCATGGGTATCTCTCTTAAAAATAAAAAGTTGATATTCTAAATTTTAAGCTCCCTTCTCCCCTCGGGGGAGAAGGGTCGGGGGTGAGGGGGGGGAAATGGCACTGTGCCTATTCAAAACCCCTCATCCCCAGCCCTTCTCCCCTGAGGGGAGAAGGGAGCTTTATGTTCTGTGCTCTTTTCTTTAATGTTCGTTCTTTTCTTTAATGTTCGTTATTTATTGTTCGTTCATCATTTTAATGTCGTCTATTTTAGCATTAATCCTGGCAGTCAAATAGGGATCTTTTTTCGCTAATTTTTGCGCTATCTTCAATTGTGCCATAGAAGCACGCTTCTGACCTTCCAGTAACAAACAATTTGCTTGCGTAAAATAAGCATAACTTTTTTGATTGGAATCAGCCTGCGCTCGTGCAAGTTCACGACAAAGAATCAAGTCTTGAGGATATTGACGACTTCCTTTAAGTAAAATGCTTGTGGCTTTTTGTGATTGATTGGCAGTATTTAAGCCCTGGGCATAAGCCATGAGGGTGGCATAATTATCGGGATAATTTTTTTGCAATTCGGCCAGACGAGCTAATGCTTGTGGGTATTGATTTAATCCCAATTCAGCTTGAGCCATGGCAATTTGAAAATTGATATTATCTCTTTTAAATTCCAATAAATCTTGGGCTTTGTCATAGGCTTTTTTATAATTATTACTGTTTAATAAGGCTAATACGTAGCCATAGTGACAGGCAATAGCAATATTTTGTTGCAAACATTGATGCTCGTAAAAATCAAATAGCTTAGGACTTTCATTGGATGTAGAAGTTCTAATTAATTCTTTAAACAAATGATAATCCAAGGAGCTTGGAGTAGTTTTGGGGGTGGATGCTGGTGTTCGGTTTTCTGCTTCAGCGATACGTTCGGCATCTAGAGGATGGGTGCGTAAAATTGCAGGAACATTGGCTGTGTAATAATAACGTGAATTTTCCTGCATCTTTTTGAAAAATTCTGCCATTGCTCGCGGATTATAGCCTGCTTTTTTTAAAGTATTAATTCCGATTCGATCCGCTTCTTTTTCTTTGGAGCGGGTGAAATTAATATTATTTTGGCTAAACCCAGACATGGAGGCCATCATGGCTCCCATCCCGATTGTTGGATTTAGCACACCTAAGGCGATTGAGGCCAACATGGACGCCAGCATAGGAATGCGCATTTGTTTTTGATGTTCAAGTGCGCCATACAAATGATGGAGGCGAACGTGCGCTAATTCATGAGCCATTACCGCGGCCAGTTCACTTTCATTGGCGCTGGTCAAAATAAGTTGGGTATTAATCCCTGTATAACCACCGGGACCGGCAAAAGCATTAATTTCCTTTGATTTTACTATAAAAAAATAAGGGGGCTTTATGCCGCCTGCTTTTGATAGATTTTTACCCAATTGATTAATGTATTGACTGGCCAATGGATTGCGTTCAACACTGTCCGATTGGTTTATTTGTTGTACAAATTGTCTTTCCAGCTCATCAAGTTCACGGGTAGTATAGGGCGATAAGGCATCCGCTAGGGCTGGCTGCGAAAGAATGGTAAGCAGCATGAGCATTATCCATTCATAGAAATATTTTAGTTTCAATTTACTCATTAGACTACTCAAAAATTGAATAATTTGTTATCATTCGTGCACTTTATTACGGCGAACACAAATGCACCGACAGTTTCTGCTTTTAGCACTCGAACAAGCCAAACTCGGCCAAGGATTATGCGCACCCAATCCTTGTGTTGGAGCTATTGCTGTGCGAAATGGAACTATTATAGCACAAGCTTGGCATCAGGGGGCAGGCTCACCTCATGCCGAACAATTATTGTTAGCACAATTCCCACCTAAAACGCCAGGGGTGGTCGTTTATTGTACACTGGAGCCTTGTAATCATTGGGGAAGAACGCCACCTTGTGTCGATGGTTTGATACAACATGGAATAGAGAAAGTGGTTTTTGCCTATGCTGATCCAAATCCCTTAGTGGCTAAAGGCCGTTCAGCGGAGCTGCTTCGTGCTCAAGGAATCGACGTAGAACAGGTTTGCCTGCCAGAAATTGACGCATTTTATGCAAGTTACACGTATTGGACTAAAACTAAAAAACCCAAAGTGACGGTAAAGATGGCCCATACTTTTGACGGCGCAATAGCTGGTCCTGAAGGTGAACGAATCCAATTATCTAATGCAGAATGCGGTATTTTTACACAAGAACAACGCAAGGCAACCGATGTAATTTTAACTACCGCCAGAACCCTTGCTTTGGACAATCCCATGATGAATGTCCGTTTAAATGGTAGTATTCAAGCAAAATCTGTAGCTATTATTGATAGCAATTTAGCGCTTTCGCAAGACTTACAAATATTTTCCACTGCACGTCATTGTCATATCTATCATGCGTCTAATAATGCAGGAAATTATAAAAATAGCAGTTTTTATCAAATTCCTGAAAAAAATGGTAAAATGGATCTTGCTGCTGTGATTAGTCATCTAGGCAGCCTGGGTTTTCATGATGTTTGGGTCGAAGCTGGTGGTGCTTTGTTCACTTCCTTACACCTGCAAGGTTTGGTGCATAGGACTTATATATATCTGGTGCCTAAAAATTTGGGTTCTAAGGCCATATCAGCCTATCAAGAACCGGGAATTTTCGATAAAAAACATACAATTTCCTGGCAAGCTCGAGGCAATAATATGATAGCATGCGTGGATTGGCAGGAGCATGCATGTTTACCGGAATAATAGAGCAAACGGGTACAGTTGTTAGTAATGATGTGGCTGATGGTGTTAGCCGCCTGGTTATTGCAGCTGATTTTACTCAAATTAGTGCTGGTGAGAGTATCGCAGTAAATGGCGTTTGTCTTACAGTTTTGCCTAATAAGGGTTCGCATCTATCTTTTGATATTTCTCGAGAAACGATAAGTGTAAGCACTCTGGGAAATTTAAAAGTAGGCGATGTGGTTAATCTCGAGCGGGCGATGTTAGCAACTGCACGATTTGGTGGTCATTATGTTAGTGGTCATGTAGATGCAACCGCAAAAGTAGGTTCCATTCAGATACTGGATGAGTTTACTGAAATGACCCTGGTTGAATTTCCAGTAGAATCTGAATGGTACTTGCTACCAAAGGGAAGTATTACGGTGGAAGGTGTGAGTCTTACCATCAATGTTGTAAAGAATAAAACAGTAACACTAATGCTGGTTCCTCATACTTTAAGTAATACTACATTAGGATTAGTAAAAGTAGGTCAATCAGTGAATATAGAATTTGATTATCTAACTCGTATCATTGCACATCAGGTGCGATTGATTGGGAAAGTGAATAATGAGGTAGCACTATGAAGTATGCAGTAGCCACTATCGAACAGGCTTTGGAAACGCTTAAAGCTGGCAAAATGATCATTTTAATGGATGATGAAGGCCGGGAAAATGAAGGTGATTTGGTTATAGCAGCGGATTTTGTTACCTCGGATACGATTAATTTTATGTCGCGTTATGGCTGCGGCTTAATTTGTTTGCCTATGGCTGAAGAAATGATTAACAAATTGCAATTGCCGATGATGGTACAGAATAATCGTTCGCCTTATGGTACTGCATTCACCATTTCTATTGAAGCTGCTCAAGGGGTTTCAACAGGAATATCTGCTAAAGATCGCGCACATACAGTTCAGGTTGCAATTGATCCTGCTAGTGGTCCTTTAGATGTTATTTCTCCAGGACACATTTTTCCTTTACGTGCCCAAAAAATGGGTGTTTTACAACGTGCAGGTCAAACAGAAGGTAGTGTGGATTTAATGCGTTTGGCGGGTTTAACCCCTGCTGCAGTTATTTGTGAAATTATCAATGAAGACGGCACTATGAGTCGTCGTGATGAATTAGCTTTATTTTCCCAGCGGCATAATATTCCTATGGTGACTATTAAAGATTTAATTGAATACCGTATTCGCCATGAAGTTCTAGTGCACGAAGCAGCTACCACGCGTATTCCTTTGAAGAATCATGGTGATTTTACTATGACCGTTTTTGCCAATGATTTGGATAAAGCCGAGCATTTTACTTTATTTAAAGCGCCTAAATTTGCCAATCAAGTACCTTTAGTTCGCATTCATTCTGAATGTATTACTGGCGATGTTTTCGGATCGTGCAAATGTGATTGTGGCAAACAATTAGAATTATCTTTAGGATTAATAGCTGCAGAAGGTGGTCTTTTGATTTATTTACGTCAAGAGGGCCGAGGAATTGGCTTGGCGAATAAATTAAAAGCTTATGCTTTGCAAGAACAGGGCTTGGACACGGTTGAGGCAAATTTAAAACTGGGTTTGCCTGCCGATGATAGAGATTACGCTATCGCCTATCAATTATTAAAGTTTTTTGGTATTGATGTTTTACGCTTACTGACTAATAATCCTATGAAAATCAATGCGTTAGAATCGTTTGGAATTCAAATTAGTCAGCGTATACCCTTAGAAGTAAAACCAACCGACGAAAGTCGAGTCTATTTACAAACGAAACGCGATAAATTAGGCCATTTATTAGAGGCAGTATGAAACAGATAAAAGTAACAGTTGCGAATAAAGTACCTTCTTTTGCGATAGCATTAGTTGTGAGTACTTTTAATCAAGATATAACAGAAGTGTTAAAAACCGGGGCGCTACACCGTTTAGAGGAACTTGGTTTTGATTCTGCTGATATTACCTTAGTTGAAGTACCAGGTGCAGTCGAGATTCCTTTTGTAGCAAATTTATTAGCTAAAAAAAATCAGGTAGAAGCAATTATAGCCTTAGGTGCTGTGATTCGTGGCGAAACAAGTCATTATGATTATGTATGTGATCAAGTGAGTCAGGGTTGTCAGCGTGTCATGTTGGATCATGATATACCTGTTATTTTCGGTGTTTTGACCACTGAAAATGAAGAACAAGCTTGGGATCGACTGGGTGGTGCCCACGGTCATAAAGGTAAAGAAGCTGTGGATTGTGCTATTGCAATGCGAGAGATTAAACAATTAGTAACGGAGATGAAATGACCAAGTATATTTTTGTTACAGGCGGTGTGGTCTCTTCATTAGGCAAGGGGATTGCAGCAGCATCTCTTGCTGCTATTCTTGAAGCACGCGGTCTTAGAGTGACCATGATTAAACTTGATCCCTATATCAATGTTGACCCAGGAACTATGAGTCCTTTTCAACATGGTGAGGTTTTTGTAACTGAAGATGGTGCTGAGACGGATTTGGATTTGGGTCATTACGAACGTTATTTAAATAGTACTATGACTAAGCGTAATAATTTCACCTCCGGTAAAATTTACGAAAATGTGATTAAAAAGGAACGTCGTGGTGATTATTTAGGGGGAACGGTACAAGTAATTCCTCATATCACGAATGAAATCAAACGATGCATTAAATTAGGTGCGGAAGGTTTTGATATTGCCATGGTTGAAATTGGCGGTACGGTCGGTGACATTGAGTCATTACCCTTTCTGGAAGCAATAAGACAGATGCGTATTGAGTTAGGCTCTCAAAAAACCTTATTCCTTCATTTAACGCTAGTCCCTTACATACCGACATCCGGTGAAACTAAAACTAAACCCACACAACACTCAGTCAAAGAATTACGTTCTATTGGTATTCAGCCTGATATATTAATTTGTCGTTCAGAAAAAGCCTTATCTTCAGCGGATAGAGGTAAAATTGCCTTGTTCACTAACGTTGAAAAAGACGGGGTAATTTCTCTTGAAGATGCAAAAAGTATTTACCAAATTCCTATGATTTTACACGAACAAGGTTTGGATGAAATTGTAGTTAGAAAATTAGCACTGGATGTTAAGCCTGCTGATTTAAGTGAATGGCAAAAAGTTGTCGACATGCAAGCAATTCAAACGTGCGTTGTAAAAATTGCTATGGTCGGCAAATATACTGAATTAAACGATGCATATAAATCTATTAATGAAGCTTTATTACATGCTGGTATTCACACGCAAACTAAAGTTGAAATAGTGTATATCGATGCAGAATTAATTGAAAAACACGGCACTAAAATTTTAGAGTCGGTTGATGCAATTTTAGTTCCTGGTGGTTTTGGTCCAAGAGGTATCGAAGGGAAAATTCAAACCATTCAATATGCTCGTGAGCAAAAAGTTCCATTTTTAGGAATTTGCTTGGGCATGCAAACAGCAGTAATTGAATTTGCGAGAAATGTTGCAGGCTTGAAAAATGCGAATTCAAGTGAATTTGATAAAGACAGTCCTTATCCAGTAATAGGCCTTATTAGTGAGTGGATGGACGCAGACGGTAGTAAACAATTGCGCGATGAACACACTGATTTAGGTGGAACGATGCGATTGGGTGCGCAAATGTGTCAATTGAATCAGGGCACTTTGGCTGAATCTGTTTATGGTACCTCACAAATTGTGGAGCGTCATAGACACCGTTATGAAGTAAACAATAAATTTGTGGAACAATTAGTTCAAAAAGGCTTGATTGTTGCCGGTCGCTCTGTCGATGATAATTTAGTTGAAATGGTAGAACTAGCAGATCATCCATGGTTCTTAGGGTGTCAATTCCATCCTGAATTTACTTCTACACCACGAAGAAGTCATCCGCTGTTTAAGCAATTTGTTCTTGCAGCTCGAAAACATCATTTAGAAAAGGAAAAGGCATGAAATTATGTGGATTTGAAATCGGCCTGGATAAGCCCTTATTTTTAATTGCGGGTCCTTGTGTGATTGAAAGTGAAGAATTAGCGCTGGAAACGGCTGGTTATTTAAAAGAAATGTGTTCTGAACTTAATATTTCTTTTATTTATAAATCATCTTTTGATAAAGCGAATCGTTCTTCAGGTACGAGTTATCGCGGACCTGGTTTTGAAAAAGGTTTGATGATCTTAGAGAAGGTACGTGCCCAAGTTGGAGTACCTATTTTAACCGACGTTCACGAAGATACGCCTTTGCTGGAAGTATGCAGTGTGGTAGATGTTTTGCAAACCCCAGCTTTTTTATGCCGCCAAACTAATTTTATTCAAAAAGTAGCATCTATGAATAAACCAGTTAATATTAAAAAGGGTCAATTCTTAGCTCCTTGGGAAATGAAACACGTTATAGAAAAAGCCCATGCAACCGGCAATCAAGATATTATGGCTTGTGAACGAGGAGCGAGCTTTGGGTATAATAATTTAGTATCGGATATGCGATCTTTAGCTATTATGCGTGATACGGGTTGTCCTGTTGTGTACGACGCCACACATTCTGTGCAGTTGCCAGGCGGTAATAATGGTACTTCTGGCGGTCAAAGAGAATTTATACCTGTGCTTGCGCGAGCGGCAGTTGCAGTAGGTATTTCTGGTTTATTTATGGAAACACATCCTGATCCTGAAAAAGCATTAAGCGATGGTCCGAATAGTTGGCCTTTGGATCAAATGAAGCCATTATTGGAATCTTTGATGGCCATTGATAGAGTATTTAAATCTTTGTAGTTCGATTGAAAAGCCGAGGGCTTACCTATCCTGTTATTTTTGAAAGTAGGTTGGGCCTTGGACCAATAGCCGTGAGGTTAAGGAATTTCTTGTTTTAATATCGCATAATATACATTTTTCCTATCTACCTAAGTCCCACAGCTTGTCACTAGCGTCCGTCATCCCGAGTGCAACGAGGGATCTTTGAAAGTGGCACTGTGCCAGTTTCAGGAGATCCTTCACTGCGTTCAGGATGACGTAAAGTCTGAACTTAATGACAGTGCTTCTTAGGGGCACTGCCATTAAGTTAAGCACTAGAGTCCGTCATCCCGAGAACAACGAGGGATCTCCGAAAGTGGCACTGTGCCAGTATCAGGAGATCCTTCACTGCGTTCAGGATGACGTAAAGTCTGAACTTAATGACAGTGCTTCTTAGGGTCACTGCCATCAAGTTAATCACTAGCGCCCGTCATCCCGAGTGCAACGAGGGATCTCCGAAAGTGGCACTGTGCCAGTTTCAGGAGATCCTTCACTGCGATCAGGATGACGTAAAGTCTTAACTTAATGACAGTGCTTCTTAGGGTCACTGCCATCAAGTTAATCACTAGCGTACGTCATCCCGAGGTCAACGAGGGAGCTC
>JBAZRP010000109.1:0-9771 GCA_041662885.1 Legionella sp.
ACAGCAAGTTTTATCTCTTTGTTCCATGATTTATCTGCCCCATCCTTAGGTGGAACTGAATTAAAATAATCTACTAACTGATTCGATAAATCTAAATTTACCTCTGACATTACTTTCTGAATACTAATAAAATTGTCTTTAAGTTTAACCTTCTCATCATCCGTTACGTCGGTGCGTTCTTTATCTTCTAATAGTTCTAAGAAATCAAATACATTCTTTTGTTGTAAGGCTACCTCGTGTTTTGCAGTAAAAACAACCTTTCTAGCTTGTTCTATTGCTGCAATTCGATCGTTTATGAAGTTATGTGCTAATGGAATATAATCTTGCTTAGTACTAATCTTGGTATTCAAATTAGTACTTACTTCATCCACTTGTTTCATTAATGCTTCTGAAAGAAAACCCTGCTTAAAATTATTTTTTATTTCAAGCCTGTCAACTGTTTTTAATAAGATGGGATAATACTCTTTAATCCAGGCACGATACGCATCTATAGCGTTCTTTTGAGACTTATCACTAATATTTTTAATAGACTTGTAGGATTGATACGCCCTATAGGATTCTGCGACTGAAAGACCTGAAAGTTTATCGTTCAACAGCGCTTCAATAACTGGATTTAATGCTTCTATTTGTTTGTCAGTAAGTTTTAAATTATCAGTATTTGCTTTTAATTGCGCATTAATTAGCGTTGGCAATTCCTGCAAAACGTGAATTACAGGAGAAGTATTTGTTTGCGATTTAATCTGTAAGGCATTGATACCTTCACCTAGTTTCAGTGCAGTTTGTTTTTCCATGGTTTCTTGCTTAATATCCGTTTTAGTAACGAATGCTTTTGCAACAGAATAAACAGGGCCAAAAATATCTAAATTATCAGCCACCATTTTTTGTATTTCGGGTGCCGAATCAAATTGTTCGATGGTTTGATAAAAGGAAGCTGCGGCTACCATTAGTTGGTGGTAATAAATTAAATCATCCAGGGCAGTTTCATGCTTCATTCTTTTATTTTGCCATACTTGTAGGGTTTGTTCTGCTTTATAAAGCGTGTTAATTAATTTTTTATATGTTTCAACTTGTGGTGGATCTGTGTCTTTTAACATCAAGGGCATGGTTTGAGGTTTAGCAAACACTAAATCCAATAAGGGTTTGCTTAAACTTTCATTGCAACGTGCGATGAATTCTTCACGAGCATTTTTTATAAGATCGATGCTTTTTTGGTATGTTTCAGGATAAGTCCTTTCGATTATAATATCTTTATCCGTTTGTACTACAATAGGAGCAAATTGCTTCAATGTACCTTGAATAGAAGCTATCTCTTTTTTAATAGGGTCTAATTGATTTGCAGGAGCCAGTTCGCTTATCTTATCCATAATCTTACCAAGTTTTCCGCCAAATTCCACTTTGTTAAAAATGGAAAATTTAGTTCCCTGAGTTTCAAAATCTTTCAATAAAGACTCTAATAATTCCAAACTATCGCGAAGAATGAATAAATTTTTTACCTCTTGAGTGTTATGCAATAATTTATTGGTCGGTATTAATTTTATTACTGAATCCTTAACTTTGGTAACGTCTTTGGAGAGTTTCAATTCTTGTAGGAAGGTAACAATGCCTTCAATATTCTGTAGATCTTTAAGTTGAATAGGCTTTATTGCCTCTCGACTAAAGGGTTTTTCCGGTTTTTTTTCTATAGGTGCAAGAGAAATCTTTATTGTATCATTTTTAGAAATAGCTTCCGTAAGCACACTGTTCGCTATTTTATATTTTTTATGCTCTGATTCCAGATTCTGCTCAATCGCACTTTCAACTTTATCTCTGGTTTTTAGTAAATCATTAATTCTGGATGTTACAGCAAATACATCTGGTGACGGACGAGGGCCAGATGGTCCGGCTTTACTTAGTACTAAAGCCAGTTCATTTTCCATTTTCAGATCTGTATAGGCTAAAGTCATTTGTACGTCAGGATACAATTCAGCTAATAATTGTCTATCATGTTCCGTCAATTTGTCTAAAGAGGAATGATTTTTATATTTTTCTATGAGGTTATAAAACTTTTTAATCGATTTTAATTGCTCTTGCATTGCGGTTATTTTAGTTAAATTTTCTCTGGCTCTAGCGTTGGTTTTGTTAGCTCTTCTTTCCTCCAGGGTATCTGTTTTAGGTATAACTTCCTTTATATTTAAAGGTGGTGCTTGTAACTGGAAGTTCACTGCTTCGATCAAAGGATCCACCTTCTCAATTATTTTTGAAGATAAATATCCTCGTTGTAAAAAGTTTTTTGCTTCTAATTCATCGGCTAGATCGATAAGCTTAGGGACGTATTCTTGCGCCCATTGGGCGTATTTTTTCAAACTATTGGGCGTAAATCGAACTCCTTCAGCACCAACACTTTCAACCCAGTCCATAAATTCTCTAAATCCTGGTGAATCTTTTGCTGATGAATAGCTTAATTGTTTAAAAAATGGATTGTTATTTAAGTTAAATAATAAGGTACTAAACTGCTCCATAATCTGCGATGTTTGCTCAGCCGATAGATCCATACCTTGTGCTTTCACAAGAACATCCATAATAGATCCTAGATTAACGAATGCAGCTTCTATAGGATTAGTATCATTTACACTTTCAACCAACTTATTCACTTGATTCATTACTGTCCTGGTTCGATCCAACCCTGATGAATCAATATGGTCTTGAATTGTTTTTGATTTCTTTAGCACCTCAAATGCTTGATCCAGGATGGGCTTAAAAAGATTGTAATCATCACTAAGAATTGCTTGAATCTGTGGCATAACATTATCTAATTGAGCTAAAGAATTGTCTAATTCATTAGCATGATGCAGCGCAAGTACAACTTTATGACCACCCTTTTCTAAATTTACTGATGCCATTTCTGCATAATACAAACAATTACATATTTTCATAAGTACTTGTATCTCCAGCAATTTACCTTTCCAATCAGCCTCAGAATAGGGAACCTTACCCTTTTTAGGTGGGTGGCTACCTAAGGAGGGATCCAGATGCTCCGTTAGCACTAACTCAAGCTGTTGGCGAAGCTGAGCTATTGCGCCTGGTTTGCTGTTTGAGCCTGGTTGTGCAGACATAAGTGCCCATTTATTAAAGCCTTAGGTATATTATAGTTAATAAATGAGCATCTTGGTTTTTAGGAGGTCTGGTGATATGGGCACAATAGCCCAGATTTTATGTTTACAAATTATCTATTGCTCTTCCAATATGCTTAGGTCAAAATGTTTTTTGGTACTCTTCAATCAAGGAGCATTTCATGGAAAGTAAAACTATAAAGTGGCTAGGTTGTGTATTTTTTTCTCTGCTAATCGGTATGTTAACAGCAACCGCAGAAGCTCGTGGCGAACGCATGGAAGGACGGGGTGAGCAAAGAAATGTTAAACGCCCACAAGCTAGTGAACGACAAAAACCGCAAAGATCCTTTCATCAAAATAATTCAAAACAGAATAATCTGAAAGAAAATAATTTTAAGCAAAATAACCTTAAACAAAATAACATCAAGCAAAATACCGTTAAACAAAACAACATCAATCAAAATAACATCAATCAAAACAACATTAACCAAAATAACATCCACCACACCAATGTTAATCAAAACAATGTAGTTGTCGGTGGTGGTAAAAAAGGTAATTACTACTCTAATGGCAAACATTATAATTATTACCATAATGGCAATTACTATAACTACTATCATAATGGCAATTATTACGTCTATTTTAATAACGGCTCTTATTACAACTACTTCAACAACGGTGCATATTATTTATATTTGATTAATGGCATCTATTATAATTACTATTATCAAGGAAAATATTACAAAACCTGTACTCCAGTTCCTGGAAATCCAACTAAGATGATTTGTAGTTAAGTATATGCTTAGGTTGGGTCAATGACCTGAGGGATCCTCACCTTTTTGACCCCAATCAAAACTCCCTTCTCCCCCCCGGGGAGAAGGTGCCCGTAGGGCGGATGAGGGTCTAGCAAAGTGGCATTGACAAAAAAATTTCATTAGCGTCACCACCCTCATCCGCCCCTTCGGGGCACCTTCTCCCGCATGCGGGAGAAGGAAGTTTTGATTGGGGTCAAAAAGGTGAGGATCTCTCAGGTCAGTGACCAAACCTATATATTTAAAGTATCAACCCTCACGGTAGTGGTTCGGATGGACGAAATGGATCAAGATAAGGTTTGCAGTTACTATAAACATCGTTCAATACTTGACCTTTCACTCCTACAGTGGTAAATTCTTTGTCCAAAATTTTTTATAAATGAGCAACTTTTTGATGTTTCAGGATCTTAAATCAGAACTAGATGAATTTCTAAGCCATATAACTGCAAATTTACCTATAAATAAGTCTTTGCCCAGTGAATGGTCACAAGCACTGCCTATGAAACGTAAGTTTTTGTATTTTTTTAGTAAAACCTCTCGAGTAGCTGACCCAAGCCTTGCCGGTCGAATCAATGATGTTTTGTCAAAAATTGAATCAGCAAGGTGCGTTATAAATAAAAATGATCCTAATGAAGACGATCTCAAGCTCTATCTTAATACCCATGAACGACTAATTGAAATCCATGCTTATTTATTTACCTCTTACAAACAGCATTTATTAATGTGCCATAACCTACCTTCTGAAGATTTCAAAAATATTGCATTTGGTCTTAATTTTTTACATCTTCTAATAAAAGAAATGGCAAAACCAAGAAGTGAAATTAATAGAATTATCGGCATATATGAAAAAGAAAGAAATGAAGCTGCATTCAAAGAATTTATTACTACCATGCCAAGAGCTTTTATTGAAATTCGCCAAAAAATAGCAGAGACTTACAAGGGTAATTGTACAAGTTCAGGATACCTGCGGGCTTTAAGCTTCGTCATTAAATGCGAAACATGTCACACCCATATAGAAGAGTTAATGAAAGACATCAACGCCACAAGCTTTGTAAAATCGAAGGTAAGCAACTATCAACTTCCCGAAGGAATTTTATGGCATCCTGAAACTTTTACCGGTGAACCAGAATTTGCAAAGCAATCACTTATCCGTTTAGTTGTATCATATGTCAAATATTTTAAACTTGCAGAGCATCAAAATCTGTTATTTGAATTTCTACAAAATCATAGTGATACCCTCTGCTTTGAAGGAAGCATGGAAACTTTATCAGATTGGGTGATTAGCAAGGGTCTAATCGGTCAAGATAAAAATTATTTAATAGAAAATAAAAGCAAATTAGAATTATTAGTCAAAGCCATTAATAAAAACAGCAAGATGTCGGATGCAGAACTGTTATTAGTTCCAAATTTCACTTCGCTATTAAGTGATTTTTTTATGCCCCAATACGCGCAATTAGATCCGACTCTGCAAGATCCAGAACAGATTCTTAATGCCTTAACTAACGAAGTACTCAAGGCAGACCCAGATACTGTTATGCTGTATCCTCGGATCAGAAATCTTACCAATCTTTATTGTCAGCAATTAAATTTACTCGACTTAAACCTAATAACTCAAGAATTACCCTTAAACACTGCAGGTACTTTAGATGTATAAATATACCGATGATTACTTACTCCAACTTATAGCAGACAATAATCTAGACGCTATAAAAGATATGCTTAATGAATGCGGTTCTGGCTCTATCAGCAGTTACCAAAGCCACTTTTGGCGTTTGCTTCCATATAAGAAGGACACAAAGCCCTTTTTCTTTTTCTTGATAGATCAGAAAAAATTTGAATTACTCAAACTGCTCCATTTGGAAGATAGTTTTAAAGTGGATAATGATTCGCCTAAAACCACCAACAATTGGTGTTTAATTGGGCATTGCATTCATAATATTCAAACTAAAAAAGAACTTGAAATTCTAGAGCCCTATCTTAATGAAGCTATAAACCATAATCCAACTTTGCTAGTGGATGAAAATAATGATAAGACCAATCCACTTTCCAAAGCTGTTAAATATAAAAACCTAATAATGGTCGAATACTTGTTAGGTAAGTTTCTGCAATTGTATCTGCAATTAGAAGGTCGTTTTCAAAACTTTTTCCATTTAAAAACCGATCCAGCTTATGAATTTCTACCCTATTTAGAATACTATGGCGCAGCCTTAGCCAATAATATTGATGGCTATGATCTTGATGCACCCCGATTTAAAGATCCTGTTACTTTTCAACAAAACTTCAAAGCAGGGGCTTTAGTTCCCGATATGAAATATTGGCAATTTTATTTGAATGAAATGATTGTTAGTACGCACAATGAAAGGAAAACACTGCACTATTCTAATCTTCTTAATTATTTGGAAACCGAAACCTTAATCAAAATCGAACCAGTCACGGAACATATAAAACTAATGTCGGATCTTTCTTTTTATTTAGAATTAATTTTATCTAATTTAGAACGTGCAAAAGATCTGCATGAACACAGCACTTTAAATACTACACGAAAAAAAGTAAACTACCTTAGTTCCAGCATACCCAATAACCTTTTCTTTCAAAATAGCGTAAATATCTTATTTTTCATTGGCATTCTAACCTGGTATGTGTCTTTATGTTATATCACTGATAATATTCACACCGACGCTAATGATGCTTGGTACGACTTTCAAAATAAATTTCCTGATTATCCCGCAAATACGACAAAGTGCGGTCTTCAAAAGAATATTAAAAAATGTGACGCTGCCTTTGACAGTATACCGGCGATTGCCGATTGTAATGATGGAAACTTTACACAGTTGTGCACAAGTTTTGCCGAATCATATACGAGCTGCCACCAACTACATCATGATTATCTTTCTCGTATGCCTACAGTTTTACTTACTGGTGTATTGCTGCTGACACCTTTATTTTTCCATACCTTGTTTTGCTCAGTAATCAAACCTAGAGATATGTTAGCTACTGGATTAACAAAACTTCAAACAAATCTTGTTTTACTTCCATTGCACACTGCAAACAAAGCACTTGGCAAATACCAAGACTTTGTACCGAAAAATAAAGAGCAGTTAGTAGCTCTTTTTAAAATGCTACTCAAAATTTTTACCCCCTTCGTTCTCCACAAAAGTTTTGAGAATAATATTAAATCTATTAATAAGTTAATGGCAGATTCCATTGAGTATAAAGACATTCAAGAAACAGGCGAATTATTCAAACAGATCATTACTGAATATTCCAAATCAGTGAAATACCTACGCAGCTCTGCACGCATTCCCACAGATCAAATCAATGAATCTATTGAAATGATGAAACAAATAGTACCTTTTGAAAGCAGGACTACCACCAGAAGATTGCGATTTTTTGATAATAATACTAATAATCGTGATACTGATATAGAAATGAGCAATACATCAAGAGCCAACCTCTAGGGCGTGTTTACAATTCATTTTTTCAGGGCCTACGTCCTGAAAATCCCGCAGGACGTAGAAAATTGAATTGTAAACACGTCCTAGTAATTATGCTATATTTATATAATCTAGCACCCGCAGGAGTCAGGATGAACATTACCAAGCCCATGATGGATAAGGCAATTGCTGCAAAGATTATAACCAAAGCACAAGCAGATAAATTAATTGATTTTGTGCAAAATATGCCTGATCAAAGCCCCCGTTTCACCATGACTAATGTTCTATACTACCTCGGCGGTTTGCTTGCTATTGGTGCGATGAGTCTGTTCATGAACTTAGGTTGGGAGCTTTTTGGTGGCTGGGGTATCTTCTTCTTAACCCTTGTCTATGCTGCTGTAGGCTTATTACTTACCCATAATTTTGCTGCAAAAGCTTACACCATACCCGCGGGTATTTGCGCCACTTTCGTGATTTGCCTAACTCCTTTAGCTATTTATGGCTTACAAAAAGGTATGGGTTGGTGGCCGGATGATACGGTATTTCGGGAATATAATTTTTACATCAAATGGCATTGGATTTTTATGGAATTAGGAACACTTGCAGTGGGTCTTATCCTGGCTTTTATCTACCGCTATCCTTTTATGATAATGCCGATTGCTGTTACCTTGTGGTATATGTCCATGGATGTAACTCAAATGATAGCTGGTGATCATTATACCTTCGAATTAAGTGCCATGGTTTCTATGTATATTGGTTTAATAACCTTGCTCATCGCTTTTTGGGTTGATGTTCGGTCTGCGAAATCGGCAGATTATGCCTTTTGGCTCTATATCTTTGGTATGCTGGCTTTTTGGTCAGGGCTCACCTGCCAGCACTCCGATAGTGAACTCTCAAAATTCTTTTATTTATGCATTAACCTGGTTTTAATTGGGATAGGTATCATTCTTAATAGAAAAGTATTTGTAATCTTTGGAGCGATAGGAACGTGCTTTTATGTAGGGCATTTAGCCTATTCAGTGTTTAAAGATAGTTACCTCTTCCCGTTTGCTCTTACTTTAATTGGAATCATTATTATCTATATTGGGATACTCTGGCAGAAACACGAGGCTAAAATTACAGCGATCTTGCGATCCATTCTACCAAAGCCCATTCATGACTTATTAGAAGCAAGAGATCGCCTGGAATAAGGTATTGGAGCCCAACCTACTATGTATTCAACGCCAATAAGCCAAGCACCTTATTCACAAAATCAGGCCCGGGATCGTATTTATCCGTTTGGTAGTTAGGATCTTTTTCCAACCACAAGGCGGTATTTTTAAAATTCAAATAAGTATTATGACCAATTACGTAGTCAATTTTGGGGTATTTCTTTTTTAAATAGCAAACTAAAAAGGCATTAGCTTTCACCTGAGCATCGGTTAGATCATCCTGAGCATCCTTTCCGCCTATATTTTCAATACCAATAGCATAATGATTTAAACCGATAGTATGACGTGCCATCCATTTTTCAGGCATTAACTGATAAATACTTCCGTCACGATCAACCAAAAAATGACTGGATACATTTAAAGTACCGGGTAATTCTTTTACTCGTGGGGAATTTTCAGGAAAAGTCGGCGGATTAAAAATACGCCAGGTGGTTGCCAGTGATTCGATACTAGTCCAATGCAAAACGATCATTTTAGGCTCAATCTCGATTGATTTAGACGTGATTCCATAATGCGTTAACTGATAATCACGAGTTAAAGCAATACGCTCTTCATCAAACTGAATCGGCATTTTATGAATAGGCTGCGCAACACACTTCCCTTGACCCAATCGAACAGATGGTGCTTGATTGGCAGATGAGGTCTCCTCTTTCAAAACCATAAAATAGGCAACAACATAATCAGGTATCCCCCGATTAGCCTTATAAAAAGCCTCGGGTCCGGCATAAGTACCCGACAAGAAATCAATTTGATACTGATTATTAACAAAGGCACCGCCGGTATCTGCTAAAATCCCTACGCGCGATACCAATGCCCCATTGCTTTCAGGATATTGCACCAACAACAATTTTCCTAAACCAAATTTCTGCAAATCTGCTGCAAAGGTAACTTGGGTATTCACAGTAATTTTATGCTCTGCATCTTTACCATAACCTTTAATTCCATCTACTTGTTTGAAGTACCAATATCGCTCCTGGGCAAGAGGATTTTTGGTTTTATCATAAGCAATATTATTAGTACGATGGACGTTGAAAATTTTCTCGTGTCTATTTATCTCAGCAACAACAGTACCTTGCATTAAGGCAGCTTCCAAATCATTCCGGTTTACATAAGCTAAAACCGGTACATTCTTATGCGCCAAGGCACCCTTTAAGATAGCCTGCTTTCCATAATGAAAACGGGTCAAGCCAGGCTTTGCATTTGCTTGCTCTAAGGTCAAATAAGC
>JBAZRP010000110.1:0-9770 GCA_041662885.1 Legionella sp.
AAAGGAAGACCCGGTTGATGACTTACCATATGAATTAAGGTGTGCAAACTGGTCGCATGAAAAGAATTAATTTTCGTACCATCTTTTAATTGGCACGCTTGTAAGGCATGACCGGTAAGACAATGCTCTTTTTCCAACAAAAAGATACTTTGATCGGGGACTTTCGCTAAATCAGTCTCATAGCCTTGCGCAAACCAAGACTTCGGCGCGACCAATCTAAAATAATCCCTAGCTAAAACCTTAGTATGAAAATCAGCGGTAGCATAAGGCAAAGCCAATACCACTAGATCCAACTTCCCTTCGGCTAATAACTGCAAGACATTGTCGGTAGTATCTTCTCTTACGAATAAAGTTAAATCAGGATACCGTTGCGCACATTGATTAAGCAATTCATTAACTATAAACGGTGCAATAGTCGGAATTATCCCCATATAAAAATTACCCTGCATGGCCTGACCTTGATGGACGGCATAATCACACAGCTCCTCACTTTGTTTTAACAACAAGCGACTGCGCCTAACAATTTCCTCACCAAGTGGAGTAAACAAAAAGGTTTTATGATCCCGCTCTAAGAGCTGTGCTTGTAATACTTCCTCCAGATTAATAATCGATGCACTTAAAGTGGATTGGCTAATAAAGCAGGCCTCAGCGGCGCGCCCAAAGTGCTGGTAGTCATATAAGGTCACTAAATGCTGTAATTGCTTTAAGCTTGGCAGTTTCATAATCGTTTTTTCCGATTAATACAATCAGTTTTATTCATTTTAATTAATTATAGCCCCTTATTATACTTAAGTTGAATACTTTACTTGGAGAATATTATGTTAACCATCGGTCAAAAAGTTCCTGATTTTTCTGTAGTAGCGGTAAAGCCAGGCTTTAATCATCATGAAGAAAACGGGCAAAGTGCTTTCGAAACGATTACTCAAGACAGCTTTCCTGGTAAATGGAAGGTTTTGTATTTTTATCCTAAAGATTTTACCTTTGTCTGCCCCACTGAAATTGTTGCCTTTGCTCAATTAAATAATGAATTTGCCGACCGAGATGCGATAGTATTAGGAGGCAGTACAGACAATGAGTTTGTAAAACTTGCATGGAGAAGGGAACATAAGGATTTGAACGGTTTAAATCAATACAGTTTTGCCGACATAACCGGCAACTTAATGAATAAACTGGGAGTTAAAGACGAACAAAGTGGCGCAGCCCTAAGAGCTACATTCATTATTGATCCCGAAAATACCATCCAACATGTTAGTGTAAATGCCTTAAATGTAGGCCGTAATCCACAGGAAATTTTGCGCATTTTAGATGCTTTGCAAACGGATGAATTATGTCCTTGCAACCGACAAATTGGTGGGGCAACCCTTTAATACTGGAGTCAACAATGAATATAGAGCAACTACAACAAAGCATCCCTGATTTTGCCAAGGATATTCGACTAAATGTCAGTAATTTATTTGGCAATATCGCCCAATCAGGCTTAACGGAAAGTCAGTTTTTTGGAACTGCCTTAGCAGTGGCGTATAGTTTAAATGATAAGCAACTTATTGAGGCACTCAAACAAACTGGCGAATTTTCCGATGAAGTACAACAAGCCGCTAAAACTGCTGCCACCCTCATGGCAATGACTAATGTGTATTACCGCGCCATACATTTAGCGGAAAATAAAGAATTAGCCAGCATGCCGGCTAATTTGCGGATGAATGCCATAGTGAATCCAGGAGTACCGAAAATTGATTTTGAATTATATTCTTTAGCAGTTTCTGCCATTAGTGGTTGTGGAATGTGTATTAGCACGCATGTGGCGCAAATTTTAAAACATGATGTGGATAAAATGGGAGTTCAGACTGTTTTAAGATTGGCAGCAACTTTAAATGCTGTGAGTTTAGTTGGTCGTATATAATCAGACTCACAACCCGGGCGAAATCCCTACATGCCGATAACCACTCTGTCCTGCGGCTTGTCCGCGGGACAGAGTGATTTCACCATCGCAGCTTTGATGTGCATTAAAGGGATTTTATCGGATCCAGTTTATTGGCAACATTTTTTGCAACTTTCTCTGCATCTGGCGCCTTAAAAAGTCCAAAAATAATCAGGGTCGCCGCGGTACCGTTATTCGCTTCATCCGCTAAAAACTCTCTGTCTTTTATAGTTTCTTGATCTGTTAAATTCTGATTTAACTCAATTTCAGCATAAGTTGTTGGATTGTGCTGTACTAATTTAGATTCTAACTCCAATACTTGAGCGTGACTCATAACACTAATTTCACTCATTTTCGCATCAATTTTATTAGCAGCAATAAGTGTTTTATTAAGTATCTTTATCTGTATTAGTAGGCCTTTATTGAATAGAATAGGAAAACTTAATCGTCCAAAGGAGTTTAAATGAAAGCAATAGGATATTACCAAACCTTACCCATTGATAATGATGAGGCCTTGCTGGATATAACAATACCTACACCTAAGGCTAGCGGACAGGATTTATTAGTGGCTGTTAAGGCTGTTGCAGTGAATCCGCTTGATATTAAAATCAGAACTCGCGTGCAACCTGAAAAAGATGTGGCCAAAATTTTGGGCTGGGATGCCACTGGAATTGTTACCGAAGTTGGGCCAGAAGTACGATTATTTCAACCCGGCGATGAAGTTTGGTATGCGGGTGATGTAACAAGAGCGGGCACTAATAGCGAGTTTCATTTAGTAAATGAAGAACTAGTAGCCAAAAAGCCCCGCTCCTTGAATTTCATTGAAGCAGCGGCTTTGCCCTTAACCAGTCTTACCGCTTGGGAAATCTTATTCGACCGCTTACAAATTCCAGCTAATGATTCAGGAGTACTTTTAGTAACAGGTGCCGCTGGTGGGGTTGGTTCAATTTTAGTCCAGCTGGCAAGGCAGTTAACTAAACTTACCGTAATTGGTACGGCTTCCCGTCCCGATTCAAAAAAATGGATACTCGATAATGGCGCTCATCACGTAATCGACCACACAAAAAATATGTTGGAACAATTACACGCCTTAAACATCGCTGCTATTGATTATGCAGTAAGCTTAACCCACACGGATGATCATGCCAGCCAATTAGTTGAAGCATTAAAACCTGCTGGCAAATTTGCCTTAATTGATGACCCCAAACATTTTGACATTCTAGCTTTTAAATCAAAAAGCCTGTCCATACACTGGGAGTCGATGTTTACCCGTTCTTTCTACAAAACATCGGACAAAATAAGGCAGCATGAAATCCTAACACAAGTGGCACAATTGGTGGATCAAGGGATCATAAAAACTACTTTGACTGAATGTTTCGGAACCATAAATGCCAACAATCTAAAAAAAGCACATGCTTTGATTGAAAGTGGTAAATCCCGTGGCAAACTTGTTTTAAGTGAATTTTAATGCGTAGTTTTATTATCAAAGCCCGTAAGGGCAGCACCCGTTGGGAGCGCGTTCGCTCCCAAATTGGCACTAAAGAGCATTTTGAGGTTGTCGCACATTCAGTCATTAATGCCTTTTTTATTTCTAGTGATTTTAGAACCGATGTTGAGGTGTATATTGTCCTTGATAGCTCAGAGGACTTTCCCCGCACGATTAAATTATCCAGTGCCGAAGGACTTTCCTTGGCTGGGTTTCACGAAGAAGCGGTAGTAAGTCTTGTCGAAAAAACGTTAAAGGATAGCCAAGGCTTGCAAAAAGACAGCACCAAAACTCTGGCACCAGGAGTACAAATTTTCGGCTTTGGTTTTGAAAAATTGGTTAGCAGTTTAATGCCCAACCGCACCTTATATATATTAGACAAAAAAGGTGACAATATAAGAACCCTAAGCTTGGCAAAAGATCCGGTATTCATTTTAAGCGATCATTTGGCGATGCCCAAAAAATCCTTAGCAGGGCTAAAGCGTAAAGGCTTAAAAACTCTAAGCCTAGGGCCTAAAATGCTCTTTGCCTCGCAATGCGTAGTGTTAATCAATCATGAAATTGATTTAGAGGATGCTTAAAGCCGTAGATTGGGCCTTGACCCATAGCCATCAGGTTAAGAGAATTACAGCATGAAAGGTCTGATTGCCCAGCTTTCATCCGGCTCGTCATAAGGATCTTCTCTTCAGTTAGCACAGATGTAGCTTGAGAGAAGATCCTTCGCTTCGCTCTGGATGACGTGCCCTTAGCCTGACAGCTTTAAGCCTTGACTCAACCTATGCAAACACCGCTTCAGTTATTTCCCTATGATCTTCCTGGCGTAATAATACTTGGGACAAACATAACAGGATTATGCTTACTGGCAACAATACCATTAAATCGTAAGGGAATTTTAAAATCCCAATGCCACCAAATGAGCCTAAATAGGAAACCAACAGCATAGAGGCCATATAAAGCACGAACCAATATAAAGGATAGTTATTACTAAAGGCATTTTTACGGTTATAAATAACGCAGATAATTAAACCCACTAATAAAGCCAGATCCAACTTCCAAATAATAGAAAAGCCACACCAATACAGCATTAAATTACAGAAATAAAATGCTAAATGGCAACATACCAAACTATAAGACAATCTAAAAGGACGGTGCGTATTCGGCTGCAGTTTGCGCATAGCCAACAAGCAAATCGGGCCGATACTGTATGAAAGAATACTCGCGGATGAAAGAAAAGCCACTAATTTTTGCCAGCCTGGAAAAGGCAGAAACGATAAGGCGCCAACAAAGAAATTCGCATAAAGAGTAACATAGGGAATATTGTGTCTGTTCTCCTTCAAAAACACCTTAGGCAAATGATTATTCAAGGCCATACCGTAAAGAATACGCGAAGTCGCTGCGGTATATACTAAAGTAGTACCAAAGGGAGAAAATGCTGCGTCTATCATTAATAAAGTTGCTACTATGCCAAGACCAAGCAACAAGGTTAAACCAACTAAAGGACCACTGTCTCCAGGAAACGATAAGGCAGACCAGCCATGAGCAAAATATTTTGGCGGCATCGCAACGATGAAACTAAATTGCAGCATAAAATACAGAATAAAACCAATCAGCACCGCACCTAAAATAGCGATGGGAATATTGCGCTGAGGGTCCTTCACTTCCCCTGCCAAAATCAAGCCATTTTGAAAGCCGGTAAAAGCAAAAGCTACCCCGCCCGCTGATAAAGCGGTGAATATATTAACCCAGCTACCCTTGTCTCCCAGAGTAATATTGATATTACTTAAATCGGGTGCACTCTTAATAAGAGCAACTATCGCAATGCTTGGCAAAATAAATTTAATAATGCTCGCATACTTATTACATTCAGCAAGAATTTTTATACCATAAGAATTCAAAATTACAACAAACAACATAATCGAAATAGCATAAAAGTAACCGTATCCGGATAACTCTAGTGCTGCCGAATTCCCGGTGACTAAGCTTGGGAAGAAATGACTGGAATACTGTAAAATAGCTTGAATTTCTATGGGCGTCATCACAACATCGGATAGCCAGGAAGTCCAAGCAAACAAAAATCCCACTTCGCGACCATGAGTATAAGTAGGATAATTGGACATACCACCAGAAACCGGAAACATTGTGCCTAATTCACATAAGGGCAGTGCAATAAACAACATAAAAATTGCTGCAATTACCCAACTAATCAAGGCGTTACTGCCTGCCATTTGCGCACTGATGAAGGGACTAAAAAGCCAGCCTGAACCTATCATGCCGCCAGCAGAAGCAACTAAAATATTTGTAGTAGTTATGTCACGTTTGAGCATCTTTGGACCCTTTTACTAATGTGGAATTTAGCGATTATATGACTATTGCAACAAAAACACCATATTATGTACAAAAAACAACCTATTAAGCTAAAAATCAGTCCTTGACAAAAATTCCTTCTTTAGCGACTATTGGCTGTCGGCGCTCCTGAGCCGAAAAAAACATTAATTACACAATAAGTAAAGGAATTACTAATAATGAAAAAAATAAATGTTTTATCCACACTAATTGCAGCTCTCGGTCTTGCAATTACAAGCACCGCTGCCTTGGCATACCCAATCATGAATATAGCTGATTTCAGTTGTCCTGATGCACGTGTTGTAGCTAATTACGGCAGCTATTTAGCAGGATTTGGATCGGAAGCAATTGTAGGTCAATACAATGAAATTTATTTTCAATCTGATTATTGGTTAGGTGGTATTCCTGATTCTTTGGTTAACTATTCTAATTCTGCAGCTAACTACGACAGTACAACTGGGATCATATCCTGCAGTTATACCAGCACTGCTGAAACAGAAAAGTCCTTTGATCTAAAATATTATGTAACTAATGGCAAAGGCGGTTTAATTCAGTACCAATCAAACACTGACATCAGTGTAGGATTCCCTATTGGTTTGCACTAATAAAATTGTTGGGTCAATGACCCAACCTACGCATTGTCATCCCACTTCAATCCGGTTACCATAGCATTTTACACAAAAATAATGGCAGTTATGAGAAACCTGAGTCTGTTTGATAAAATCGTGAACGAATTAGACGGCGCCATGAAAACGCTACTGCCACCAGCAAAACGCGTGCCCACTCGAATATATCCTGCACAAGAACTAACAGAAAGCCCCCTCAGCGAGCAAGAAAAAAAACATTGCGCAGGATTAATGCGCGTAAACCATGCTGGCGAAGTATGCGCCCAAGCTTTATACCAAGGGCAGGCCTTAACTGCGAAACTTACTGAAGTAAAACAACAAATGAATCAGGCCGCAGCCGAGGAAACTGATCATTTAGCCTGGTGTGAACAACGTCTTCATGAATTAAATAGTAACCCAAGTATTTTAAATCCAATATGGTATACAGGCTCCATCATTATCGGTGCACTTGCAGGAATAGCTGGAGACAAAATAAGTTTGGGCTTTGTAGCTGAAACAGAACGACAAGTCACAGCGCATTTAAAAAATCACTTACAAAAAATTCCTGAGCACGATAAGAAAACAAGAGCCATTCTTGAACGCATGCAGGATGATGAAGAGCACCATGCCTTAGAAGCGGTAAATGCCGGAGCTATTGAACTGCCTTATTTAGTAAAGTACATTATGACGGCCGTATCTAAATTAATGACAAAAACCAGTTATTATATTTGAGATTAGCTAGAGTCTGTTGACAATTTATAATTTCACATCTCTGGTTCCCGTGGCTTGTCCACGAGACGTAGGTCTGGTGGCAATTGTCAACTCAAAAAAAAATAAGGACAAATAGCAATGGATTACCATACATTTTTTATCCTTGTTGTCATCGGTACTGCCTACGTATTTGAGTTTATCAATGGCTTTCATGATGCTGCAAATTCTATTGCCACCATAGTTACAACCGGCGTACTAACGCCACGACAAGCCGTAGTTTGGGCCGCTTTTTTCAACTTCATTGCCTTTTTAATTTTTAGTTTAATGGTCGCAAAAACCATAGGCAATGGTCTTATTGACACCAATTTAGTAGATGCTCGTTTTATTATGGCAAGCCTTGTGGGGGCTATTTTTTGGAATATGGCTACTTGGTATTATGGCCTGCCTTCTAGCTCTTCTCATGCTTTAATTGGCGGTCTTACAGGAGCCGCCTTAGCCAAAGGCGGTTTTACCTCATTAAAATTAACTGGTTATATCAAAGTTGCACTAGGTATTTTTATTTCACCCTTGCTAGGAATTGCCGTTGGTTTTCTAGCCACATACTTTTTTAGTTTCTTAGTGAAAAACCAAAGTGAGCAAAAGCAATTTAGAATTTTCAAAGTGTTACAAATGACATCATCTGCCTTATTAAGCTTAACCCATGGCGGCAATGATGCTCAAAAAACTATGGGTATTATTGCGATAGTACTGTTTTCAGAATCCTGGCTACAAGGCAGCACTTTTTACATCCCCTTTTGGGTGGTTATTTCCTGCCAAGCAGTTATTGCAACCGGCACCTTGGTGGGTGGTTGGCGTATTGTGCATACTATGGGTACGCAAATTACAAATTTAAATCCTTTAAAAGGCTGTGCTGCTGAAACTGGAGCCGCGCTCACTATTTATGCGGCAACAGAATTTGGTGTGCCCGTTTCAACCACCCACACAGTTACAGGCTCCATTGCCGGGGTAGGCTTGGTTAGCGGTATTGATAGTACTCAGCGTAAAGTACTCAAACGAATCTTCTATACCTGGCTGCTAACTATTCCTGCAGCGGCCATTATTTCCGCAGCACTTATGTTAATTTAACAGCTAATAAACTATTCTTACGACTAAAACAAAAGTACACCACTAAACCAATAGCCATCCAAATAACAAACCGGGCAAGAGTCAGCCAAGGCAAATTGATCATGAGATAAAAACAACTCAATACTCCCAAAACTGGCACATAAGGCATGCCAGGAGTTTTATACGGCCTGTGCATTTGTGGTTGGGTATAGCGTAAATACAAAACACCGCTGCAGACAACCATAAAAGCAAATAAAGTTCCAACATTTACTAACTCAGCCAAATCATGCATAGGAATAAACGCCGCAAATGAAGCTATTATAAAACCAGCTAAAACAATAATTCGTACTGGAGTTCGCGTATATTGATTCACTTCAGAAAATATTTTTGGCAATAAACCATCGCGAGCCATAGCCAAAAATATTCGCGTAAATCCATAATAGAGGACCAACATCACGGTGGTTAGTCCAGCCAAAGCACCAACTCCAATTAATCCTGCTGCAGTTTTATAGCCCAAAACCAACAAGGCATGACTAATGGGAGAGGCAACATTTAAGCTTGTATAATGCGCGATACCTGTTAATAAACCAGCAACAATAATATACAAAACGGTACAAATAGCTAAAGAACCAATAATTCCCCGCGGTAAATCCCGTTGTGGATTAATCGCCTCTTCTGCAGCTGTTGAAACCGCATCAAATCCAATATAGGCAAAAAATATTAACGAAGCACCTTGAATTACTCCCGACCAACCAAAAGGCAAAAAGGGCGACCAATTACTAACCTGCACTTCAGTGCTGGCAATCACTATAAATAAAACTATAACTGCCAATTTGATTAAGACCATTACATTATTAACACGAGTACTCGACTTCACGCCATAAACCAACAATGAGGTCAAAGCAAAAATTGCAACGGCTGCCAATACATTTAAAGTACCACCTTCTGAGGGACCATGTATCAATTCAAGCGGTACATTAATTTTTAAGCTCAATAAAAAATCATGTGCGTAACCACTCCACCCAACGGCAACTGCTGCCACAGAAATTGCATATTCCAGCAATAAATCCCAGCCAACTATCCATGCAAATAATTCACCAAAACCAGCATAAGCATAGCCGTAAGCACTACCGCAACCACCAATAGCCGCTGCAAGTTCCGCATAAGATAAGGCCGCAAAAGCACAGGCAAAGCCTGCTACTACAAAAGACAATACCACACCGGGGCCTGCCTGATTAGCAGCTACAATTCCTGTTAAAATAAAAATACCAGCGCCGATAATTGCGCCCACACCTAAAAGAGTAAGATCAGTAGCGGTCAAACATTTTATTAAATGTGACTCGCTATCCAATGAATGCCGAATGTCTTTTTTACGGAACAAGTCCATGGTAGTATGCTCTCGAATTTTATTAGCCAATATATCATTTAAATACTGTAGGGAGAAAGCCTGTTCAGGCTGAATTTCAATGAAAAAACTAGGGCGTGTTTACAATTCAATTTTCTACGTCCCGCGGCTTGTCCGCGGGATCCAGTCGGTTCTGGATTTATGCAACAAGACTTTGCTTTATTCAAAATCTCTGGATCCCGCGGACAAGCCGCGGGA
>JBAZRP010000111.1:0-9710 GCA_041662885.1 Legionella sp.
GCGTCTGTGAGAAGCCACATCTTACAAAAAAGGAAAACTGATTTCATTATATATTTCAATAGATTAACTTTTAAACAGCTTAAGGCAGTGCCATTAGGCGTGTCAGCCCAGCCTACAAAAGAAATTTTTATTATGAGATTTGTCCCTAATAACTACCAGCTAATCACCAATCCAGAATCAACCTTCAGCATCTCATTCTTAAACAAATCCTGAATCACCCGTAACTGCTCTGCATTATTCGCTTCAAAACGTGCGACCAAATTAGGACTGGTATTAGAAGCGCGAACCAAACCCCAGCCTTCAGCAAATTCCACGCGCATTCCATCTACATCTATCACTCTGCCATTCTCAAACTGAGCAGTTTTCATAAATTGCTTCATAAAATCAAATTTCTTATCTTCAGCAATAGCTATTTTTAATTCAGGGGTATTAATACTATCTGGAATGGAATCAAACAACTGACTTACCGTACGTTCTGATGCCGCAATTATTTCTAATAATCTACAGGCACTATATAAAGCATCATCAAAACCATACCAACGATCTTTAAAAAACAAATGACCGCTCATTTCACCAGCCAAAGCTGCATTTTCCTTTTTCATGAAGGCTTTTACTATTGAATGACCTGTTGGACACAGTTTGGCAATACCACCAGCAGCTACTATCTCATGTTCTAAATGGCTGGAACATTTCACATCATAAACTATAGTTGCACCAGGGAGACGGCTTAATACTTCTCTCACATACAGAATCATAATTCTATCAGGCCAAATCATGGCACCGGTATTAGTAAGAATTCCTAAACGATCGGCATCCCCATCAAAGGCCAAACCAATATCCGCTTTATGTTCTGCGACCGCAGCCTTTAAATCAACCAAATTTGCCTCTATGGTTGGATCTGGGTGATGATTAGGAAATCGTCCGTCCACATCACAAAATAAAGGCACAACATCACAACCTAAGGCTTCAATTACTTTAGGAATAACAGGACCCGCGATACCATTACCGCAATCAACAACTACTTTCAAACGGCGTTTCAAATGAATATCACTTATGATGCGCTGTTCATAAATATCAATAATATCAAATGAACTATATGTGCCTGCGCCGGTGATTCTTTTGCCTGCACTCACTAATTGATAAATGTAATCTATATCCTTTTGCGCTAAGGTGGTGCCAGCCAATACCATTTTAATACCATTGTATTCTGCTGGATTATGACTTGCAGTAACCATTACGCCACTATCAATATTTTGGGTATACGTTGCAAAATACAAGACCGGAGTTGCCACAGCGCCCAAATCGACTACATCAATACCACTGTCTAATAAACCTTGCATCAAGGCTTGGGCCAAATCCAAACTCGTCAAACGACCATCTCGAGCTAAAAAAATCTGCTTACGATTCAATTCGGACAAACGACAAGCAAGAGCCAAGCCTATGCTATAAAATGAATCAGCATTTAAATCAGTACCAATTATTCCTCGAATATCATAAGCTCTAAATACCGAACGCACTACCGCTTGTTGTTGATAGCTCAATTAATTTCTCCCAGAACTGCCAAATCCACCTTCGCCTCTACTCGTTTCTTTAAATTCAGTAACTATTTCAAATTGAGCTTGTACCACTGGCACAAAAACTAATTGTGCAATGCGTTCACCCGGATTAATCGTAAAATGATCCTGACCGCGATTCCAACATGATATTTTTAATTCCCCTTGATAATCTGAATCAATAAGTCCTACCAGATTACCTAAAACAATACCATTTTTATGACCAAGCCCTGAACGTGGCAAAATAACAGCAGCTAAACCAGGATCGGCAATATAAATCGCTAATCCCGTTGGTAATAATAAAGTTTCTTGAGGAGCAATTTGTATGGGCTCATTACTGCATACACGCAAATCAAGGCCTGCAGAGCCAGAGGTAGCGTACGTTGGTACTGGGATGCTATCGCCAATGCGGGCATCCAGAATTTTTAATTGAATTGCTTGTGACATTGTTTACCCCCAAAAATTGAATGAGGGTCATTTTGCAACAGTTGCAGCAAGGATTGCAATGATTTGTCCTGCCAAACGCGTTTTGTGGGTTAATGGCAAATCGATTTGCTTGGATTTTGTGATGAGCGTTACTTGATTGTCATCACTTTCAAAACCCTGCCCCTTAGCAACTTGATTCGCAATAATCATATCCAATTGTTTTCTTTTAAGTTTTTCTTGAGCAAAGGAAATAACATCATGCGTTTCGGCGGCAAAGCCAACCACACAGGCAGCCTCACCGGTTTTAGCAACTTCACTTAATATATCGGGATTTTGGATTAATTCTAAGGTCCATTGTTCCTTATCTTTTTTCTTGTTTTTGACCGTGCCAGGATTTTCAACTCGGTAATCAGCAACGGCAGCAGCGCCAATAAAAATACAACCAGGCTGGATGCTATTCATCACCGCTTGATACATTTCCTGCGCTGATTCCACTCGAATTACTTCTATATTGGCACAGGCGTGTAAAGTCGAAGGTCCAGTAATTAAAACTACTTCAGCCCCAGCCATAGCAGCAGCCTCAGCTAAGGCAAAACCCATTTTTCCTGAACTGTAATTACTTAAATAACGAACCGGATCAATAGCTTCACGTGTGGGTCCGGCAGTGATAACTACTTGCTTTCCCGACAATACTTGATGTACCTCTAATAAACGTAAAGCCGATATAATTTGGTCAGCCTCGCTAACACGCCCCAGCCCATACTCGCCACAAGCTTGCGAACCTTCTTCTGGCCCGACAAAAATCACCCCCCGCTCGCGAAGTAATTGGCAATTAGCTTGTGTTGCTGGATGAGCCCACATACTGCGGTTCATTGCTGGACAAACAAGCACTGGAGTTTCAGCAACCAAATACAAGGTAGATATCAAGTCATCAGCCATACCTTGAGCCATTTTTGCCAAGCAATTGGCAGTAGCAGGTGCTATTAACACATAATCTGCCCAACGGGCTAACTCAATATGCCCCATGGCGCGCTCGGCCTGGGTATCGAATAAGGCAGTCCGGACTTCATTGCCGGTTAGGGCTTGCATTAATAAAGGGCTAATAAACTCCTGAGCAGAAGCAGTCATCACCACGCGAACCTCGGCTCCGAGCAGGCTCAATTCCCGTACTAAATAAGCAGATTTGTAGGCAGCAACGCCACCACATACGCCTACTAAGATTTTTTTATCAGTAAAATCACGCATTTTAGACCATTTTTTTAGTTTATTGATTAAAGCATAAATCAGAATGGAAATAATACAAGATTATTCAATCTTCTTAATAAAACCTTAATTTCAATGATCTATAATTATACACCTATGTTGTTAAAGTATAAATATCAAGGGGTAAAAAATGGCTAGATTAACTGATGCCGAGCTAAACGATTTAAAAGATATAGTTAAGAAGCGACAAGCAGAATTAGCAAGTCAACGTATGCAAGAAACTGCTGGTAAAGAACAAGTTGCAACAGACGCTCATGTAGCCCAAACTGTAGCTGATTTGGAAGAGCAAATTTCTGTACCAGCTGCCGCAGCTGTTGTTAAAACGCAATCAGAACCAGTCCAACCAGAACCAGTCGTTACTACCAATAATCCAGTTGTAGTCGCGGACAAAAGTGCTGAGCTTAAAACTGTCGAAGAAAATAACTATATAGAAGTTCAAAAAAATAAAGCCAATTTAGCTAAAAATCGAGTTGTGAGACCAAGAACTGGAAAAAAGGCAACAACTGAAGTTACAGCAAAACAATCAGATGCTATTCAAGATCAATCTGAAACGACGAAACAACCAGAACAAACAGCAGCTCCTTTGCTTAAGCCATCCGTATCAAGTGTACCAACAAGCCCAAGCCAGTCATCTCATTTTGAAATTGATTCAGGTGTACGTTTAAAAGACACAAAAAATAATCTGTATAAACTTTTACGGACGAAACCAACTGATACACAATCTGAAATTACATCTTCATCTACTCCAAGTTCTCTTACTACAAGTAGTCCTCTAAATTCTCGAGAATCTACTGAAATATCGAGCTCAAATAGCTCTATAAGCTCAACTCTAGTACATACAGGGGCTTCTGATTCAAAAGTGGGGGATCTTAAAAATAACTTAATAAAGGCCGTGCTCACTGCAGAACAGAAGTATCGGGAATATCATAAAGACAATAATGCTGCATATACTCGCAATCACAAAGAAAGCCATTACAGCTTTTTTAGTTGGCTACGTCATGGAGATCATGGACTCAAAAAAGCTGATACTTTTAAAAAATCAATACAAGCTATGAGCAATGCACAGAAAGATCCAGCAAAGAAAGAGGCAACTCTAGAAGATGTTATTTCAGCATTGAATACAAAGTTAACCGATTCAAAAACACGTTACCACCGTCATTCATTTGGCTCTTATTTGCTGGATGAGATTAAGAAGGAAGTTCTTGCATTCAGGCCTGATCTTAAGGACGCTTTAGACACTGGCTCTGATGATAAATATGCTTATAATAATAAAAACGTTACCTTTGCCTGGCTAAACGCTCATGAGGCATTGGAAGAAAAAGTACGGGAACTTGCAGGTAGTTCGTTAAGCCTTAATTAAGTAGCGTAGGTCCAACATTTGATCTTCAATGAAACCCTAATGTTGGGCCAAGGCCCAACCTACATTCGATTTAATTCCTTTACGTAATAACAGTAACCCCAATCCACACCTTGCAATTTCATGTCTTTTTAGCAACAATACCCTCGCATAAAGGAAGCTAAAAGGAAAAAACATGATCCAACCAAGTTCACGCTTAAATCTGCGTGAGAAATTACTTACCGACGGCGTACAAAGTTTATCGGATACGGAATTATTAGCGATTTTTATCAGCTCTGGTAGTGGTAAAAAATCCTGCTTACAATTGGCTTTTGATTTATTAGCTGATTTAGGTGATGTTCGCAAGGTACTCAATGCCGATGCCGCACAATTCCAAAAAACCCCTGGCTTAGGCCAAGTACGCTACCTACAACTACAAGCAGCAAAAGAATTATGCCGCCGTAGTGATTTTATCCATTTACAAAAAGACGTCCAAATCACTAACAGTAAACAAAGCTATTCTTATTTAAAAAAACGCTTACGTGATTACAAAAACGAAACCTTCGCTGCACTTTTTCTTGATAATCAAAACCGCGTAATTGCCTATGAAGAACTCTTCAGCGGCACCATCAATTCTGCATATGTCCACACTAGACCAATAATTGAACGCGTCCTACAACTCAATGCTGCGGCGATAATACTCGCTCATAACCATCCTTCAGGAGTATCCACCGCCAGTCATGAAGATCTTAGCCTCACTAAACGACTGCGCGATGCCCTGGAATTAGTAGATACCAGACTGTTGGATCATATAGTAATCGGCGATAACGAAGTCTATTCCATTATTGCTGAAAACAAATGGGGGATTTAATTCATCGGTAAATTTGTTGCTTCAAAAAATTTATTATACGCTCAGCTGACTGACCATCACCATAAGGTGAGACACCGCGCGCCATTTTGGAGTACAGCTCTTTATTGCTTAATAATTCACTTACCGTACTAATAATTTTTGCTTTTTCAGTTCCAACCAAAACACCAACTCCTTCTGAAATTATTGCTGGCCTCTCAGTTAGATTTCTTAAAACCACGACGGGCTTATTCAAGGCAGGAGCCTCTTCCTGAATCCCGCCTGAATCAGTAAGAATGAGCAATGACCTATTCATTAAATGAGCAAACTCATCATATCTTAAAGGAGGTAAGAGATGAATTCCCTTCTTGTCATTTAAAAGCAAAAAAATATCTTCTTGTACATGAGGATTAGGATGAACAGGAAATACAAAATTGATGTGTTCAAATTGTTGTGAAAGCTCTATCACTGCTTCACAAATATGTTTTATATTCTCCCCAAAATTTTCGCGACGATGCGCAGTCACAATGACACTGTTAGACCATTGTTCTACAAAATGCGGATCAGGCTTATTCTCAAGCACCCAATGCAATGCATCAATAACTGGATTTCCGGTAACAATAATTTTGGCAGGATCTATATTTTCACGAATGAGATCATTCTTTTCCAGCTCAGTCGGTGCAAAATGCCAGGTTGCCAATGGAGCAGTAAGTATTCGGTTAATTTCTTCAGGAAATGGCTCTTTAGAATTATAAGAACGAAGCCCCGCTTCAATATGTCCAAAGGGAATTTGATAGTAAAAAGCAATCAAAGCAGATACAAAGACTGTAGTGGTATCGCCAACCGCAAGCAGCGCATCAAATCGATTATTTTTTACCAGCGCATCCAGTTTTTTACACAGGTTCCCGGTTAATTCCCCTAGGGATTGATCCTTAGTCATACTATCGAGATCAGCATCAGGAACCAGATCAAAAAGACCCAACATATCATCCAATAAACCACGATGTTGAGCGGTATCAATTACAAATACTTCAGCCCAGGAAGATGCTTTTAATTTAAAAATGATAGGCGCCATTTTAATCACTTCAGGTCTTGTGCCTATAATACAACCAATAACCAATCGTCCTGATTTATTCATCAACGCTATCCATTTATCTGTGGGCTTTATATTTTTTAATACTATTAGATAATTCCAAACATTGATACTAGCGCATCGATTTTGTCTAATAGAAATCAATCGTAGTCAAAGTAACATCCAGGGGATTTTGAATTCTGTAAGGATAGGGATAAGGCTTATAACCAACAGTGGTTACTACTGGCGATACAGGGATAAAAGAAGAAGAACGGTATTCAATGATGTTATGGTCATAATAAGTACAGCCAGACAAAACAAAGCCAATTACTACCAGTATTATCCCTTTCATGATTAACTCCTTTTAGCCACTCAAGCAAAGTGTAGATTGTTCGGGCAGAAAAAGCCAATTTGGGGGTAAATCAGATTATAGTTTCATAGAGACCATAATATATACTTTTACAAAAATTCTTCTGAACTATTTTTTTGAGCCAATCTTGATTCTTAACAATTCTATCAAATTCCGAATTATTAAAAAAAATAATGAATATTTTACGTGGTGTCTTTTGAAATGAACTATGAATATTCTTGACTACATTTTCCAAAATAGTCCCTACAAATGGATTAAAAAAATAGATAACATTTATATCATCAGAAATTGCAAAGAGCTGCGCGTCGCACTGAATTAATTCAGTGTTTTTTGTCTGGGCATGCCTCATATTATCTATATTCTTTTGTGCTAAATTAAGTAAATCACGAGATAGTTCAACCCCTATAATTTTTTTAAAAGGATAGGTTGACGCACAAATTAAAGCCCGTCCCTTTCCACAACCATAATCCAAAAAAGTACACTGATTTTTTTCCAAGGGAATTGTATTTAATACTTTTAGAAGATGTCGAAAGGGAATTGGTCTATAATCGCAATTTTCAAATCCAACCAAACCTAAATCTTTTGAAAAAACATATCCCGTGGTATTAACATTATAATATTTGTCATAAAAATAATTTATCGGTGCCTGTCGGTAATAACATGTTTTGATAAAAGCCAGCACACCATGCTTACGAATATAGTTAAATCCCTTTATCACTTTCATAATTAACTCATTATTCATATTCAGTCGGTATAATTGTATGCCATTTGTCTATAAAATTCAATTTTTGCCTAACTAATGAGAAAAATATTAAATAATAATTCTATATATCAAAAATTCACGATATGCTAAACACAATACAAAAAATTCTATAAATGATAGAACAGGAGTTCTAGTTTATGTTATTTCAGCATTCATTAATGTATAAATTTTATGGAAAAGCGAAGGAATTGAATTGTTGGTTACTTAATTCATTAAAAGAAGGGCTTGCGGTCAGTATTAAAATTAAACGGAAAATCTACTCTAAAGTTAAGCCTTCAATGGTATATATGTATCAGCTAAATAACCCGCCTCAGATCATCCCTAATCCAAACGTTACGATTGTTTTGGTGACCAAAGATAATTATAAGATGTATAAGTCTCACATATCACAGATTTGTTCCATAAATTTGAAACGTAAATTTAAACGTAATAGCAGCAGATGTTTACTTAGCTATTACAAGGGAATCCCCTGTGCAATTGGGATTGAATACCCTCAATCATATTTGACTAACGCTCTTCATTTAAAAAATGTTCTTTATCTGGGTGATTTTTTTGTTATTGAAAAATTTAGAGGACACTCGATATATGGGACAATGCTGTATCATATTATTGAGACAGCTACGAATTATGAAAGTCTTTTTTTGGAAATTGAGCCTCATAATATACCCAGTATAAAGGCTGTGACAAAAATAGGATTTAAATATATAGGAAAACTAAAGGGAAGAATAATTTTGGGTTATCCTTTATTTTATATTGACGCAACAAATGAATAAAAAAAGGGCTTGATGAGGGCATTATGGAATATGAAGTAATAACTGATTTAGAAAGCTTCAATAAGAATATTAATGATTACCGCACATTTATCTCACATTTTGACGATGCGCACTACGAATATCGTCCAGAATACATTTTAGGATTATTCGAATCAGATACTGATTATCAACCAATTATCATTGTATTAAAATACGCCAACAAAATAATTTTAGTAGCTCCTTTTGTTAAAATAAAACAACTACAAGAATTGAAATTTGGTCTCTATACAATTTTTAAATACCATATCAATGAAGTTAGGCTATTGGGCTCTCATTTTATTCACGAACCAACTGAGAATATCTATGCTTTATATAAAAAAGTCTTTGATATTCTTCATGATAACAAATTCACCCATGACATTCTTAAATTTTACATAGATTCTACTTCATCGATAATTCATTATTTGAAAAGAAATCACCTCGCCATAGGTGCTCTCAAATGTAAAATTACAGATTCTCATCCACATTATCGTTTGTTATTAAAAAAAGACTACAATGATTTTTTTTTGAATTTACCACGTCATACAAGAAGACTTTTTCTTAAGTCAGAAAGACTGTTAACTGATAATCATATACTAGAATTAAAATTAATTACTGAAGAAAAAGACGTGCCTTTATTCCATCAACAGATAACAGAAATTTTAACGCATTCATGGAAAAAAAATTACTTTTCACCACCACAATTAGACCAAATTACATTTATGGCTAAGCTTGATTATTTACGCTCATATCTCCTCTATATAAATAACGAGCCGATAGCATTTTTGTATGCAATTCAACCAAACGAAAAGGAATTACTATTTATCGAAACAGGATATAAAGCCGAATGGAAGAATTACTCTCCTGGAAGAGTGTTGTATTTTAATATCATAAAGAATCTTTATTCCTATAAAAAACCTGAAATCTGCGATTTAGGAGAGGGAGCAAATGATTTAAAACTTGACATAGCAAACAACATGTTAACTACATTGGTTATTATCTGTTACAAAAAAAGGACGCTTCTATCTTTATTAATCGCTGTTCAAAGCACCCTTCAAAAAATATATATTTTTAATAGTAAGTTGATTAAAGCCACGAAATTAGATAAATATATTCGCAAACTGATAAAATAAATTTCATGCAGGTATTTAAAAGCAAAAATGAAAAACCCAAGCATTTCGATATTTTATGAGCATATATAAATAAGAGTATTTTCTAATCCAGAAATGAGCCTGAAATAGGCCGAAATCGAAATGGTTAGTTTAGACCCACCGATCCTAGCAAAGAGT
>JBAZRP010000112.1:0-9544 GCA_041662885.1 Legionella sp.
GATGTGGCTTGAGAGAAGATCCTTCGCTTTGCTCAGGATGACGTGCAGAGAGAAAGCTTCCGTAGCCTGACGGCTATGGGGCTATCCAATAGCCATCAGGCTAAGAGAATTACAGTATAAAATAAGCCCTTATTGTCCAACTTACATCTACTACGTCATCCTGAGCAAAGCGAAGGATCTTCTCTTCAGTTAGCACTGATGTGGCTTGAGAGAAGATCCTTCGCTTTGCTCAGGATGACGTGCAGAGAGAAAGCTTCCGTAGCCTGACGGCTATGAGGCCATCCTAATCCTTACATTTGATCTTAGTCTGAACGTTAAATAGGATAATTATTGCAGTATGTTGAAATTATGAGGATTTTGCTATGGCCCACTATAACAAGCTCACTACTTATTGCTTAGAGACGGTCCGAGTGCGCTCGATAACCGCCATCGCAACCAAAACAACCATCCTGCTTATTGAGTGACAATCAGTCCACTACAAGTATCAAAGACTTACTTTAGAGACTGAGTGTAACACAAAAGAACTAGGTGATATGAATTGATCTTTGTGTGAATTTTAAATACAATGCCGCTCGATTTACAAATAAAGAGCGGACTATGTATTATTTTGACACGAAAGAACAAATATTAGCTGACGAAGCATTCAATAAAGAAGATTATCAAACCGCTTTGAAACATTACAAAACAGCCTTGACAAATCTAAATCGCCAAATTGCAGCTGAAAGAAAGCCTACAAAGGTACTTCCCTATCCTGTTGCGTATGTACTGGTTGAAATTTGCCTTACTTTAGCTGAAATTTTAGCTAATCTTGACTATGAAAAGCCAATTGCGGCTAAAATTGATGGTTTACTTGCTGATTTCACTCAACATTTTAGTGAGGTAAGCCAATTAATGGCCACCTCACCTTTAAGAAAAGACCATGAACGGGATTTAAGTCAAAAATTACAAACAGCTAAAACGGTAGTATACGACAGTGCTCAAATTTCAAGTTGGAATCGCGCTGACTTTCTTACTTCAGAAAATCTAGTGCTTTCAGAGCAGTTTGAAGCACTTGAAGAAGCGCTTTCCGAACTAGAACGTTGCCGTACTTTTATAAATATATTATGCCAAACAGATAATAAAGAACGAAAAAAGGATATTATCCAAATTTGCGAAAAGGAAGCTGAAATCCACGAAAAATTGAGTGATTTATACGTTGATTTAGCTAATGATTCAACACCAAATGAACGGTTCATACAAGGAAATGCTACGAGCATATATTATTTTGAACAGGCACTTAGTGAGAATCAAAAATCTCTAAAGATTCAACTCAATTTACAACCACGAAAAGTACCTATCCATTTACATTTAGATTATTTAAACATTCAAGCGCTATTATTCAAATTTAGTAAAAAGCAAGAGTATTTACTGGAAATTACTAGATACATACACGTCTATCAATTGAACAGCATCAATGGCGACAACGATCAAAATATGGAATTGAAGATTTTTCAATTCTTAGTAGCCAATGAAAGCAATCCTCGTCGCTTGCAAGAGGCAAATACACTTGCAAAGGAAATTATTAAATATGACGAAATACAAGAAAATGAGGATTTGCAAAAGGGATACGAAGCTGCGAAAGATTTTTTATCTAATCCTAATAATAAATTGTATTATACCACTCAATACGCTAAAAACTTGATGTTCCAAACTTCTAGCGAGCAAAAATCAGAGGAAACTGGAGATTATATGGAGCTTTGTAATGACCTCTAGACATAAAACCGTACGCGCTACTCGTTCGGTAACTAGAGCACAAAATAATATTGCGAATAAGCATATAACTTATTCGCGACCTAATAAATCATCCGCCCAATCAGCGCATGGAATATTCGCTACTAAGTCTACTAAAAAGCGCCAACCACCATACTTTAGCATTGAAGAAAGAAAAAAAATCATGCAGCAAGTAGGTATCGATAACATGCAAGCCAAGGACTATCTACCCTCTACTTTTGACAAAAAGAATTTAGTCATGGTTAAGCCTGTTAATGTATTGAAAAATTTTAATTGCAGAGGTTTATACGCCACCCAAGATATTTTACCTGGCACCTGTCTCGGTTTATATCAGGGTACTTATTATGCTCCAGAAAACTTCGATCGCTATCTTGAAGAAAATACTAACGCAAATAGCGATTATGCAATGGAAGTAGAAGGTAAAATTGTAGATGCCCAAATAAAAGGTAATTTTACTCGCTATATTAATTATTCGGATACGCAGTCAAACGTACAGTTTGCTGGAGACCTATATTACGGACAAGAAGTTCCTAAGGTGATAACTACTCGATTAATTCTAGCTGGTGAGCAGATATTAGTGGATTACAACCATTACAATCCCTTATCCTCAACCGAATATTCGTATTTAAATCCTGAAGATGGATGGCAATCAGCACAGGAAGTTTATGAATATAATAAAGACAAATACGAATTTTATGAACTAAAATACGCTCTGGATTTCATAGGATTACCCAAGACTACTAACCTATGCGTTACTCCTGTCATTAAAACTATTTTGGAAATGGAATTACTTGATCATTTGCCGGGTTATCCATCATCAGTCGATGTTAAATTACCTTGTTTGATGCCAGATTCGAATACAAGCATTAAAGATTTTTCTAAATTGGATACTTTTTCCGCATTAATGTTTGCTTGTTATCTGGGACAGATAAAAAATACGCAATGGTTAATTGATAAGGGTTCCAATATTGACCAACAGCAAAATAGATCCGGCAAAAATCCTTTAATTTTCGCTTTGTTAGGTTATTCTCTTACAAATAATAGCAAAGACGCACATGTGAAAATAATACATGCATTAATTAAAGCAGGTGCTCATTTAGAAGCTCATAATAGGCACGATCAAACTTTTCTGCACCTTGCAGTTACTGTGCTGTCTGACGAGGACTTTGAGTCAACCATTAAATTAATCCATGAATGCAGACGCACGCAATTCAAAAGCTTATATGCTTATATAGACAATCAAAATAATGATATCGTCCAATCCTGTATTAAAGCCAAACTTTGGTACAAATTAAAACAATTACTCAATTATAATCCTGATTATATCCAAACATATTACTCTGGAGATGAAGAGATTATAGAATTTAACAAACAGTCTTTTAAAAATGTCTTAAAGTATTTAAATGCGAATGAAGAAGTCAGGCTGCAGAGAATTTTGGTAGATCTATTTTTTGATCCTAATTTCCTGCTCTATAATGATTTAATCAGCAAAACGAAGCAAACATTCGATGATTTTTATAATTCTATGAAATTGTAATGTGCTGGGCTTGTCAGCCTGAGGGATCCTCACCTTTTTGAACCCAATCGAAACTCCCTTCTCCCCTCGGGGAGAAGGTGCCCGTAGGGCGGATGAGGGCTTAGCAAAGTGGCCTTGACAAAAAATTTCATTACCGTCACCACCCTCATCCGCCCCTTCGGGGCACCTTCTCCCGCAAAGCGGGAGAAGGGAGCTTCGATTGGGTTCAAAAAAGTGGGGATACCTCAGGCTTGTCAGCCTGACGCAACTTTATCTTGCAAACAGCATTTTCAATTTCGGCACCTGTTCTTCTAAATATGCATCGCTATAACTTTCAGCTACCATACCTTCCTGCCAGATACCCTGTGGCCATAAAGGATCCTTGTGACTCCTGCCAACTACATGAACATGCAGTTGTGGTACTACATTTCCCAAAGCGCCGATATTAATCTTATCACACTGATAATGTTCTTTAATCAACAAAGATAGAAAGTTAATCTCATCCATTAGGACCTCTCGTTCATCCTTTTCTAATTGATAAATTTCTTGAACCGAATCCTTTCGTGGAATTAATATAAACCAAGGATAATTTTGTTCATTCTTTAAATAAACACTGGATAAAGACCAATCAGTTAGGTAAATAGAAGTAGCTAGAATTCGTGAATCAATATTCAAAATATAAACCCTGATGTAATTTTATGTCCTACAAGATACCACAGTAGCATAATTAACATCAAATTCAATAAGTTATCCTTTAAAAATAAATAATTAAGTCCCATACTTCCAGCAAAAATCCAGTAGTTTTTTTTTGTATCATACTGTGTTATTTTAAATAAAAGGAATTTACAACCATCAAATGTTAAGGATGAATATGATTTTAAATCAAATAGAATCAGACCTTACTGTCATTAATAAAGAGCTTAAAGAACTAGAAATAGAACAAGCACGCAACCCACAGCAAAACACCCAAAATTTCGAATTAAAATATAAGCTAACTCAAAATATCCTTTGGTGCAAAACGGAAGTAATTAGACTTAAAGCCCTACTTGCCTTAAAAAGAGAACCCGCTTCATATACCTCGCCAGTAACCAATCAAACTTATATTCGTACCCCCCTTTATCAAGAAAATATTCGTTATTACTCTCACTGCAATAAAACTTCACGAAAAACTAATGGTAAAGGCAGATCAAAGTTTTATTTACATAGTGATGATGGCAAAAAGGATATTCGATTTTTTATGGAGCATCGTGCAGATAAACAATACCCACACGGTGCTTTTTCTCAAAAAGTAAAGCAAGGCTTTGTTGGCACAGAAACAAGCCCTTCTTATGCTATTAAAATATTAAAAAGAGGAATATTTAGCGCTGCGAATACTGAAGAAATACGTGTGGCCATGCGTGCTGCTTACTGTGCGCGTCTATTAGGAAGAACCGGTCAAACATTTCGTCGTAATAATAAAGAGTATTTCATCACAGACTGGCATCCAGGGGCTAATATAGCCAAAACCTCTAAAGCAGATTTAAGTACGATTTCTATAGCAGACCGAATAGCGCTCGCTATAGATTTAACTAGGCAAGTCGCGATACTGCATAGTTATGGTTTTATTCATTGCGATATAAAACCGGGTAATGTGGTAATCAATCCAAGCGCAGCCTTTCTCATTGACCTGGATTCGGTACTTTTAAAAACCGATTCATTAAATGTAGGCATTACTGTGACTCCACAATATTTGGATTCTGAACTTAATTGGCATTTTGAATTTGGCAATGCACGCAAAGAACTGGATGAAAAAAGCGATATCTATGCCCTGGGTCTTACTTTATCCTTTCTTTTTCCAGAACTCTTAAACAGCAAAACAGTAAGCAAAACAGGGCAAATAAGCACAAATAGCAGTCAAAGCTTTTATTACCGACAAATTATCTTAGAGCAGGGTTCTGAATTTAAACAACACCAAGCTTTAGCAGAACTTCTATTAAGCCTTACCGCAAACAATAAAAATCAACGCCCTTCATCTGCCATCAATGTGTATCATGCGCTTGGTAAGCTCAGCAGACAAAAGTACCAAAAAGACTATAATGCCAGCTATAATTTTGCCACCGATCCCAGCAAGCAATCTGGAAAGCAAGCCTTTAGTGAGATAGAAAAAGAAATCCTGGAATACGACGATACACCAGCCGATCTGAGCTCTCCAATCCTATAAAAGTACCTAGGTTGGGCCTTTGCCAACACTCAAATTTTGACAGCACGTGAATCTCAAACTAAAATGCTCACTTTATAAACACCACACAATAAGGTTAGACAATATGTTTCAGAGCACTTATAAACTCAGGGAACACGATAAAAAAGCCATTTTGAAGCTCAGAAAAGAGCTGATAGTGCAATTAAATAACCCATTGCATGTACTAAATATAATCACAAATACCAAAAGCGACAAAGATAAAGCAATTATGACACGCGCGCTCAACGATGAGCTGGATGCTTGTAGTCAAATCACTAATGGTAAACGCTATCCTCTTGAATTTGCTACCTGTGTTCTTACTGAAATAGATCTTGGGCCATCCCAAGATCCAAATCATAGAAATAAAATCCATTTGGTCAAACTTATTGAAGAATATTTAAAGTATGGCGCAAATCCTAATTTATTTTATGGTAATCCAAATAAGCAAGGACAACAAAAAGGAACTCCATTACAAATTTTGCTAAAATATAGTAAACCGGTCAATTTTGAAGAAAAACAAAAATACGCTTTTAAAGATCTGGCTATAAAACTGATTAATGCCGGCGCTGATATTTCTGTAAAAGATGAAGAAGGCAATTCTATTGCCCATTTGGCTGCGGCCTTGGATGCAGAACTACTCCAATTCATACTTGAAAAAGCACCACAACAAGCAAATGAACATAATAGGCGTAATGAAACACCAATCTTTGCCGCGCTGCATAAGCATAATGGTGCAGCTGCCAACTTATTACTTACTGATACGTACAAGATTTCTATAAATACCCTTAACTTGGATAACTTAACCCCATTATTTTTGGCAATCCAAATGATTGAACCTGGAATTGTTGCAAAACTTCTTGGACTCAACGCAAATGTTGTCACTCCATTGAGAACTATTACCTTAGATAAAAGTGCAAGCAATCCCTTAAAACTTCAACTTATGATGAATATTTTAGCGCGATCAGGGTTTCTTCTTACCTTACCCTTTACAAAGGGCTTATTCGAAGCAAGTAAAACCGTTCAAACCAATCTTGAACCTGACCAAAGACTATTGGTTATTGATAATAAATCTGCACCAGAATCGGAAACCTTCCTAAAACACTTACAACGTATTCATCTGTCTTATCAGCAAATTCTTAAAGCCTGCGAAGAAGACGAACGTCTTAAATCTCATCAGCAAAGTTATTATTTGGAACACCAGGCTTTTTTAACGAAATATCCTAGTGCCAATCAGGGTTTGGTAAAGGAAATTATTGCCACCCCTCCAATGGCATCATCATCATTAAGCACCCAAAATCATCTAGATGATATTGCCTTTGGTTTTCGTGAAGCACTAACAACCAGAAATGACCAATTTTTTTCTACTCTATTAAACACGATCAAAACAAGTCTTAATCTCATTAAAGACCAAGCTTTATCCAAAAAAGAAATAGAATCTAATATTCTAAGTATCGCTGAAAGTACTCTAATATTTAATACTCTGTTAAATAGTGGGAAGTTAACCAAGAGTCTTGAAAAATTCTTGGCATCCAGTTTGTATCCATATACCGTGTTAATGGTCAATAAATATTTACAATTGAAGGCAAAAGCTGAAGATTATAATGCCTTTAATGATCATTTGTTGTTTATCATCTCCGTCACTTTAACTTTAGTAAAAACGTATAAATTACATCGTATAGATATAGTATTAGATTTTCTAGAACACCTTATTCATCAATTTGAAGCGCTGGGTATTTCTACAAAAATTATTATCACCTACAAAGCATTGTATGATGAAATATTGATTTTAGCACTGTTACGAAAGCAGAACTTCGATCAAATAGCTTTGGTTTTGGAAGATATTAATGATTATGCCTTGGAATTAGAGGAGCTTTTCAACTTTAATAAAATCAATCCCAACAAAGATCAAAAATTATTTTTATATTTGAATGTAATCTATAGCAAAGTATTATCCTACATGAGTAAAATCGATGAGTTTAATATTAAGACATACACCACCATTGTGCGCTGTATTAACCAACAAGCAGATAAGTTAGAACTTTATGAAGCGAAAATAAAGTCTACTGAAAAGCAGATGGAGATTCAAAAATATTACAGAAACGTCTTTGAAGACCTAAACATGACTCAATCCTCGATTGATGGGAAAAATCTTCCTTTTAGTATTAAACTATCAGAGCAGATACTTGAACTTATTCCGGCTCCAAATATTGATAAAGATTTATTTAAACGTCATTTTCATCGCCATCCTCATATCAAGAGTCGTAATGAAGTGATTGCCATACATTATTTAGGCAAGACGTACACAGAACTCAGTGAAACGTCAAAATTTTTAAAAGCGCTCACCGCTGCGCAATTTACGATAAACCAAAAACAAAAATCGCAAACAGTGGAAGTGACTTTAAGTAACGATAAAATAAATCCTATAGAAAAAATCCAAGTCAAAGAACCTCAAACCACTACAGCAATCTCTACATCAGATGATTCCGACAAATCATTTGATGAGCAATTGCAAGCCTCACCCAAAATTGCGAAACAAAAAAATAAAGCAAGCGCATCAAGCTCCAAATTTTTCAAAAGCGTAGACGCAAGGAAAGAAAGTAATGAAGCGATAGCAAAATCAAATGAGTATAAAAAACTCATTGAGGATGTCAAAAAAGAAATTGCAGATGCTAAAAATATTCCTCTGGAAGATATTGCTCTGATGCAAATACCCGGAATACCTGCGAACAGAGCCCACACCCACTTTTCAATCTGGACAAAAATTACTGGTGTTCCAGTTGAAAAAGATATACTTGCACGACATAAAGAAATTGCTCAAAACGGTACTTATGCCCAACAAGCACTTGGAGCTAATGGATTTAAATATGACAAAGACTTTGAAAAGTCTTATACCAAGATATGTGGCAACTCCATTGCTGCTGGATATAGGGTTGATCAAACAGAAACGGAAATTTTTAATTCTACCGCTGCCAAAGAACCAATAAAACTTGCAACTTTTGGCTCGGTAAGAGCAAAGTAAGCCCATAATTCATGTTGGGACTTAAAAATTGAGCCGAATAATCGACTTATTCGGCTCAATATCTGAGGGGTTTTATAAAATGGATAGTATTTTCAGTACTTCCTCATGCACTTCCCTACTACCAGATGCCACAATATCTCCAGTAGTCTGACTTGTTATACTAGCACCGCTCCAATCGGTAATTACTCCACCCGCTTCTTCTACTAATACTTTCAGTGGGAAAAAATCATGTTGTTTTAAGCCTGCTTCAATAACCACATCAACAAAACCCATAGTTAATAAACCGAAATTGTAGCAATCACCGCCATATACGGTCCATTTAGCCTGTTTAGCAACTTCATTAAAGGCCAATAATTTAGGTGCGTTATAATAATTGGGACCGGTGGTGCATAGGACAGCCTTATTTAATTCAAAACAGTTTCTAACCCGTACTTTGTTACCGTTAAAACGTGTACCCAAGCCTTTTACGCCCAACCAACGTTCTTTAGTAATAGCCTGATTAATGCATCCCAGCAAAACTTCATCTTTATGCTTCAACGCTAATAAAGTACCGAATATCGGTCTACCAATCATAAACGAGGCAGTGCCATCTATTGGATCAATTATCCATTGATATTCGTCGCCATTGTTTTCTATACCAAACTCTTCGCCTTGAATGGAATGATGAGGGTATTGAGCTTTGATTAAGCGCCGAAGTTCCATTTCAACTTCCTTATCGGCAATGGTAACTGGACTTTCATCTTGTTTGAAATCTATAGTTTCAAAATTTCGATAGTAGCTGTTTATTATGGTTTCGGTTTTATTAAGAAGTGATTCTACAAATTGCAGAACTTCATGCAGTTTAATATCAGACATGGACTTTTCCTAAAGTTTTATAGGACTATAAAACAAAAATAAGTATAGAGCAATTCGAGCACATTTACAGACTAGGGTCTGTTGACAATTTAGTTCCCGACGTCCCGCGGCTTGTCCGCGGGATCCAGTTAGATCTTGATTGATACAACCAGTCTCTGACTTATTC
>JBAZRP010000113.1:0-9477 GCA_041662885.1 Legionella sp.
CATCAAAGCCAAGATGTTTATCAAATAGGCTATACATTAAATATGCTGCTTGAGAGGCATGTTGCTTATTCAAGTTTAATTCAGATAATTCCTTGCCTTAAACATTTCATTTTGCAATCACAACACACAGATCCGACCAAAAGACCTAGTTTAGAATCGTTTATTGAAAAACTAGCTAGAGAAAATAAAGAACCAGTGGATGAAAGTTCTCAAGCTGCAATAAACGCAATTTAATCGACACACAATTAATCTGTATCGACCCAGTCAAAATAGGTATCCGGATATGGTTGATGTGCCAGCGTATAATGCCACCACTCTTCATGGATTTCCAAAAATCCATGAGCTTTCATTGACTCTCTAAGAATAGTACGATTGCTAGTTTGCTTCGCACTAATAAGGTTTGTTCCGTGATGTGATACAGGATGGAATAGATCAAAACTCGAACCCATGTCTAGTGTATTATCATCTAGAAATGGAATCGATTCGCCATTAGCTAAAATCCGGGTACTTACTGTCACTGGCTTTAATTTTTGATTGCTAGGAATAATCGTTAGATCAAAAGTGCTTCCCTTGCTGTGTTCTGATTTTTCTGCAACATAGCCTCCTTCAAATATTTCCTTTTTAGAAAGAGTTGGATAATATTTTGCCTTAGTCTCTGCATTGTCTTTTTCACTTCTCCAGGAAATAAAATCATTTACCGCTCTTTGTGGCCTGTACGCATCGTATACAACTAAGGTAAAGCCCTTTTTCTTCATATCACTACTGACTTGTTTTAATGCCTGGGCCGCTTGTGGCGTACAATAGAGTTCCTGTGTACTATAACCAGCAACTTTGCGGCCTAAAAAGTTCTCACTCCCAGCATAGCGTGGATCTTGGATAATGGTTTTATCTACAGACGATAATTTGATCAGATCTGGTTTAATCTGACTAAAAATAGTAGTACTTTGCATGATTAAAACAATCCATAAACAGTTTTTTAAAAAAAACATAATAGCATCCTAAAGTAAGTAAATCGACTAGGGTCTAGTAGCACATCCCTACGCCCCATCTGCAAAGCTTACTTTAGATGAAGTAAAAAATCACTTTGATCATTGGCGATTAACCCGGACTAAACAAGGCAAGATCCCTCAATCATTATGGGATGACGTCAAAACCCTGACTGGACGGTATCCTGTAAATAAAATTGCTCAGACGTTGCGGATAAGTCCTTATCAATTATCTGCGAGTATAGATAATAAAACCGAGTATACCTTTGTTAAAGCCTTGCCAGCTTCTGAGGAATCAAAGTCGCTCACGAGCCTTGAGTCTTCTTGTTCAATTGCTAAAAAGGATACATGTCTACTTGAAATTCATCGCCCAAATGGCAGCATAATAAAAATTAGTGATTTCCCGGTGATGTCATTAGCCAACATCATTCTTCAGTTTGTAGAATGACATTATGTTGCAAGTCACTCCACAGCATCGACTTTTATTGGCCGTTGAACCTATTGATTTTCGTGCTGGTATAGATAAATTAAAGTCTGTTTGCAACCAGCACCTTTTGTGCGATCCCTTTAGTGGTACTATTTTTGCGTTCGCCAATCGCACACGTACCTCAGTCAAGCTCCTTGTATATGATGCCAGCGGTTTAGAGGTATCATAAAACCGGACAATTCATTAGCTACAGAACCGGACAACTTATTAGTCCGCGACATCCTGTTGCCTCATAATTGACTTTTTAAAGAACTTAAACTAAAATATTTGTACATATATTAATCTATGATACAGCTGAGTATTATGCAAAATACACCAGAAAAGGAAGATCAGGCTACTCCCTCTGACCAAACTCACCCCTTCATTCTTGCTGCTTTAAATAATGAAATAGAAGAAGTTCGTCAATTTCTAACTCATGGTACTCCAGATTATGTCTCTCATGGAATAACGCCGCTTTGGGCTGCTGCTCAAAACGGTCATTTCGAAATTGCTCGGTTACTCATTGATGCAGGGGCTGATGTAAATTATAAACATCCTATCGGCCAATCTGTTTTATGGACAGCTGCTGCTGAAGGACATTCCAATATAGTGCAATTGTTATTAAGTAAGGGAGCCCATAAAGATGAAATAGCAAACAACGTTACTCCATTGTGGGTAGCCGTACAAAATAATCATATTGATACTGTTCAAATATTAATAGGAGCCGGGTGTGACGTAAATCTACCACACCAACCAACAAATCAGACAGCAATTCGTAAAGCGACTTTGGAGGGTAATGAAATAATGGTGTCAGAATTAATTAATGCAAAAGCTGACGTCAATTTACCAGATAACGAAGGCACAACACCATTAATGGCTTCTGCTGAATGCGGTAATATAAATATTATCAATGCCCTTCTTCTTGCTGGTGCAAAAGTGAATGCCGTGAGTAAAACAGGAAAAACCGCTCTAACATTTGCCTATAGAGAAAAAGCCAACTCTATAGCCGAACGGCTTCTTCAAGCTGGAGCAAACACGGATATAGGATACGCCAGACTTGAGCAGCAATTCACTTCGTACCTGGACTCAATCCGCAAAATTTTTCCAGATAAATATAATTTAGCAGATATTGAAGAGATTAAAACAGAATTAAAAGCTGGTCTTTGCTATGGATTCTCACTATTGCTGGTAGCACTTCCTGAAAATTACTGGGAAGGCTTATATGCAAATTTAAAGCGTATTTCAGAATGGGATGGCAGGGAAGTGATCCTCCCTCGAGTAGCCGGACACCTTGTTAAAGAGATATAATCTCATCAACAAGGAGTCCGGCTACTCGAGGGAGGATCAATTTGCATCGTCCCGCATCCAAGGACAATACGAAAAGCACGAGAGCAGGTAAAGCACATGGTTATGGATGGGGTGTCTCCCCAAAGAATCAGAAACTACTTGCATCGGTGGACTGCGTGGTGGGTAAGCACAGTACCAGGTTGGCAGTACCAGGAGCTACTTGAATGGTTTTTACTATGTTGTTGGGATTTTAATCCGGCAGCTTTCGCTGCGGGGTTACTTCACCACGCTATTAAAGAACACATGCAGCTTGAGCACCCGGTTCTGACGGCTTTAGCGTTTCAAGCGACTGCTTGAGATCTTCTGTTCTTATTGCATCGAGGCGGCTAACGGCCGCCAAATCGTGCCCTGCCCCCCTCCGCGCCCCACCCCGCGTACCGAACCCGCCCCACCTCGCGCGCTGTCCGAATGCAAAATCCACCCCAAGACCAGCGGTAGCAGAAATCTTCAAAGGAAATAATGATTCAACGCGGCCGGTATTATAGTTATAGAATGTTATCTCGCGAGGCAAGTCTGGCTCATCAAATTTAGGCAAGGGGTCAAAAGAACGTTCCTTTCTGAAGTATTCATTCACATAATGAGTTGGAAGCTCGCGCTGGGCCATACCTACGTTCATCCAGGCTGTTACAAGTGCCGCTTCCCCTGCATTAGAAAAATTAGTATCTCTCCAGGCATCATGGGCTTTAATATACTCATTATATGCCGTTTCAAGCGGTTGCAGGTCAAAGTGTTTTGAACCGGTTATAGGTATATCATGTTGTAAGTAGTTCAATCCATGAGCCTCTATCGCAGTGCAACGGTTCAATAGTTCTTCTTTGGTTGCTTCATCCTGCACAATATACTGTTCAAGCATGCGCAACATATGCTTGTCTTTGGCCCAGTAGGCGTATTCATAGGCTGTGCAGTTAAAGGTTCGTCCTGAATAGTCGGTGAAGGTGCCTTCTTCAAGCAAGAAATTCGCATCTGGATTTGCTTTAAGCAGGTCTTCTGCCTCCTTCTGTTGGCCTCTGGCGACGCAGTGCAAAAATTTCTGCGCTTGCAGTTTTTGGACTATGGGGGACTTCATAACTTCTTGTTTTTGCTCATCGGGTAATTTTGTAAGGACGTTATGCAACTGTTCTTCGGTGTGTATTTGATTTAATAGCGCATCAAGGCTCACTTCAACTGTTTGATGAATCCAGGGGTTATTCGGTGGGATTGGTTCATTTAAGAGTAAGAGTTTAAAATCATCTTTAACTTTTTTAAAGAATTCTTTTTTTAACTCAGGGAAGCCTTCATGGGAAAAATCCGCAAACTGCAGGGATATCGCATTTTGATAGGAGAAAAAGGGACCTTTCTTGGATGCATCCAATATAATAAATTCATCGAACTCTTTGGATTCTTTGATTTGGGCAAAATGTCTGGTGAATTGTCTTTTTATCAGAGCCTGTTCTACTGGAAGCAAGAGAGCGCTTAGGCCAAAGGTATCGCTTTGTTGGTTTATAAAATCTAATATTGCATCTTCAACTGGTGCGCCTGATAACAGACAAGATTGCACGATTGCAGCAAGGGTGGTACTTAAATCTTCATCAGCATCCAAGATAGCACCAAAATTTGTGAGGCTCATTTTGTGGATGCGGCAATAAATATTCACCTGTGCTAAAAAAAATTGGGTGATGTTAGCTAGCTCATCGTAGTGCTTGGCGCTGTAAAAAGGAGGCTCAATGACTTGCGCAAAAAAATCTTGTGCACAGTAGTGAAGCAGTGCATCAATGTATCCTTCCGAACTTGCGGGGTTGTCTGCACCGTAAATCATTACGTTATCAATAGACGCCTGATTAAGTACCCGACCATCAGGGGTTTTTGTAAAATCAATCTCGGTCTTCAATTGTTTTTTAAATTCTCCTTGTAAGGCCTGTTGGATTCCTGCAACATCCATCCTTTTTGCAGCACTTGAGGCCATTACTGCAGAAACTATCCGCGCTCTGGCCCCAGGGATTTCTTTGATATGCTTAAAGACATCCATCAGGGCTTTATAGAACAAGCCGTGGCTTGTGCGGTCAACAGAAAAGACCGGATTAGCAAAGCGTATGTATTCATCCAATACTTTGGGCCTTAACAGCATGGTGTAGACATTCGCATCATTGGCTGTCATAAGTGTTTGCAAGGGTTTTGGATATCGAGGTAATGCTTTACCTAAATCATATAAAACCTTGCTTTTGAGTATCTCTTGTATCACTTCACTATATTCTTTGATTTGCTGTAATCGTTCCTGTTTTTGTTTCTTTAATTCAGGCGCCTGGTCCAATAGGTTGATATCGAATTCAAGGGCCAATTGATAGGCCATAAGCTCATCAAGAACCGCTCTTTGGTGCACATCGCCGCTTTTGCCAAAAAATTCCTGAACTGAAAAGACCGATTTACACGTATTATCCAGGCCAATATCTGTTCCACTGACTACAGGCATAAGCAGGTGTATTGTATTGGTCTTGGGGTTGACATAGATATACCTGGGCGCTGTGGGCTCGGTTAATGGGATTTTCATACTGTGACAACTTCAAATTGGAGTTTTGCTCCAATTATAGTCTATTTTAAAGGCAGAGAGGGCTTTTTTTTAGGATTGCGATTTATGAACGACGCAGGGTTATTGGAAAGACACGATTTAAATGCTTCAGGATCTAAAACAGCAAAAACGCGTGCGAAAGTATCTTTGCACGCGATACCATTAGAAAAAGGATAATATTCTTTTAGAAGGTCGATTTTTGATTCGCCAAACAATACAAAATCTCGCCAGCTTTCAGCCCCACAGATACTGCCACACAAAACCACAAATAAAATCTCAATGAGTGGGTACAATTTTTTTCTGGAAATACGTGGATCAGGTAATTTAGAAAAATAAACGTCAAATCCTACGTACCCAGCCTCATGCATCATGCCACCTCATCTAAATTCGAATGTGGCATTTGATCTTATTTCTTACTGTTCGTCAAATAAATCGAAATCTAATATCCATATTGTTGGGCCAAGGCCCAACCTACAGCAGATTGATCAAATTATAATGCGACAGCCGTGGCCCCATCTGTAAAGCAGCTTCACATAGTGTTGTATTCTATGATATCTTGCCGATATTTGTGAGATGTATTAATTGATTTTCAGCAAAATTTCTACTTCAGAATTAGTAAAACTAATCAAAGCCTTTGAGGTTACTGTTTTCACAGTGCCAAACAACAACTTCATACATATTTATCCACTTAAAAACAAAGAGTTACAACTAAAATCCAAATATACAATACAAGACAAAGATATAGGTCTGTATTCACAATACTCCATTGATATGCAACAAGATAAAAAGTTTAAGAAACAAGTAAAAGATCATATTAAACAAAGTGGTTATAAAGGTAGTCTTTATTCACATAAATCTGCGTCATTTAAACTTCACATAAGTATCAATGAGATAGCCACTATCGATCACACTATAATACTGGGTTTAATTGAATTATTAATCACTGAACACTGTGCTGAAGATAATGATCTTTCTTGTAATTTTAAAATAATTCAGCCGGAATTGCATGATAATCATCGATTTGCCATGAATGATCAGCTCACTATTTATTTTGATAAATACACTGCGGCTGCCGACCTGGTTCGCTTGAGTGAAAAAATTTTACAGTATTTACTTGAAAAACAAGTGAAAATTAATACCAGGATGCTGGGTGAAAAAGATATCTTTAGTTATAATTCTTTTGTATCTGCACGATTTGATACCAATCGTTTACTACACCAATATAATGTATATCGATTTTTTGATTATGAACTGGATAAATTTTTTAAAGAAAAACATACAAATGTACTAAAACTCATTCCTTTATGCGCGTTTGATAGTGTTTTTAATAAAGTATTTTATTCTGAAAAAATTCAGATTCCTCATAAAACCAATACCCAAATTGCCTTGTCTGATAAAGACAGTCGCTACGTACAACGGGAATTTGATTTGTTAGTAAAAAATCCATTAGAGTACCTTGAAGTTCAAGAATTGGAATTTTCTTCACAAAATATCGATTCTTCGCCAAAAACTGCCAGCCAAAGCCCAGTATTTTTTAAAAGTAGTCAGACCCAAGATGAGCAGTTAGACGACAAAGGCTCGGACCATGGTAACAATATTTAGAGGCTGTTTGCTGGCTTATACGTGGAGAAATCCGGGTTTGGATTGTGGTTTTAATGTGTAGCTTGGGTCTTGGCCGATAGCAGTCAAGCTAAGGAATTTTTGAATCAAATAGTACCTATTAGTGTCTTTACCGCGCAGGCGGGAATCCATTTTGAATAAAGTATCGTGCCCACTTATGGATGGATTACCGCCTGCGCGGTAACGACATTCCCAAGATATACTCTTGGCCTGACGACTATCAGTCTTGTCCCAACCTACTTCCGCAGCGTCAATTGCTCCCCATCAGGCGTCTTCCCCTTCCCTGTTTTCACCGCTGGATAAAATGTATTAGGATTATCTTTTAACGATAAATTTTCCGGGGTTATTAAAGTATTTGCCCAAGCAAGCATAGAATCCAGGCTTTCTATAGTAGGTGAATTAATAGACTGCAACTCACCTAAACTTGCCTTATCTTGCATCATGGCAAAAGAATAACGTTGAAAACTTACTTCCCATTGCCGAAAATCAGACATAGGTACTAGTTGGCTGGTAGCAGTAAGCGATTTTTGAGGTGTTAGATTAATTAATTCTTCCTTATACATCGCATAGTCATCATCCTGATTGGTACTGGCAGCAGCATATAAATTCATTACCAAAGTCCAAACATAGTTACTGCCTTCTTTTTCAGGATCTTTATCAAAACGCGCACGTTCCAATTTATCGTATTCACTTAATTTTGCCTGGTATTGTTTATAAGTATCCTGATCCAAAGAAGCCAAATAAGCAAAGGCCCAACCGGTAAAGATATCCTTTGTATCATTTTCAGATAATTCTTTGCTTAAAGTAGTTTTAAGCTCCGATAATTTTTGTTGATCACCAGCCAACTTCGCGGCAACCGCCATACGCCCCATCATCCATAATTGCCAGGATTTTTGGATTTTACCTGAATCAGTCTCATTATCTAAAATTTGCTGCATATCAGCTAAAACCGTTTGATACTCGGTTATTTTTTTCATCGTTGCATAAGCTAATAACGGCATGCTTAGTTGGTACAATCGATCTTGAGGATTTAGGGCCGTATTGTGTTTTATTTTCTGGTATTCAGAACCTGAAAAATATACTATCGAGTCCTTCATAGAATCCCCCGTAGCTGTTTGGGCTTGGACAAAAAATATAGAACAAAAAAGCATTAAGGCTATGGATAGATACTTTTTAAAATAGCGCATTTTTTGTTCCGTAAAATTGTATAAATAACAGTATAGCCCATAATTTTCATGTAGGTTGAGGCAAGGCCCCATGAGCCCGTCATCCCGAGTGCAACGAGGGATCTCCGAAAGTAGCACTGGGCCATTTTCAGGAGATCCTTCACTGCGTTCATGATGACGTAAACTCTTAACGTAATGGCAATAAGCCGTCAGGCTAGGGAATTTCCTATTTTAATATCGATCGACTTGCTTGTTTTATACACTACCGCCTACGTCCCGCGGCTTGTAATTGGGACGTAGAAGATGGGATACTTCCTCAACCTGAAACCCATGATCCAAGGCCCTGGCAATTTATATACCCAATTTGATATTTTTTTAAGATTACCAGTAAAATCCACAATATGTGCTATATTTATACCTGATGGACTGAAAAATAACAATCGGAGTTTACTATGAAAACGATACTATTAGCAGGATTAGCAGGTGTTTTAGCAGTAGGACTTGCAGGCTGTGAAACCATGAATGCTGCGGGCAATGCGGGTCATGCCGTTGTTGGTACCGGTGTTTCTGCTGGCAAAACCGTTGTTCATGGCGTTGGTACAGGAGTTCATTCTGTAGGTACTGCTGTAACTAGCCCTTTCCATAGTGGCAAGAGCAATAATAAAAACTACAAAAAAAATCAATAGCACCTATTGGTTTTAAATCCCCAAACCACAAAGTTTGGGGATTATGCTACCCATATCCACGCGGTCAAAAACCCATTTGTATCAAAAAAAAAGCATTATTGTTACAAAATTTTTACCATTGTGCTTTCCAAAACTAATGACAGGCATAATTTTATCCTCCGGAATGCGCAGGAATTTACCTAATGGACAGTGCGAACACCGTACAGTGTCCAAAATGAATTTATGCATAAACTCGATGAATTTGTTAACAATCAGAAACAGGCTTTGACAGAATATTTTAACTGCGTGACTCAAGCAAGTACGAAAACAATCATATCGCACAAGCAGCCCGATTAAGACGTGGGCACACTGCAGGCACGAACTCAAGAAGAATACACTAATGCTGAAACTGTATTCCAAAAGGTAAATAGCGATTTATTATTAAAAGTTGATGAATTAACCCAGGCCAAAAACGAATACACCATTGCTTGCTGTTGAAAACCTTTGGGCCAAGGCCTGAGGGATCCTCACCTTTTGAACCGAATCGAAGCTCCCTTCCCCCGCATGCGGGAGAAGGGAGCTTCGATTGGGTTCAAAAAGGTGAGGATCCCTCAGGCTTTGGCCCAACCTACGTTGGTGTATTTAAAAAACTCACCCCAAATGTTATAGTGCACTTTTTTCTCAG
>JBAZRP010000114.1:0-9283 GCA_041662885.1 Legionella sp.
AAAAGAAGGTAAAAAGCAAGTCCAGACCTTATAGACCCTGAATTTTGAGTTATTTGTTTTAGAATGCTATAATACATTCGCCAAATTTTAATCCATATCGACTATTTATAGGTGTAAATGAAATGTTTAGAGACGAAAACGGTACAATTACAATTAAGCTCGAACCAGAAGAGAAAGGAATGGGGTATATTCCGGGCTTCTATGATCCCAAAATTCACAAGACGATGACCAACTTTTTCAGCAATAGCAATAATAATGAAACAACAATCGTTGCTCAAAAAGCAAAAGTGGATATAGAGAATTTTGATGAGCTCACTTCAATAATGGATCAACAACTAAAGAAGTAATCTGACGATAGAGATCTTCTAGGACGAGTTTACAATTCAATTTTCTACGTCCCGCGGCTTGTCTGCGGGATCCAATCAGATCTTAATTTATGCAAAAAGGTTTTGTTTTATTCTAAATCTCTGGATCCCGCGGACAAGCCGCGGGACGTAGGCCTGAGGATATCTCAGGTCGTAGGCCCTGAAAAAATGAATTAAACACGTCCTATTACAAATTCACTAATTGCAATCCTGTTTCTGAATCAGGGTCAGAAGTATCCGTTTGAATCAAATTTGCGGTAACAAATTCAATATCAGTAATAGGTGTATTTGTTCCCATGGTCACTGGATTAATAGTATTTTTTTCTATCTTACTTACTACGTCTATCGCCTTTTGCAGTTTTGTAACCAAACTCGATTTGTTACCTAAATAAGAACTAAAAAAACCTCTATGAGATAAATGTTGGTTCAAAGACTGGGTAAAAATAGAGTCTAATTTGGTGGACAATTGTTCTATGATTTCGGCACCTAGTATGAATTTGCTAATACGATTTAACACCTTTAGCCTTTCGGTGCGGCTTTGGCTTCTACAAAAATCAAAAACACGGCTTTGTATTTGCTGTTCGTAAGCCAGTAATTCGTTAAATGTAAATTGAAAAGCTGAAAATAATTTTCCAGAATCGTCTTCCCATCCCCAAAATTTTTCATAAGGGCCGGCTAATTTGTTTAATAGTGACATGGCGTCGGCAATGCTGTTTGTATTCAACATCATGATACGTAATGCTTTGGAAACGTGTGTAGTTATAAATTTCTTATCAGATTTCCCGTATCCTTCTTTAAGCATTAAATCTAAAGCTTCGCAATGTAAGGGATAAAACTTTGGTTGAGAGGCTAATATGAGGCAATGATCAAATAAGGGTCTTAAATCGATATCTGCTTCGATCGCTTTTTTTAATAGTTTTTTACGATTTTTCGCAGTAATTCCTATATAACTGAGAATATCACCGATATTTGCATCGTTTTCATTTAAAACCTGTAGCGTATGAGCAAAGATTGGATCAGAGTATTGTGCTGCAAAATCGATTATTTTTTTGTATTCTAAACCTGGTACTTCATTAAATAATATTTTTAATCGTTTTGAATAGATATCGTCTTTGCCAATACTCTCATAATCATAAATTATGTACTTGATGCAAATCAATTCCATGCAATATCCGGATGTGCGTAATAGTTTTAAAGCATTTTGTTGGGCGCTTTTCTTGGAATTAAATACATTTTCTAACATATAAACTAAGGCAAGATCGTGTTTTATTAAATTTCGAATGAGCGTTGTTTTATCTAATAAATTTGGCTCATTCATGCTTTGAGTAACAAATTCTAATAGGTCGAATTTTTTTTCACATAAGGCCTGTAACATTGCTGTATAATTATTTAAAAGTGATGCTTTTAATACGGGATTTATATCCGGTTGAATACGACAAAATTGTACTATTACATCTTTAGGATAGCAGCTAAGAATGTCATTCATCAGTTCGGCATGATAATCAGCATCATGTGATATGCCGATTAAAGCTTTAATGATTTCATTTTGAATAGCTGGGCCTAATTCAGAATTTTTACACATAAATTGCATAAATTGAGTCATAGCTGTTTTCATATTGGAACGTTGTTCGCGTTGTTCTGCCAACATACCTTTTAAAAATTTAGGCTGGGATTGCTGTTGGAAATCCGCAAAATTAGGTTGTTTACCTTTATTAAATAATTGGTACAGAATTATTCCTAAGCTCCACACATCATTGGCAAAATCATTGTGATTTTCACCTGCTCGTGCAGGATAAGTAATGCGCAAATCTTCGCCCTTGACTACATCATGACCATAGGCTTTAGTATTACGCCGTTTACGAGCATAGCCTTGTGCAAGGGTTTCAAAATCATAGCTTGCATAATGGCTTTGCACATTGGGTTTATGAATGAAAAAGCAAAAAAGCTCAGGGGATTCATAACCTGGTGTGATTACTGCAGGAGTGCCCGGAATTTCAGTTGCACCGAAATCGATTACTACTGGGCGATAATAATCTTTACCAAATAGATCAAGTACCACATTGGAAGGATTTAAATCACCATGTACTTTGCCTTTTAGGTGCATAAAACGTATGGCGTACATTAAGCCATAGGCAACTATAAATCGATTGACTAAATTCAATGAGTGCATTTCTTTCTGTAGTAATTGCATTCTGGGAGAAAATAAGGACAGAGCTACAGTTTTAGTCTTGTGTTCGTAAACAGCGCTAGGCATGAAATCGGCATGGAAAGGAGTGGTCATTTCTTGACTAGTGGACGCTTCTTTTTGTGCTAATGCTGCATTTTGTGAGCCATAACTGACTGATGAAACGTATTCTTGTGGTGGCCAAACATCAATTCTCCAGGATACTTTGACCCTCTTTTTTGACCCTGTAGCTATAATACGTGTACTGTCTTTTCCCGCATCATTTTTTTTAGACTTAGTGTCCAATACCGCAACAAAATCTCCATGACGATTTTGCACAATATGTGAGGTACGTTGTTTGGGATTTAGTTTGGGTATCCGCAAAGGAAAAATGCTTTCGTTGGTAGCAGATTGTGCTAATAGATTCGCTATTTGCCGCTTAAATTGTTCTTTATTTATGTAATTTGCCAAAGGAAATGATGGATGTGCATCTATTTCTTTCAATACTACCTGTAAGCGATCATGTAATTCATCTTTTTTCTGATTTGTCATACTATTACCTAAAATGTCAATAAGTGAACAAATTATGTCGAATTTTAAACACAAAGAAAACCGTAATAAATACGGTATTTGTATAAGACGAAGCGCTTCACTACTCCCCGGGAACGTCATCCCGAGTGTAGCGAGGGATCCCCTGACTGTGGCACAGCCTCTAACATATCGATTGGTATAAGTCTTTCCATACATTCGGGATGACGTACCTGTGGTATCCTCACCTTTTTGATCCCAATCGAAGCTCCCTCCTCCCGTTTTACGGGAGAAGGTGCCCCGAAGGGGCGGATGAGGGTGGTGACGGTAATGATATTTTTTGTCAATGCCACTTTGCTAAGCCCTCATCCGCCCTACGGGCACCTTCTCCCCGAGGGGAGAAGGGAGCTTCGATTGGGATCAAAAAGGTGAGGATCCCTCAGGATGACGTACCCTAGGAGTTACAGAGATTCTTATGAGGATAAAAAATTGAGGGCGTCTTGGGAGACGCCCGAAAGGATTTTTGAACTAGCCTAACTCAGTATCATTTACCTGAGTTACCGATATAGACTCAATGCCTTGTGCGAATGATGCTGGAAGCGATTTATTGTCACCTGCAGCTGCTCCTTGACCTACGCACATAACAATAAGTGGAGTAGCTTGGCGTGCATTAACTGATGCCATAGTTAAATTAGCCATTTTCTCCGCAGTTGTTGGAGTAATTGGGAATAAAGTCGCCTGATTATCCACTACGTCAGCCATTGCATTATTGAAGATGATTTCATTCGGATCATAAGGCTTCCCATTCACATGAACTACCATACATTTGGCATTGACTCCACTAGCACCGGCAAATTTCAATGCACTGCCATTTGGAGAAACTATTTCGGTGAGCCAAATACTATTATCTGGTGCGGTTGCTAAATTAACTTTTGCATAGTCAGCAAACTCTAATTTTGCATTAATTTCATCCCAAGCCGCTCCTGCAGGAGTAGCTGTACAAGCACCACCAGTTTGAGAGTCTAAAGTTCCTGTGCCTTCATTACAAAGTGCTGTCCAATGAGCTTGTGTTAACTGAAGATCCGTGGAGTGGTGAGGTGTTGCATTAGCTTGCTTTATAAGTTCAGAATCAGTGTTTTTAGTTTTGATCTCATCAGCAGCTGATGTGCTTTGTGCAGCGGTTTCAGTTCCTAAAGTTTCTAAGGATGCTCTAGTCAAAGCAATTGTTCCGGTAGCACCAGTTGCTCCGGTATCGCCAGTTGCTCCGGTAGCACCAGTTGCTCCGGTATCGCCAGTTGCTCCGGTAGCGCCAGTTGCTCCGGTATCGCCAGTTGCTCCGGTATCGCCAGTTGCTCCGGTAGCACCAGTTGCTCCGGTATCGCCAGTTGCTCCGGTAGCGCCAGTTGCTCCGGTAGCACCAGTTGCTCCGGTATCGCCAGTTGCTCCGGTAGCGCCAGTAGCCCCAGTATCACCAACAGCCCCAGTAATGCCAGTAGCCCCAGTAACTCCGGTAGCACCAGTAACGCCATTAGCTCCAGTAACGCCAGTAGCACCTGTTGTCCCCACCCCTGTAGCTCCCGTTGCTCCAGTTGCGCCTGTCGCACCGGTGGCACCAGTGGGTCCTACTAAAAGAGCATGATCAGAAATACATTCCATTAAAGCAACAATGGCACCTTCACTAACAGGATTTCTATTTTTTGCATTCCAATTTTTTAAACACTGTTGTAGTTCTGCTGGGATTGCATAGGCAGAATTAATGGCTGCATAGCCTAAAAATACTGTACCTAAAGCTGTAACTAATGATCTTTTTTTAAAGTTTGGTAATTTCATAAAGAGTCCTTTCTTGAATTCTATATAATCCCTTAAATTATGTTCATACATTCACAATAGACGAATTTTACATGCCCATGAACGTTTTCACTATAAGGTGGTTTGTTCAATTGTTTTTACCGCATTTTTTTGCTGATACAACGTTAAATTTTTCAGTAGATGTGCTGTATTTGGCCGGGCGTTTAAGGCCATGAGAGTTGCTTGTTCACCCAATGCATATTCACCAACGTACCAGGCACAGCGACTTATAATTTCATATCTTGAATAATCATACATTTCTTTTTCAACAAATAGCAAATCATTTTTTGGAAATGGAATAGTATAAGCGTGCCGTGCAAATAAATAGCAGGTTTGGACATTATCAGGCCAATAGTGATCCGCGATTTTAATTAAAGGCTCTATACGATGAGGTCGCATAGCAAACGCTTTTAAATAATAGTCCATAGCAATTGACCATCCTAGCTGTGGATTATCTTGATATTTCGTTTCTGCCAAACGTCCAAGTCTGAATAATGTGACATAATTCTCTTCTTCCCAGCCATTTATTTTTTCACGAACTTTATACATGGCGAAAGCATTTTCTGTATCACCCAAACACTCGTACGTTTGTGCTAAATAAAATGCCGTACGTGGATGTGTAGGATCATCTATATGTGCCGAAAATAATAATTTCAAGTCTTGTCGCCAGCGCTTATGGCTTTTAGCTATGCCTTGTTCGGTAGCTTTAATTTCAAAGTATGCAGTGGCTGGTGCTTTTACTTGTATTGGTGTTGCATCCGGTGCTTCATGTACAACACCTTTAAATCGCACCTTACTTGCTGATCTAAATAAGCGTGCTGTATAAAATTCAATACGGTTTAATTTCATGCATACTAAATACTGCGTAGTTTGGTTGAGTTCTTCTTTTTCGCAAAAATCAAGTAAGTGCTTGCCGCCATGGAGGAACCACTCAGCATCGGGCATTAAAAGAAAGGGTATCGTTGCAAAATGGTGTTCCGCTAGTTCAAGTGCTCGGTTGCGAGATGTTGCAAAATCAATAAAAGGCTCTTGCTGAATGCTACCATTTAGTTTATTTTTTTTAAAAAATTCTTGAGTAAGTGCTATGGTATTATCGGTCGATCCAGTATCAAAGACAAAAAAATGTCGAATACCTTCTTCAAAATAGGAATTTAAAGTAGCCTGGATGGAAATAGCTTCATCCTTTACCATTATAACTACAGCTAGTAAATCAGATTTATCTTTTTGTATTTCCATCCACATACACCTTACATTCAAAATATTTTAAAAGCTCTTTTCATAAGTAATCATACCCGCGTTCCAACTTGGGAGATTGGAAAGTTGTGCAGTACCTCTTCTTAAACTTAAATGTTTGATACCTGGTGTGTTACCGAAGAAGTGTTGGTAACCAAAAACAATACGGGAACTATCGGAAATATTAAATCCTAATCCAGCCTGAACTTCAGCATTCCATTGGTTAATGCCAGCAATATCAGCGTCATCAATCATGGATTGTAGATACACTCCACCAGCCTTCAGTTCAAAAAATACCTGTGGACTCATGTGATAGTTAAGTGTGGCCAATATATCAATGGGGGGTGAAATAGTTACAAATACTGGTAAGGGGAAATAAGCGCGTGCAAAAAAAGGTGCTACCGATTCATCGGTAAGTCGCATACGTTTTGCTGATTGTATTCCAACCTCAGCTCCTAGAGCTGTATTGAGATCTATGGGACTGGTAATGCCTATAGCAAGGCGTCCAAAGGCAGTGTTACCGGTATTTTGTGCCATACTTTCAAAATTTCCATAACCGCCAGCAATTGCAACATAAGGTTGAAATTGCTCCATTACGGCATCCTTTTCAGGTGCTGGTACGTGATGGGATGGATAATTTGCATAAATAACGTTTGTTGCCAGGCAAATGATAGCAATAATTCCAGCAGTGCCTAGTCCATATGTGATTTTTCGCATGCTAAGTCCTTTTATTTATCTCCATGAATTGACTTAATAAAAATACACTCGAACTCTAATCTGTGTCAATGGTTTGCTGACGTTTCACTTTAGATTGGGAACTGAGTTATCAACAGAATTTGGCATTTGGTCCTATAAAAATCGATGAAATAAATATTAAATCTTGGACAAATTATGTTATTATGGTGCACCAAATTAATTTTGTTCTGAGGGAAATAATGTCAGCAACCACTTTTTTCAGCAATCAATACGGTCTTTTTTATTGGGGTTGTGCAAAATTTGCCGTTTCACCTTATACGCGACTTTTCAAGTCAGCAATGTTTGGCGGTAAATCTAATAATGATTTAATTGCTAATGGTTTGAACGCAGTCTGGACGTGTGCTGCATTAACCTTTGTCGTGCCAGTCTTACCAGCATTCACCACACTTACTTTTTGTATTGCTGCTTTAGGAATGGCACTTGCATTGTCATCTATGTTTCTTACCTATCCTGTAGGTTTTATTATTGATACGGTGGCAGGGAATGATTATATAGACAATGCTTATGTACCTTTTTAGGTGCCATTTTGTCTAGAACCCAACGTTTGTTTGATCTTATTCAACTTTTAAGACGACACCGTTATCCTGTCACGGGACAGCATTTAGCTAATGAGCTTAATGTCAGTTTGCGTACTGTATATCGAGATATTGCAAGTTTACAAGCTCAAGGCGCATCCATTGAAGGTGAGTCAGGGATTGGTTATGTGTTACGGCCGGGATTTATGTTGCCGCCTTTAATGTTTTCGGAAGAAGAGATTGAAGCCTTGGTGCTCGGGTCGCGTTGGGTTGCACAAAGGACAGATAAAAAATTGCGGCTTGCTGCTACCAATGTTTTAGCCAAGATAGCGGCTGTTCTCCCAGAAGATCTTAGGTTCCAACTGGAGTTCTCAGGCTTATTGATTGGTCCTGTGAAAAATGCGGTAGAAAATGATGATGAAAAGGAAGCGCTGATACGTCAGTCAATTCGTAAAGAATTAAAAATGCACATGTCTTATTTAGATGCTAAAGGTGATGAGTCACAACGAACCATTTGGCCCATAGCACTTGGTTTTTTTGAAGAAGTGCATGTTGTTGTTGCCTTTTGCGAACTAAGGGATGACTACCGTCATTTTCGAACCGACAGAATTTTAAGTTTAAAACAAAGCGAAACACGATATCCCAAAGGCCGACATAATTTACTAAAAAAATGGCGCTTGCTGCATAATATCCCTGAGCAGTAATTGCTGCTGACAAAAACTGTCAATCATTATGAGTACACTTGAAAGCTAAATCAATTAAGGAGAAAATATGAAATTTGCCCCCAATGCTATTATACTTTATGTTGAAAATATCGAGAAAAGCAGCCTTTTTTATCAGGATTTGTTGGGAATAAAACCAGAAGTGGCCTCGCCTAGTTTTCATTCGTTTCAATTATCAAATGGCATGGATTTAGGTTTAAAGGCCAAACATACGGTGATACCGCCTGCGGATGAACATGTTGGTGTTGAATTAGCCTTTACCGTAGCAAACAAGCAAAAGGTAGATGAATTATTTGAGCAATGGCAGTCAAAAAATATTACGCTATTACTTCCATTAACTGTTTTACCTTTCGGTTATACCTTTGTTGGATTAGATCCTGATGGCAATCGCTTGCGGGTGGTTTCATTAGGAAATGCATAGGGTGTGGTGACAATTGCCACCAGACCCTAATACTTTTTTAATTACTCTGAGTAATAATTCTATCCAAATGATTGGAAAAACTTTGAATCTCTTTTGCGCTTAAGGTATCTAATCCACCACGGATCATACCGCTATCGCGCAAAGACTCATTTAAATTACGTACACTTAAAACTTGTTTGATATTGTTTACAGAATATAAGGTCCCACGTGGGTTGAGGGCATGGGCATTTTTGGAAATGATCAGATCGGCCAGGATAATATCAGCAGTAATCACTAAATCATGGCTTTGAACTTGCGAGACTATGTAATTATCCGCACTATCAAAGCCTTTTTCCACCATTATTCTTTTGATAAAAGGCGAGGCAGGGACAGTTGCTAAATGATTTGCAACCAGAATAACCAGAACCTGGCGTTTTACTGCCGCTCGAAATATAATTTGCTTAATCGCCTTAGGGCAGGCATCGCCATCAATCCAAATGTTCATTAGTTGTTCGGTTTTTGATATTAGGGACTAATTATAATATGAAACAGAGTGGTACGTCATCTTACTCCCTAAACCTGGTAGGGCAAACGCATCTTAAATTACTTGCCTAATAATCGTTTCTCTGAAATCGTCCTCTAATGCAGCCATAAAACGCTTGCTTTTCTTGAGGTATCCTTTTTAATAAGATTTAGAGCAATATGCCTTATGATGGCAAAATTCTCTGGGGCAGCTTCTGTTCGTACTCGTG
>JBAZRP010000115.1:0-9186 GCA_041662885.1 Legionella sp.
AAATGCGTTCTCATAACAGTCATTATAGGTCTGTACATTAACTGAATCAGCAAGTGGTGCATGCATGAAAAGTGTTGGGTTTAATCCAAGCTGGGCACAGGTGCTGTAAATTGCTGTTGAATCCATGCCAGCGCTAAATTCTGCTGCTATAGATGATGCACTATGGGTTGCATTGCTTATCGACTCTTGCATGAGGGATGTAAAGTGATCCAAATACTCTCTTTCATCACGGTACCGTAATACTTCTCCTTCAGGTTCAAGCTGCCAAAAAGAACTCTTAACTATGCGCCCATCTGCTCTGATATGCACCGTATGCCCCGGCTCCACCCGATAAATATTTTTATATAGGGTATTATCTGTGTATAACTGAACATCTCCAAAAAAATGATCCAGTTCCGAATTAAGTAAGTCGGGTGTTTTTTGTAATTGATGAATAATATGGGTAATTGTATCGCCGAAAATGAGCTGACCTGATTGGTAATAGTAGTAGAGCGGTTTTAAACCTAGATGGTCACGAACGAGTATGCATTCTTTTGAGGTTGTATTTATTATTACATAAGCAAAAGGATGCGATAAAGTACGATAATTGTTTGGATTAAGTGCTTCTTCAAAAGACGAGGGATTAGGTGCATTATCGATTTGAGCAGAATAAATCAAAAGCTTCTGAGGGCCGGCCACGCAATAAAAATGACTTGCGTTGATTACAAGAGGTTCAACCGGCTCAATACTCACTCGATTAAGACAGTAAACCATTTAAACTTTCAGGCACATTCACCTCGCCTGTTTCGATGTTCAGCACATCCAGAAGGGTTATACTAGGTTTTATATACACCTTTTGAATTTTATCAGTGCACTCTAGCGTTTTTTGAGTGTTATTATCTTTATCTGCATCAAAATTCATCAAATATCCCTATTAATTAATTTTGATTAGTATATAAGAAAATTAGGTATCAATGCAAAATGTGTATGAGGGATAGTGTAAGACCTCTGCCCCCATTGGTTCAATCACCGCCGACTTTACGTCATCCTGAACGCAGTGAAGGATTGTAAGTCTCAAATCTAGTATATTAGAAAGTAAGAGAGTTGCCCAGTGCCACTTTCGGAGATCCCTCGTTGCACTCGGGATGACGGGCTCTAGTGCTTAACTTAATGGCAGTGATTCGCTCAATGGGGTACTCTATAATAAAACTATGTATGGGAAAAAAATAATTGACTTTGCCGATATCATTAGCTTAAAATAGGACAACATGGCCTTTTTTTATAATACTTATGTCAATTGATAACCCTTTATTGAACTTCAATTTAGCAAGGCATGGCGTACTGACATGGAAGAAAGATTTAAACTCAGTCTACATAGACGTAAATCATGAAACTGCACGTGAGTTCGGTTATACAAAAATCGACGATATGCTTGGTTCGACTGATTACACTACTCCATGCAAGTTGTCTGATTTCGCTGATGTTTTTCGTTTGCATGATCAATCTGTCATTAAACAACGACAACCCTTAAAATTACTCGAAGTTCAACCATGTGTGAATGATTGCTGGAGGATTTTTTGCACGATTAAATCTCCTGCATTCGATGAATTGAGTGAAGTAGTGGGTACATCGGCAATTTCTATAGATGTAACCAATGCTTATTCTGCAATGCCTAGTGTCATTAGCAAGCTGCAAGTTAATAAAGGTAAATCAATATCGCAACAAACTTTTGTTTTATCTAATGAAACCAATGGGTTATTGACTAAGCGTCAAACGGAATGTGCTTTTTATCTGGTTCGAGGTAAAACTACTACGGAGATTGCAAGTTATTTAAATTTATCAGCCAGAACTATTGAACACTACGTTGATCAGATTAAGGATCAATTAAATGTGCAAAAAAAATCCCATCTTATTGAAAAATTGATTCATTTGGGATATTTGAACTATATTCCAGAAAGTCTTCTGAAAAAACAATTGTCCATTCAATTTTAAGCTGCTTGTTATGGTGGTTTGAGTCTACGGCACCACAATTATGTGGTATTAAAGAATTTACTTTTGGTTCTCATATTTCAAAACATGAAGAAGTTGTGCCACAGTCTGGAGATCCCTCGCTATGCTCGGGATGACGTACCTGGCGCTACTGGATAACGTACCTGGCGCTACTGGATAACGTACCTGGCGCTACTGGATAACGTACCTGGCGCTACTGGATAACGTACTTGGCGCTACTGGATAACGTACTTGGCGCTACTGGATAACGCACCTGACGCTCATTTGTTGCCTAATTATTGAATACAGGTTCCATGCATTGTATAATTGGCGCATATTTTGATTTAAGAGAATTATCTAGTGCCACATATTGTTATTGACCCGAAACTATTTACCGAAGAAAGCACAAACTGTATTGAAGCAAAAGTCTTGCTGCAGCGCTTACTATTTTCTAATAATTCACATCGTTACACTAGTGGAATCCATCAGCTTGATGCCGATACCACTATAATACTCACAAATCCTCTAGTAGTTCGACTTAGAGAATCGAATTTGATGCGGTATCGTGTTGAGGTTTTAAGCAAACAATCCCTATTCGAAGGCTCATACGGTAACATAGTTGAAAGTCTAGGGGTTTTAGTGCCTGAAAGAAACTTAGCTTTTAAACATAAACCTGTCGAAAAATCACGCATTTGTAAATTCATCCCTTATAGACGATATGTTTCAACTGGATTCACTATCTTTAAAGAAGCTTGCTATACCAAAAGAAATCAGTATTTACATGCAAAGGGCATGATTCCTGATGGAAATGGTGGCATTATTGTAATGAGACACATAAAAGGTATTAGTTTAAATGAGTTTATAGTGGGTCTCAATAAACAAATATTCGCTATTTCCGTTATTGTTAGATTGAAATTAACGTACGATATTATCCTTGCTCTTAAACAACAAGTTCACGATTTAGGACTTGTTCATAATGATATTAAACCAGAAAATATCCAGATGGATTCTATAAGATCTTCAATAGTTGTAATTGATTATGGGTTTGCTAAAGAAAAAACGGAGCAAAACCCACATATGATTGGAACCGTACCTTATATATCACCCGAATGCATAAATTCAATACAAACAAATGCTAAATCTGATATTTATAGCTTAGGATTGGTATTAGCTCGGTTTTGGGGTGATAAATCTATTGATAGTGTTCCTAATCCAGGCACTATTGATGATGCGGATCACTATCATAAAACACGTCATTTTAATGGACTGTTTGATGGCATAGATCTCAATCCGGTACTAAAAACTGAAATCCAAGCTCTTCTAGAAGGTTTTCTTAAATATAATCCAGAAGAACGAATAAGTCTTGAAGCAGCTTTAGCGCGTCTGGAACATTTTCTGCTTGCTGCAACAGAAAAGCTACAAGCAGAAAATGTTACTATTTCAACTGATGAGCCACAGGAGCATTCGAACAGTACTTCTTCTATGACAAAAATGTTCTAAATTAGGCTCTGTTGACATATATGGGTCCTGATAGTATCTGCACTCCATCCAAGGCTACGCTTGCTAAATTAGTTGTATAGTGTGTATGAAGTAATTGTATCTGATTTCACATCTACATACATATGATTAATCGTTCCATCAGTACCTTCTGGTGCAGGAATCAAATCTTGTATTTCTGAGTCAGGAAATTTATTGCCAAAACTATTATGTAAATGTCAAGCATTAAAAATGCGCAGTATGATCAAGAATTCGATATCGAATGGCACTCACAAGTATGCGGGATTTTGGGCCAAAATGACCCAACCTACTTGCTTATAGTGCACTGGTTTTACTGAAAAAATCCTAAAAACCGTAACCTGTAGAATTCTTCGGCTCTTGAGCTTGAACAGGTTCAGGGGGCTGCACTTGATTAAGAAGCTCCCTTTCAGGGATTAAGATAGAGGTTGAATTATGATTTAGTTGGACGCAGTCATCTAAGCGATTATCTTTTAAAGCCTTATTAATCGTATCGATACTAAGTCCTAAATTACTTTGCCCTCTACCATGTCGTACAAATGTGCAAAATTCATTAATCATTTTTTCTCTTTCTGGTGATACAGTCTTATCTTTTTCTATAACAGCATTTACCAGAACGCGCCTTATCTCCTCCATATGCGAAGCATTAATATTGGCATTCCTGGCTTCCTGTTTCAAGGCAGCATATAATCCGATACCCGCACGAGTTGGTGGCATAGTGCATGGGATAATTGCATTCGTTGGTCTGGTTTGATTTGAAAAAGTCGAGGATGTCATCTTTTTTTGAACTGGAGCAGACTTTAATGCAACACCAGCTGCAGCGCCCCAAATCCTAATATTTGGACCAGCCTGTACACCAACTACCTGCTCCTTATTTTCAACTAAATCAGGTACTTTTATATATTCCAGAGCGTCTTTATTGAGGACTTTCATTATTTTATTTTCGAATTCTGTTGGGTCGTCACCAAGAGCCGTAATGAGTTGATCGCATTCCATAGTACTTTCAGTTGCAATAACGATTTGCAGCCTTCGATTTATATCCTTTAAAGCATAGTGTTTGTTTTTGTCTGTTAATACTTCTAAATTTAAAGACTTTATTTCATCTGCAGTTAAAAAGGACCGTTCTCTTTCGGATAAATTGGCTCTTTCTATATTTTTATTCAATTCATCATGCTTTTCTTTGAAATCAGCACCTTGAACCAGTGATACTCCATTTGGAATTAATTCGTATTTATCTATAGATAGTAATACTTTATCTTCTTGGGTCATCTCAAGGTTGGTAACCATAGCCATGATTATTCTGCCATTATCCTCCATCCACTGCATGTGCTTTTCAACACCAGAAGATAAAGTACCCTCTCCTTTAGTTCCTGAGCGACACATAAAATATACATTTTCTCCAACAATCGCTTGAGTAGTCTTGTTGTCAACATCTGGCTGTTTGTCTTTTGCTCCCCAAACACATTTTCGCATAGCTGCCATTGCTGTACCGCCATAACCATAAATAATAATCATACGGTTTGGCGATTTACCCACGTCTTTATTTTCTAAAACAACTTCAGTGCCGTTAATGCACGGGGTAAATCCTTTTTTATTTTCCTTTAATGCCCTAGCCTGTTGTTCTGGATCTTTTATCATGGTCTCTGCTATATTTTTTCCCTTTTGGCCTAGTCCGGTACATAAATCTATGTGATCGGTGTAAACAGTTGATCGAACTTCATCTCCTTTATCATCAACAAAAGACAGTACTATTTTATAAGTTGCGTTTTGTGCACTATCAACTAATCCTTCGCCAGCCCATGGTAATGCACCATTTTCTCTAACCTCTAATGAAATAACATCGGCTTGCATTCGAGGCATACCACGCATTGCACTGATAGTATCATTAGCTTTTTTTATGTTTTTGGCATCTACTCGCACCATTTCAGCCTGTTGCAATGTAAAATCATCAGCATTGATTTCTCCAACCCGATGTAATAAATAAGCATTTTGAGCCGATAAATAAGAGACGCCGCTCTTACCCCATGAACCACTGTCCCTGCCAATTGCCAGGACATCAAGTTCTTTGGTTTCCTTAAAATGGGTTAAAGCAGTGTCGTGATAATCTTTATAAACAGTCCGCCACAATTCAACACCGGTGTCCCCTAAACCAACTATCAGCGCTTTAGTATAGACTGATTTTTTCTCTACCAAATGATCTTGATACATACGGCTAACTTGATTCAATTGTTTGATAGCTTTTTGATAGATAATACTATTTTTTGTTAAACGGTTGAGCACATCTTCTTTGTAAGTATAGGATGTGGCAAAGAGAGGAGCCGACCAACGCGCTGATTTTACATTGTTTATTTGCGGTGGAGTATATGTAGCGGCAAAGGCTTCACAACAATCTTTGATATCTCGCTCTTTGTAGATACCATATCCCTCTAATGCATTTTGATGAGACTTTGTACTGCGTATGGCGTCTTCAAACAGTGATATAATAGCATTGACAGGTACATCTTTAGCTTTCGCATATTCTGTTAATAAATCGAAAATGGGCGAAAAGCCTCCGGTTTTGCCTTTACAAATTTCTAGAACAGTAGCCGCTAAATTCACCATAATAGCTTTATTTCTGTTCATACAACGAATCAATTCTTGACCCAGAAGCGCAACATCAGCTTCGTAATGGGCTTCACTTGTAAAATTAATGAACGAATTTGTCATGTACTATACCTTATTTTATATGTTGCTAAATTTTAGGCAATTATAAGACAATTCAATGATTATTGCACCACTTTTTGACTTTTAAATGAGCGCTGTGGCACAAAATTATTTAAGTGCGTCTAATCTAGTGGGGAGTTAAAAATATGTGGTGCATCGATGGAATATCTGTCTTAATGGGCGGTAACTGAGCCGCTACGGTTTAACGTCATCCCGAACGCAGTAAGGTATGAAAATAAGGGGCCTAAAATCTAAGCTTACTACAAGAAGCCATTGATTATAATTTATACTATACTTGATTGTAAATATACAAAATTTATAATTAGGGGCTAATAAATGTCAACTACTAATTTTTGCGGTAAATGTGGTAACAAGTTTAATCCGGGTACATTATACTGTTCGAATTGTGGGGCAAACATTCAAGAGAATTTATTACAGAAAGTTGATAATACACAGCAAACAACTTCTTCAATTACCAACAATCCAAGCAATGAAAAGATAACACAATCAGTATTTATAAAGATAATGAAAGGCATTGGTATCGCGCTAATTGGATTTATAGCTATTGTGTTGTTGTTTATAGCTTTTACATTTTATCTTACCAGTGGATTACTAGAGCCTATCAAAAATCAACTATCCGCGATTCAAAATGGTACTATCCAAAAAGCCTACTTCTTATATACCTCAAAAGGTTTTCAACATGAGGTTTCAATGGATAAATTTAAACAAATAATTAATCAATACCCTTCACTCAAAGATAACGAAAGTGCATCGTTTACGAGCAGAGAAATTAAAGATAATAAAGGTGTGGTTATTGGCACCTTAAAATCAAAAAAAGGAGTGTCCACACCCATTAAATATTTGTTAATAAAAGAGGAGGGTCAGTGGAAAATAGTAGGTTTTATCGTAAATCCAAAAAACACAACATTAGAATCTGACTCACCTGCTTTATACAATGTAAGTGCTGAGATAAGTAAAACCCCAGATAATAGCGCAACACAAGTCAGCTCTTCCTCCGATACATATAAACTATATGAGGATAAAACGGCAAAATTTTCAATCAAATATCCTGTTGCTTGGAACATAAGTTCCAATAAACCTGGCACACTAATCTGTACCGGCAAAAAAGGTACACCGTCCTATTTTTCTATGATTATCATACATACGATTCCTGCAAAAAAAATTGGCGGACAATTTTCAAGTGCTGAAAAATTTGTGGAGTCACTAAAAAAACAAGCAATGAAACAATTTACTAACGTCACCTTTTTAGCTCAAGGACAAGCCGAATTGCCGCAAAATCCAAAAAAATTTCAAGGAAAATATTTATCCTTTACATTCACTTATAAAAATATAGCATTTAAACGGTTGGAATTTGTAATTTTTCGCGAAGACGGCTTGGCTCTATATGATTGGTCTTATATTTCCCCACAAAAATATTATGATGCGGATTTGCCTATTGCCAAAACCATGTATGAATCATGGGTTATTAATTAATGGGATTTGTTCAAAGCCCCACTGCCAGGGTCCAGTCAAAACGTGCTTTATTTCTGGTTGCGGATGTAGTACAGGACTTAATCCAGTAACCAGATTTGATTGCAGCGTCATAAAAGAACCATAGTTTTAGACGGAACTTTAGGACGTGTTTACAATTCATTTTTTCAGGGCCTACGTCCTGAAGATCCCTCAGGCCTACGTCCCACGGCTTGTCCGCGGGATCCGAAGACTTTGAATAAAGAAAAGTCTTATTGCATAAATCCAGAACCGACTGGATCCCGCGGACAAGTGGGACCTAGAAAATTGAATTAAACACGCCCTATTGTTTTTGTATTATATTATCCCGCTGTTCACTTAAGTTAGTCCCAGGAATGATAAGAGAACATTTTTCACCTTCATTTTTCATGAAAAAAGTTAACTTAGGAAATGTTTTTTTAATTAAATTAGCTTGCTCCTTGGCTTTCTGCTGGGATTCCATGCTTAAAGTTGCATTTACCACATAAAACTCGTCAGAGGTGAAATCATAGGAGTGTCCTAGTTCTTCGGACAGATATCTATCTATATGCGGTTTTTCACAGGGATTTTGTTTTGTTAAGTGACAGATTGATTCAATTAATTCGAATGATATTGGGTTTTTCATATCAAAATAACAAATATCAGTCTTATAATAATCCAGACGATTATCTGCATGCTCAAAACCACTCCACATAGCAAAATCATTTGGATGAATCATTTCCTTTGCTTTGTTATTTTCTTCGGAATTTGAAAGTATGGCATATCGGTAGTAATTTGATTGGTTTGATTCCAGTAAATGAACTAAATTATTGTGATTGTATCCGCCCAGAAAAAAAACACCTCCGTTATATTGCTTGGCTTGCTTGATGATTATTGAAGACATTATTACATCACGCTGCTTTGTTGTTGCTTCTCTATGGTTTAGAGCATTATTATTTCCATTGTTCAATGCAGACTCTTTTTTTAAATCGCTTATTTGTTGCAATGCTTCCTTTTGAGTTTCTGGATCAATAAACTCATACTCAATCTTATTATATTCAAGAGCATTTAACATATTTAATAATGATACCGAGGAATCATACACTGGTGATTGTTTCAATTTGGTGTTTGTACAGAGAAATGTTAATTGCTTTATCAAATCTTTTGGAGACAGCTCACTGTTCATTTCAAATAGAAATTTTTTATACCCTAACTCCTTAAGAGTTTTAGCATTTTTAGCAATAAATATTCTTGCGCTTGGTATAAGGTAATTTTCTAAAATAACTATAGGAAAGGCCACGATATCTCACTCCATAAAAAAAAACACATTATAAAATATGCTCAAATATTGTCAACCAAATGAATTGCTTCGAATTAAAATACAGACAGCTAGTGCCTATTTGTTAATGTCGCGCTTGTTTCTTGAATTGTACGCAGCACCAATTTATGCGATTCATCTACATAGTAGAGTGGCTCTATATCGGATACAACTCCTGAGAAAATGTGTTGGAT
>JBAZRP010000116.1:0-9165 GCA_041662885.1 Legionella sp.
AATTTTATTAGTATTCAGAAAGTAATGTCAGAGGTAAATTTAGATTTATCGAATCAGTTAGTAGATTATTTTAATTCAGTTCCACCTAAGGATGGGGCAGATAAATCATGGAACAAAGAGATAAAAACTTGCTGTAATACCTTATTTGAACATTTAGAAAGTAAAAGTAAAGGCTTGGATTTTCAATTAAATATACTAAATCAGGCTGCAGCAGATCTTGCCCCAAAAAGTAAAAGACAATCTTTTGATATTGAGGCAGAAAAGAATCCTGAAGTTACAAAAAGTACTAGGCCATTAGACTATATTAAAAAAGAATCTTTACCTTATGCACAAAGCAATTTAAGCGCTCTGCAAAATTTAGGCATGTCAAAAAAGATAGGCTTTTTAAAAGAAGAGTTCTTGGAATACAGTAAGCAGTATATTTCTCCAAGAGTGATCGATTACCAAAAGGGTACAGAATCCATACCTAAATTAGTGCAGACAATAAAAGACCTAGAAAATATATTAATTGATTTAGAAACAGCTTTGCAACATTTCGAAAAGATGGGTAAAAATGAAAGTTTTATAATGCAGGCAGGCACTTTAATTATGTTGCACACTAAGGCAATGAAAGCAGTAGACGCACTTTCAAAGCTTTCCGAAAGATATCAAGATATTTATGCACCGGTACTTGATGATTTAATGGAAATCAAAAGTATATTAATGAACCAAGAGGTTCCCAAAGCAAGAATATTGACTCAACAAATACCTGTTCTGAAGGTTGATGATGAGCCTGCTCTAGTAATTAATGATACCTACCAACCCCAACAAAAAAAATCGGGTAATTTGGAGCGAAAGTTAACAATTGAGCCAGAAAAATCACCAACAGAGCTACGGATTGGAGGTGCCTTAGTTAAAGAAGAGTACGATCAATCGGAGCAAGACCAGCAAAGTTCCATTGCACTTTCGCCTGCAGTTATGACCAATACATTTAAGAAAAGTTTGCTGCAAGTTCGCACTAGTGGTGCTATTGCCAATTCGCTTAATTTTTCTAGTGAACTTGATAAGCTTAGAACAGCATTGATTGAAAATAATCCGCAGGTATTTGATGCAAGCTATCAATTCGTAAGTGTATTCGAGACACAAAAGGAAATTATGAGTACTGGCAACAATACGCCTATAAAAGAATTAGCAAAACAACTCTTCATCATCGGGAAACAAATACGTGAACTCAATCAAATGGGAGGGCAGATAATTCAAAAGGATTATTCGGCAATTAAAAAACAAGCATACAAAGATATTCTCATTCCCATAGTGAAACTTGAAAATGAATTGGGATTCAAGGCGGGAGCTTTAGTGCAACCAGCCATGAAACTCATAAATAATCTATTTTTAACCACTGCTCTTGAAATTGAAATGCCTTTTACAGAAAAAATGAAATTATTGGATGAAAAACCTTTTGTAGATATTTTAGTGCAACAAATCGAATTAAATATAGAGGCAATAACAGACACTACAAGTGATGCTCAATTGCAAAAAAACATCATACAAGATCAATTTGAGCTATTTGAAGGTATTAGTTCGACGTTAACAACGCTTCAAACTGTGGAATGCAAAAATTTATTATTAAATGGAATAGTTGAATTAACCATATGGAAACAGATCCAGGAATTAGAACTTCATAATCCTGTTGCGGTTCAATACCAAACTGCAATGTTGCAATTGTATGATAAAGAAAAAAGTGAATTTGTAAATATGGGTACTGAGGAAGTTGAAAAATCGCTGCAAATTTTTTTAGAAGACAGTAAAAAATCAATTGAAGTCAATTATATTATAGTTGATAAAGCTTCTAATTTATTAAGGCAATTGCTTGAGCGTTTGGATGCTGAGAGTGAACAGCATCAAGAAATTAAATTAGTTAAACAGGAACTTGATAATCCAGATTTGTCTATAGCTGAAAGGTCTCAAAAAGTGATGGGTCTTGTTGAAAATAAGCAATTTAAATCAACCATAGAAAGCTTAAATGATGGCTCTGGATTCTGGACGGCATTTGTTACACTTATTGAAAGTTTTAAAAAGTTTTTCAAGGGTGGTAGTGTCACAAACTCTGGAACGATGAAAAATGATTTAAACCAAATTGTAAACGAATTGGATGTTATAAAGAACACAATCGGACCACCTAGATAATTAATGGCAACACTGAGTTACTACTATTAGGTTAATGATTGGTTGGATCATAGACCCATAGCCCTGAGGATCCTCACCTTTTTGCACCCAATTAAAGCTCCCTTCTCCGCTCGGGGAGAAGGTGCCCGTAGGGCGGATGAGGGTTTAGCAAAGTGGCATTGACAAAAAAATTTCATTACCGTCACCACCCTCATCCGCCCCTTCGGGGCACCTTCTCCCGCATGCGGGAGAAGGGAGCTTTAATTGGGTGCAAAAAGGTGAGGATCCCTCAAGTCATAGCCCTACCTTCAATATCAATAGATCTGCTTAGTTAATAAAACCTTAATATTTAAATTATACAATGTGGGTCGTTTTAATATTAATGGTGAATACTATGGCTCATGTTAGTTCCGTTGAGTTTGATACAATTAAAAAAGACCTAAAGGATGCTAGTTCTGTAGAGCAATTTCGAAAAATTTATACCAGAATTGAGCAATTATCTATAGATAACAATATGTTGGTACTAGCAAATTATTTCAATACCATACTTGAACAACAACCGATGATAATTCAAATTGATGTTGCGTTATTTGATTTGGAACATGTTCAAATTTTGATAAATTTGAGCGTTGCTTCAACTTCCGTGAAACAGCATACGAATTTTTTACTTTATATGTTCAATAGAAATCCTTTTGACTATCAAAAACATCTGTTTGACTTAAATGATTTGATAGAATCGAAACAAGAAAGCAATCATTATGCTTATTACTGTACTTATTTTAAGAATAATGTTGTTAATCCAATGATGCAGCACAATCCAAAACTGGCATCAAATTTGCCATCTTGTGTGGAAAAATTAATTGGCACATCAAACACGCCATAACTTTAACTGGCACAGCCAGTTAAAGTTTGACCATTACAGACACACCATTTCGAACCACCGCCGCAACCAATACATTGAGCTGAATTAGCATTGCAATATTCCCCCACTTGCGCTGGATATGCCATTGTTCCAGCTGCAGTATTGGGCATTAGCTTGATGGTCAGGAATATACGCTCAAAATTGCCCAAATCCAACCAGACTGTAGAATAGAGTAGCTTGGCATCATTAATAATGACGCACAAGTTATTTGCGTTTCTCTCCCATAATATAAGTATGAGCAACAGTGCGATCGTCACCGACTATTTGTAGACCAAATAAAGTATCTTGTAAGTTTTTACTACGACTTTCTCGTAATGCTAATAAGGGACTGCTTTGTAAATCCAATACAACAAAGTCAGCTTCCTTTCCGGGTAAAAAGTTACCTATGTATTTATCCAAACCTAAAGAAACTGCTGCTCCTAAAGTTGTTATGTAAAAATTTTCAAATGGATTTAATGGTTTTACATCTTTTGGATTTTTGCTAAATGCTTTTCTTAGTTGAGTGACCTTATAGGCTTCGTTCATGGTTTGAAGCATGGATAATGAAGTTCCAGCAGCAAAATCGGTGCCTAAAGCAACTTTGGTATGGTATTTATTGGCATCACCAATCTTAAATAAGCCGCTACCTAGAAATAAATTAGAGGTAGGACAAAAAACCACTGCCCCACCTTTTTTAGTAAGAAGTTGGAAGTCTTTATCTTCAATCCAAACACTATGGGCAAAAGTAGAATGGTCGGTGATTAGGCCATAATAATCGTACACATCAAGATAATCGCCCTTACCTGGAAACATTTTCTTAACCATGTCCACTGATTCTATATTTTCTGCAAGATGTGTTTGAAAATTAATGCCTGGATATTCTTTTAATAAACGTGATGCTACTGCAATCTCTTCTTCACTTAATAAATAAGCAGAACGTGGGGTGACTGCATAATTTAATCGTCCTTTATTATTCCATTTATCGATTAAGGCTTTAGTGTAGGTGTATGCCTGTTCGGGTGTAAGTGAGGCATAACTTGGGGTATTTTTATCCATAAAGGGACTGCCTGCTATCATGCGCATATTGCGTTTTTGTGCTGCATTAAATAAGGCATCAACTGAATTAGGCGCTATGGTGGCAAAAACTTGAGCTGTTGTGGTACCGTTTATAATGAGTTGATCTAAATACATATTAGCAATTTTATTCGCATACTCTAGATTATCGAATTTTCTTTCCGTAGGTATTGTGTATTTTTCCAACCAATCAACCAGTTGATCTCCATAAGATCCTATCATCTCCATTTGTGCGTAATGAGCATGGGCATCAATAAAACCAGGGGTAATAAGTTTACCGGAATAATCAACTATTGTGCTGTTCTTAGCGTATTTTTTTTTCAGACTGTCATAAGCGCCAGCTTCGAGGATTTTTCCATTTTGTACAAAAAGCACCCCGTCTTTGTAGTATTTGTAAGCATCTTTAACATATACTGGATTGTCCGTAAAATAAAAAATTTGTCCGCGATATCCTACAATTTCGCCAGTAGCATAGCTGAAACAAGAAAGTCCTAGTAGGTTTAAAAGCACAACAGATTTTAATAAATTCCGTTTCAATTCAAATCTCCGAGGTATGAGCAAAAGGGACTTTCTTTATAATTACAGTAAATGTAATTTTTTGCAAATTTTGTGTGGGAGCGGGACATATTAAAAATTCGGTAGTTTTGTAGGTTGGGCCAAGGCCCTGAGCTCTTCTGCACGTCATCCAGAGCGAAGCGAAGGATCTTCTCCCAAGCCACATCTATGCTAACTAAAGAGAAGATCCTTCGCTTCGCTCTGGATGACGTGCAGAGAGAAAGCTTCTTTATCCTGAGGGCTATGGGTCATAGCCATAACTTTAACTGGCACAGCCAGTTAAAGTTTGACCATTACAGACACACCATTTCGAACCACCGCCGCAACCAATGCATTGAGCTGAATTAGCATTGCAATATTCTCCGCCTGCGCTGGATATGCCATTGTTCCAGCTGCAGTATTGGGCATTGGGATTGCTTTGGCAATAGGTATTGCTAGGAGGTGGGCCTGTTAATAATGGAGCGCTTAAGTCTGCAGATATTGAGGCTTCATAATTGGGTACGGATACTGGGACATTGTTGCAATAGCCAGAAGAGGGGGTTTTGCAATCTTGCATTTGGGTTGTGGTAATGCCGGTAATGCTGCTTTTTGTAAAATCATTATCGGTTAGGGTACTAAGATTATGGATGCTTTGATTGCCTATCGTTGTGACAGTACTAGGAATCTCAACTCCCGTGATTTGGATTAGGGATTGTGGGCAGGTAACAGCAACAACGCTGACATTACTGAAATTTTCTGTATTAAAACCTGATTGACCGGAAGAGGCAAAGGTACAGGCATTCATTAAGGTTTCTTTAGCTGGATGGGGTGTTCCTTGATAGGTAACTGAATAACTCGAATTAATACTGGAATAGTCACCAAAATATCCAGCACAAGATGAATCTTCAATATGATTAGCCCAATTTACATTAGAACCGGTTCCCCAAAATTGTTGGCAGGGTGCCGGGAAAGCACCAGAACCACCACCGGCCAAATAAATATCAAAGGAATTGTCATTTGCACCAATATTTACGGATTGAAAAATCATGTAAGGGTAGGAATTTTTAGTATTAAATTTTAAAGCAAAACAATAACCATTTAATTGATTACAACCACCACCACAATTGCTAAGCCCTAATGCATTACCAATAGCAGCTGTTCCTACCGCATAGACAACATTAGTATTAGTCATAAAACTCGGTAAAACATTGCCGCGAACATCATCAGCCACCGCTTGAATCATAGCCCAGGAACCGAGCATGGTTTCAGGAGTCACATAATAATCTGAAGAGACACACACATTTCCTGTTGGAGCTTGTGCATAAGGAAAATTAGGATCGAGTGTTTCAACATGCAAAACATTATCAGGAGTAGGTGTAGAACAAACGGCAGTATTAGTGTGCGTTTCGTGATTGACAACACAGACGCGAGGTTGATCTTTGAATGGTTGTAATTGGGTACGATCGACCTTTAAGGTAAGGGTACATGTTGCATTGGGCGCTAATCGAAATTCTTTAGAGCAGTTGCCGCTACTGGTATCTTGCTTGACACCAGGGATCTCAGTCATGGCAAAGCAATGCCCTTCTTTTGATTGATTGGTAATGGTGTATTTTATAATAGTGTTACCTGAACCGGTGTTTTGTACGGTTGGTGTTCCAACAGGAATTATGGAAACGGGATCGGAGGCGGAATGCAGTGTTTGAGTGAAAAAAATGCATAGCGTTAGGATTAATCGATAGATACTGGTCATTAGGAAGTCCCTTTCTAATATTCGTTTTGAAACTATAACTTTTTATGGGGGAATCCTCAATGACTTCAAACCAAGCTTCCTTCTCCCTTTATGGGAAGTTTGACTCTTAAAGCTCCCTTCTCCCTTGTAGGGAGAAGGGCTGGGGATGAGGGTAGTGATGGTGACACAGTGGTTTAGAACATACTACCTTGAGAAGCCCTCATCCGCCCTACGGGCACCTTCTCCCCGTGGGGAGAAGGGAGCTTTAAGCGCACAAAAGGTGATAAGCCGTCAGACCAAGACCTACCTACTAATTTTGGCATTTAGTACAAAACACAGTTGATCTTTGGCCTAGTTTAGCCTGGCTTAGCGGAGTTTGGCAGATTTTACAGGGGAGCTTGGCTCGACCATAGACTTGCAGTTCCTGGGCAAAATAGCCAGGTTTTCCTTCGCTACTGCTGAAGTCTTTTATGGTGGTGCCACCTTTAATTATTGCTTGCTGCAGGATAGCTTTTATGGCATCTACCAGTCCGGTGCATTCTTTTAAACTCAGTGTTCCTGCTGGTTTTAATGGCTGAATTTGGGCTCTAAATAAGGACTCTGCTGCATAGATATTGCCTATTCCTACCACTACATGATTGTCCATTATTAATTCTTTTATGGTTTTTTTACGTCCGAAGCATTTTTTAAAAAGATATGTATCAGAAAAGGCCGCGTTTAATGGTTCTGGGCCTAAATTTTTTAGCAAAGGATGGAGTTTAGGATCTTCCTCAGTCCATAATATCGCCCCAAAGCGTCTGGGGTCTGTGTATCGGAGCATTTTGCCATTAGTAAACATTAAATCGACATGATCGTGTTTTTGCTCAGGGGTTTGGTTTGTAACTATCCGTAAGCTACCGGACATCCCTAAATGAATTAATAAGGTTCCCGTTTGCACGGGGATTAGCAGGTATTTAGCACGTCTGGAAATAGTGCCAATAACTTGATGTACCAAACTGCTTTCCAAGTGAAGAGGTATAGGCCAGCGTAGTTGGGCTTGGCGAATAACCAGTTTTTCAACACAACTTCCTTCCAGATAGGGTTTGATACCTTGTAACACTGTTTCTACTTCTGGTAATTCAGGCATTATCTATTCTCAAAGCTCCGCTGGTTCCTACTTCTAATGTGATTCTCAGGACTGGCTCCAGAATCATTGTTGCCAAATATTCCTAAGGTCCCTGGTCCTGCCTGACCCACCAAAGATTGATTAAGACTGAGTATTTTATTATCCATTAGTTGCATCAAAGGAGCTATAAAATTTTCTTTATTTTTCAGAACGGAGCTTATTCTCTCCCCATAGCCTTCACCTGCTGCTAGAATAATAGTGCGCATTTGTTGCAAATCTTCCAGTCCTTGAGTACCTTGATACTTATTTAGAATGGAAAGCGTAGAGTTTCTTTGCCTATTACTGGAACTGCTTTCCAATAAGAGGGCAATGATTCCTTGATGATTTCTTTGTGCGTGTAAATAATTAATAATAGCCCTACCCAAATCCACATTGTTTTCCGTAATTTCATTATTATTTGACAATAAATAACGTAAACCGGTGAAAATACCAAGTTCTAGTATTAAAGTTTCTAATACCGCAAGATTATTATTTTTTAATGCAAAACGTAATGGCCAGTACTGGGGGGCCCGACCATACCCATTTTCATATTGTGTGAAGTTAGATATGGCGTTTAGCTCACCGCTATCAGGTACTATCTTGTTGTATTCGGCTAATAGATAATTAATTACTTCCATGTTTGCAGACTCCCTACACGCGATACTTAAAAGTTCGGCGTCACAAAATACATGGTATTTGAATGTGGGTATATCGTAATATGAATCAGGTGGTTCTCTATCTCCTACCGGTTCAAAATAATTACTATTAAGATCTTCAGTGGATTCGGATTCTAATGACTCATCAAATATCTCAGAGCTTTCTGAATCCTCAGAATATACTGATTCATCGGAGTCATCATTTTCATTTAAATCATATGTTTTGCCACTAAACGGATTGATCCCCTTTTTTTCATAAACATATTTATTAGCATGATCAATAAATTCAACAATGCTTATAATTACTTTAACAATGTCCAAATTACCTTGCCAAATTGCAAGTTTAAGATAAGCATACTGATGGTTACGTAATCTAAAATCGATATCTGGTGCAATTTGGTCCAGTAAATCAGGTGTGGGGCCTTGCGTAATAATATTTTGCAGATACTTGGCAATGGAGTTCTCTATCGTCTCTAAGTTAGTACCCTGACGCCGTAATTGGTCCAAATACTGTTGTCTTTCTGTTATATTTTTTTCATTTAATCTTTGTAAATAGGTATTATCACAAACAGGTAGGGTCCATTGATTATGTGCCGTTATTTCGGTTATAAATGCTTGGTATTGATTATAAAACTCTAAAACTGTGTTGATTTGATCCAGATTTTGAACATGGTAAGTAGGTTCTGTCATAGGTTACTCCTGAGCAAGATGGCGAGGAGTATACGCCCAAAAACGATCAAATCCAACCAGAATGAGTAATAACTTGGCTTGGTATTATTAATAATGACACACAAACTACAAATAAAGCATCAACGTACCTGAGGAGTTATGATTTTATTAAAAATTTGGTGGTTTTGTAGGTTGGGCCAAGGCCTAATGGCACTGCCTTAAGCTGTTTAAAAGTTAATCTATTGAAATATATAATGAAATCAGTTTTCCTTTTTTGTAAGATGTGGCTTCTCACAGACGCATCTAAAAAAGG
>JBAZRP010000117.1:0-8915 GCA_041662885.1 Legionella sp.
TGGTGCTGTGGTACCTAAAATTGGTGGGCCGTATAAGATTCGAACTTATGACACAGAGGTTAAAAGCCTCCTGCTCTACCACCTGAGCTAACGGCCCTAAAGAGGCTGAAATCATACCGGAATGGCGTAGAATATCAAGTCTTTTGTGGAATATTTTTGGATTTTTCTAAGGTTTGACCTTGATTCCACAATGGACTGAGCTGTTCTTCGGTAGCTAATAGTCTTAAATTTATTGTACCTAGCTCTTTTATTAGTGCAAGTTTATTTTGTTTTTTACACAGTACCAATAGCACATCAGCCCCCATTGCTCCGCAACCTTTGATTGCCAGTACATGGGGAGAGCTTTTTAATTGTTCTATGAGTTGCACACTATGTGGTGCGACTTTTGCTAATTCCAATAATTTTTGATGGTAGTTGTTTACTGCATCTATTAATAGAGCACTATTAACTGCTTCTATAGCTTGTAAGGCTGATTCAGAAATTTCGGATAATTCATTGATTTTATTAGGTAAATTTGTCTCTTTTAGGTGGTCATGTGTTGCCAGTTTTGTTCCTGAATGAATCAATAAAAAAGATAAATCGGTAAAGGGCCAGGAGTAGGTTGTTATCAGTTCTTGTTGTTTGTTGATAAAAACACAAGCGCCTTGCGCTTGGGCAATGAGATCATAGGCGCTTGGTCTCAAACCAAGACCAGACCATGCATAGTGGTAGTAGGATGTGAGTAAGTCGTCTAAAATCGGCGCAGTGCTTTTTATAGAGCAGGCCGCTAAATAAGCACCTAGAAACTGCGCACTTGAAGCACCCATACCTCCGATTCCTTGGTAAGGATCGGACCATACTAAGCCTTGTTCTAAATTTTGGTCTTGCCAAAAACATCCGGCAGGGGATGCGTTATGAATTCCAGCTAAGCCTGGTGCACTTGTTAGAGCAAGTTCAAAATAGGGGGTGGTCGTTAGTATCAGGGCAGAAGCACCGGCTACAGCGGCATATTCACCAACTAAAAAAGTTTTTGCTGGAATTCGCCATTTCATAGTGCTATCTGCGTTTCTCTAATTTTTGCTAATAAGTCATTAGCATTAGTAAGACTAACGCGCTTATTGATATCCAGCCATTTTTGTAAATGCTCTTTGAGCATAGGCACTTCTTTTTCATTGGCACCTGCGACCATTAGCAAATTATCAATATGTAATTTCATATGTCCTTGAATAATACCATCGGTACACAACGCTTTAATTGCACCCAAGTTTTGCACCAATCCAACGGCTGCTATTACGCGCGATAATTGGTTGGCCGATTGTATATTCATCATTTTTAAACATATTTTTGCAGTAGGATGCAAAGCAGTGACGCCACCAACGGTGCCTACTATAATAGGTGCTGTTAAAGTTCCAGTGAGCACTTCATTTTCATAACGCCAGCGGGTAATTGCTTGATAATGACCAGAACGAGCAGCAAAAGCATGCACTCCGGCCTCAACCGCACGCCAATCATTGCCTGTGGCAATTAAAACCGGATCAATACCATTCATAACACCTTTATTGTGTGTAGCTGCACGGTAGGGGTCCATTTCAGCGAATAAAGAGGCTTCTTGTAGTTTATAGCCTAATTCGGGGTCGATATTTTTAATAGTTACCGTTGCACTCGTGAGTTTTTGGTCATTAAGGTTGGATAAGATACACATAGTGACTTCTTCACCAGTTAATTCTTCTATGGGATTTTTTAAATACTCCAACACTTGGTTGATAATATTAGCTCCCATGGCATCACAACTGTTCATGCTTAAATGAATAACGGCCATATCCTGCCCGTCTTCACGTGCTAGGCGACGAATTTCCAGGTTAGTAACTCCGCCGCCGCGTTTTACCATATTAGCGGCCACATCTTCATTGGCAATTTGAATGAAATACTGTTTATTTTCATTGATAATACGTGAAAATCGGTCAAAATCTTTGATCTTCGCCAATTGTATCTGGCCAATGATACCCTCATCTTTAATAGAAGTAGTGATTTCGCCGTGCTGTCTTATCCATTTTGCTGACTTGGATAAAGCTGCAATAATGGAAGTTTCTTCAACGGCGAGAGGAATTACATAATCTTGGCCATCTATAGTAAAATTTGTTGCAACGCCCAAGGGTAATTGAAAATAACCGATAACATTTTCAATAAGTTTGTCGGCAAGATCTAATTGTTTAATGCCACCGTGCTTTAAGAATGCAATATCCTCAGCACAAAGAGCACCAAGTTCTATTAAGCGTTCAAACCGTTCTTCTCTGGTTAGTTTGGAAAAGCCTTGGAATAATTCATCGGCATTGGGTGCTAGGGACATGCCATCTCCTTTAAATCATTGAGCGTAGCGCTGCCGGTGCAGAACATTGCTGTTTTTAATTCATATTCAATTGTATTCATTTTAAGCAAGACTTGTTCTGTTGAATCTAAGGCTGCTTCGAGCATTGGTTTGGCAAATCCCACTGAACTGGCTCCTAAGGCAAATAGTTTTGCGGCATCTAAACCATGTCGCACACCACCAGAACCCCAAATTTCAAAATTTGGCTTAATAGCAAGGGCATTGCATACGCTGGTAATGGTATCTATGCCCCAATTACGAAAAGTGGTGGCCGATTGCTGTCGTATTGGATCATTTTGTGCACGATGGCCTTCAATTCGGCCCCAATGCGTACCGCCCAAACCACTAACATCCACTGCGGCGACTCCCAATTCGTTCAATCGTTTAAGGGTATTTTTAGAAAAACCACAGCCTGTTTCTTTGATAATAATGGGCACAGTAATTTCACGTACCAGTTTGGCTAATGCTTCCCAACATCCTTTAAACTGGGTCGTTCCTTCTGGTTGAATGCACTCTTGAAGGGGATTACAGTGGATAATTAAAGCTTCAGCTGCTATGGTATCGACCAATTTTTGAATTGCCGCAATTGGTGTTGTGATGACCTGGGCAATCCCTAAATTACTATACAGTCTGACTTTGGGGAAGGCTTTTCTTAAGGGTTCCCATTCAAAAGCTGCTGATTTATCAGTCAACTCACGTCGTTGTGAGCCTACACCCATGACCCAACAAGACTCAGAACAGGCTTCGATTAATCGCCTATTAATCGCAACGGCCTTTTCGTGCCCGGCGGTCATGGAGCTTATGAATAGCGGTTTCTCTATGATTTTATTGAATCTTTTGCCTTTAATACAAATCTCATCAAAGTTGATGGAAGGCAGGGCTTCGTGAATTAAGGAAAACTGGTCAAAAGGATTTAGCTCACTAGTTTGATTTGCGGGCATTAAGGCAAATTCTATATGATCGCGCTTTCTTTGTTCGAATTGACTGTAGTCGTTGTTCATGCCAGATTTGAGGTTTAGATAAAATAGAAGTAATTTTAGCATAAAATACTTTTGCAAACTACCAAGTTACAGAAAGTGTGTATTTACATTGACTACAATGATTCCTTGTGGGACAATCCACAAATATTTTTCTCATATATGCAGATTTTGAGGTGCTCAATGCTGGCAAAAACCGGTTCGCTTGATGATGAAATTCTAATTGATATAATAGAAGAGCGTATTGATAATCCTGGTATGGGAAATTGCGCTTTTTATGCATTCGCTCAAAGTTTAATTAAAATTATTCAAGAAGAACATGCTACAAAAAATAAGCCGATGTTTCGTCGTTGGATGGCACTTTATCCTTCAATTAGAGCGCATTACAAAAGCATTCAACAATTCGATTTTGATGCGTCACCCGATCTCGATCTATTAAATGAGTTACAACACTCCTTAAGGCAAATTGCTTATGATTTTCAACTAAGAGATCTACAGCAAGCGTGTGCTGAAGCAAGTCCTGCGAATGATTATCAAGCCTTAATGGCAAATAGTAATTACCAAAAATTTATGCTCGTTTGTTATTCAGATAATGAAGATCCACGTTTTAATGAATTTGCTGGCATAGAAGAAATTAAAAATGAAGTGATTTTAGTAAGAAACCAAACACATGACACAGTGCGTGATAGAGATAATGCATTTGCCGTATTATTTTTGCGTCTATTTTACGGTAAGGACGTGGATCTGAAACAGAAAAGTCAGCGTACACCGATTGCTAATAATTCTCCTATTATTGCCGCTATTTCAACTGTTACCCAAGACTATTTTTGGGGCAATGAAATAGATCTGGATGCCCTGGCAAGAGCATTTCAAGTAAATCTGCATGCTTTAGTAAATGGAAAGGCTGTTCAAGGTTTTAGAGATATTCCTGAAAGAAACACAATTACTGTCGATAATCATTTTAACGTCCATTGGACTGCTAATGTTCAGTTTGCTAAGATTGTCTTCATTGATGGCTTAGAAAAAAAAATGCAGCCTGAGGTTGATAGTCGCGATTTTGAATGTATTGTAACCGATGAAAATAATGGTTTTAATGAATCAATATTTATGAAGGACGGTATTGGTACTAAAAACAGAACCATGGTCGATGCGAAGTCCCTGACTTATGATATTAATCGTGTAAAGCAATTAAGGCCAGTTAAAAGAGCATTAAACGAATTAAAACATAAGTTATTAGAGTTTGATCTCGTCAAAGATGATGAAATAAAATACTATCGTGCTTATAAAGCATGCGGTAGAATACTAATTGCGGCTGAAGAATTATGTAAAGATTATAAATCCGGTAAGATTAAAGAATTACAGGTGTTTCAAAATGCAATGAATGACTTATTGCATGATAAAAGCAATAAATATAAAGATGTTAGAACTTTATCTGTGCATCGAGGGTTTAAGAACATAATCCTGAATCTAATACTTGCAGTGTTGACTTTGGGTACAGTGTTTATTTATAAGTGGAATGAAATGGGTCGGTTTTCATTATTCCATTTTGATACTAACAGTAAAGCAGTTATTAATAAAATTGGTGCTGCTGTAAGTCAGATTGAAACTGATAGTAAAAAAGATGATTACGAGTTTGATACTACCGCGGATCCGCTAAATCCAGATTATACTACACAATTCATTTAGGACGGGTTACCTAATTCCAATTGTGTGATAACATGATTCATTCATAAATCATTACAGCTTTGATTATGGCTCACACTAGTCCCCATTTAATTTTTAACAAAGATTCGCAAAGCTATTTGTGCTCGGGCGATTGGTCTGTGGAAACCATTGCTTCCTTGTATAAAAAATTTGCCGACGAAATGCCACCAACAGGGCAAAAAATCATCATTAATGGCGCAGATATTAAAAAATTTGATAGTGCAGGGGCCTTAGCCTTAAGCAAATTTATTCAAGCATTACAAGAGCAGAAAAATCAGGTTACTTGCAGCAATTTTTCTGAAAATCAGCATAAATTATTAGAATTAATAGATTCGAAACAAGAATATTTGCAATATCAAATTCCCGAACCCGCAGCTGAAGGCATTTTGTATCAGATCGGAAAAGAATCAGAAAATAAATTATTCCAGATCGATGGCTTAATAATTTTAATTGGCGATTTAAGTTGTAAGTTTTTCGAAGCGCTTGGTTCTTTTAAACGCTTTCAAGTTCCGAGTATCATTTCTATTATGGAATCTGCAGGTGTTAAAGCCTTACCCATAGTTGCATTATTGGCCTTTTTGATTGGGATCGTTTTGGCATATCAAATGGGCTTACAATTACAAACCTACGGCGCCAACATATTTATTGCTTATCTATCTGGAATGGCTGTTTTTCGTGAATTTGCACCTTTGATAACTGCAATTATCGTAGCGGGGCGAACAAGCTCTGCCTTTACCGCTCAAATTGGCAGTATGAAAGTGAATGAAGAAGTCGATGCTTTATTAACTATGGGCCTTTCTCCTACCGAACTACTGGTAATGCCTAAGGTAATTGGCTTATTATTAATTTTTCCACTTTTGATATTTTGGGCCGACATGTTTGGTGTGCTGGGTGCCATGATCATGTCTAAATCTATGTTACAAATAAATTACGTTGATTTTCTGCAACGATTAAAGGACTCCGTTGGTTTACAGCAAATGATGTTGGGTTTGTATAAGGCGCCTGCTTTTGCCCTTCTTATTTCTTTAGTAGGGTGTTTTCAGGGTTTTAAAGTACAAGCAAGTGCTGATGATATTGGCAGTCAAACAACAAAAAGTGTGGTACAAGCTTTGTTTTTGATTATAGTTGCTGATGCTACTTATTCTATAGTTTATAGTTGGATGAAACTGTAAATGAGCGAACCAGTCATTGAAATTAAGGGCATGAAAAACTATCTGGGTGGGCAATGGGTGCACACAGATGTGAATTTGACTGTGAAAAAGGGTGAAATTCTTGCCATAATTGGTGGCTCTGGTTGTGGAAAAACGACTATCTTGCGAAGTTTATTGATGTTATTGCAACCAACAGCGGGTAGCGTTAAAGTATTCGGAAAGGAAATTTATAAGTTAGACACACATGAAGCCTTTTTGCTTAGGCGTCGTTGGGGAATGTTGTTTCAACATAGTGCATTGTTTTCGGCTTTGAATGTAATGGAAAATATTATGTTTCCAATGCAAGAATTTACTAATTTAGAACCTGAGTTTATGCAGGAACTAGCCCTATTAAAGTTGGCTATGGTAGGTTTGCCCAATACTGCTGCTACAAAGTTTCCTTCTGAGTTAAGCGGTGGTATGCAAAGAAGGGCAGCAGCAGCAAGAGCAATAGCTATGGATCCGGAATTGTTATTTTTGGATGAGCCAACTACAGGACTTGATCCGCGTAGTGCACGATTATTCGATGATTTAGTGGTTTTTTTAAGGAATGCTTTAAATTTAACTATAGTCATGGTCAGTCATGATATAGAATCTTTAAAACGAACAACGGACAGAGTTGCATTTGTTGGGAATGGGCGGGTACTGAGCGTTGAGCCTATTAATGAATTAATGAAAAATAAAAACCCACTAATTGTTGAGTATTTCAGTCAATTTTAAAGGGTTTAGGGGATTATTTCTTGGAAGCGAAAGCCAACTATACTTTGGTAGGCCTGGTGGTAGTGATTTTGTCTGCAGCATTATTGTCTGTAGGCTTGTGGTTGTCTGTTGGTTTTAATCAAAAATCCTATTCTTTATACAGTGTTTATTTACATGAAGCAGCTGCTGGTCTTAATCAAGATGCTGCAGTTAAGTATAATGGTGTACAAGTAGGCTTTGTTAAAGAGATAAAACTTACCAAAAATGATCCCAGGCAAGTACAGATTATTTTAAGCATAGAAGACGGAACTCCAATAACCACCAGTACTTTTGCCACCTTAATTTCTCAAGGAATAACTGGTGTTTCTTATGTTGGTTTGTCAGCAGGTTCTGCTGATTTAACTCCTTTAGAGCGCATGCCAGGAGAGCCGTATCCCGTAATTCCTGCTAAGCCTTCTTTATTTTATCAGTTGGATGCAATTATCCGCGAGGCTTCTGATAATGTGACCAAGGTGAGCAAGCAAATTAAGCACATGTTTAATAAAGAAAATGCAGAGTACGTACGAAAAACCCTGGAAAATATGGATAAAATCACCACGGTTTTTGCAAAAAACAGCAACACCATGGATAATTCTTTAAAAAGCGCTGAAGAGTTTTTAGAAAATCTGGCTGAAGTAAGTAAAGATTTTCCAGTAGTGGTGAAGCGAATTAATAAATTAAGTCTTGAGATGAGTAACGCAGGTGCCAACATCTCAAAAACCATGGTGTCTGGCAAAAATGCTATCGATGGTGTTTCTCCAGAAGCTGCGGAGTTAATACGTCGATTGAATACAATATCAGCTAATCTTGAAAAGGTAACGAATGAAATGCGTCAAAATCCCTCGGTCATTATCCGTGGTACTACCCCACCAAAACCCGGTCCAGGAGAGTAAATGAGAATTTTTAACGCATCAAGTCTGTTTGAACGTAGGTTGGGCCAAGGCCTTAAACTATGGACTCGTTTTTTGATCTTAGTCGAAGCTCCCTTCTCCCGCTTGGCGGGAGAAGGTGCCCGTAGGGCGGATGAGGGTTTAGAAAAGTGGCACTGTCTACAATATTTTGCCACCATCACTACCCTCATCCGCCCTTTTGGGTCACCTTCTCCCCAGGGGGAGAAGGGAGCTTCGACTAAGATCAAAAAGCGAGTCGATACTTCAGGCCAAGGCCCAAAAATTTTCAAAATGCTGTCCAAGGTTTTGGGAGTATCACTCCTATTAACAGCCTGTTCCCCAGTAAAAGTAATCGACTCAAATCAATTCCGTTTAAGCTCCTACAGTGTAAAGAAAACAGCCGCTGCCTCAGAGCGTGTGAGCATACATGTCACTCCACCCGACGCTGTTGCAGGTTTTCAAACCCAACAAATGCTGTATATTAAAAAACCATTTCAGGTAGAATCCTTTGCTAAAAACTCCTGGGCTAATCCACCTGCGGATATGCTTTATCCCTTAATCGTTGAAAGTTTACAAAGAACTCAAAAATTTATTGCAATAAAATCAAGCGCCTATACCGGAGATGCAACTTATCGCCTGGATACTTTATTATTGAATTTAGAGCAAAATTTCTTGAAAAGACCCAGTGTAATTGAATTTTCAGCCAAAATTACTTTGACCAATGTTGCATCGAATCAAATTGTAGCGTCAAGGCTCATTAATATACAGATTCCTTGCACTAGTGATACGCCATACGGGGGTGTACTAGCTGCAAATAAAGCAAGCTATCAATTCACCGCTGCAGTGACAAACTTTGTCCTGGCAAACACCTAGATTAGGCTTTAGCCCAAGGGCACTACCTTAATGTTGTCGGGTCATTGACCCAACAATTGTGGCTAGGATAAGAGTATTTTCTAATCCAGAAATGAGCCTGAAATAGGCCGAAATCGAAATGGTTAGTTTAGACCCACCGATCCTAGCAAAGAGTCTATTAAAATAAAACCATAAAATTGTTATTTGCATCAAAATAGAC
>JBAZRP010000118.1:0-8853 GCA_041662885.1 Legionella sp.
GCACCTTCTCCCGCAAGCGGGAGAAGGGAGCTTCGATTGGGTTCAGAAAGTGAGGATACTCAGCCTAAGCGTGCTTGCTCCTTTCTTGCGCATGGGGTAGGAGTTCACAATCTATCGTTAAAAATAACCGAACTTAGAGGCTTAAGGTATTTTGCGGATTAATACCTATCCTTTTCATAATTTCTTTGGCAATAGGTGTATAGTTGTTTTGTTCTGCATAAGTAGTCAACAAAACTTTTATTTCATCGAAAGTTTTTGCTTTATCGATATCTTCGTGCAATTCCACCAGCTCGTTATTGGGACGATAAAATCCAAACAAGTTTATTAATCCTTCATTGGTGTTGCTTTGTTTTGTTTCGTTCTTTATTAAAGTATAAAGCGCGATAAAGTCAGGTAAAAACGAATATTTTAAATCTATTTGCGCTGTCAGAATCTTCATGTCCACTAATATTTCTAAAACATTCTTTTTATGAATTTGTGTTTTTAAAAGGGTAAATATATCGTTTTCGGGAAGGAGATCAAGAATTACTTTCAGAGAATTAGGATGAAAAGACGCACGATATAGCGTGCTATCTTGACCTGACTCACTAGCATTTAAAGCTACCAAACGACTTTCTGGTGGGTAGGTCGATAATAGCAGTCCTAGGGATTCTGAATTGCCTGCTGCCAGATATAAAGGTAAATTACCTGCGTCATCTATCGCATCTAGTACATGGATTAGCTTATCTTTTGGAAACCTGGTTAGAATTGTACTTAAATGCTTCGGTCGTTTTATTAACTCGTTGAAAGAGGACTGGGAGTTCGTAAGCATTGATTCTACTGATTCAATTAACTCTTCATCTGTGCAATGTTTCAGATATTCTTCCAAAAAGAATGAATTATCGATACCGACTACCCAACATAACAGAGATTTATCCTGGTTAAATCTTGAGTAATTGCTAAAAATGGCATCTACTAGTATTTTATTTTGTTGTGACGAATACTGGTTGGCAGAAATTTGTTTAACTAATAACTCCAATGAAGCTTCGGGATTTTCCATAGCAATAACTTTTAATAAGATGCTATAAAACACGGAAGGATATAACTGCAGTAGCTTAGACAAATCATCAGGCGAAACAGGAGGTATTTTTTTGAAAATTTGATGCATCAAACTAGTTTCTGAATGAGAATATAAAATATGAGGGATTTTTTTCGTGTCAGTAATAGGGCGTCGGTATTGTTTTTCTAATTCTTCTAATTCTTCCTGACTTATTTTGGTTTGTTTTTTTAACACAGCGGCATTTGAATTGGCGTTTAGAATGTGCATAAGAGTCGTAACTGTAGTTCCTCTGTATTCTCCTTTGCTAATTACATTGTCAATCAATCCACCCAAGTTTTCATTGCCAGCATGCAGGGTTTTAAGGTTTGCTTGCATTGGCTCTGGCAACGAACTAAAAAAATTCATAAAGCGTTTACAGGCTGCTTTTGCGTGTGATTCTGAGTAAATTTTTTGATCCAAACCAGTTGCTAACTCTTCAATCATGTCATTGCAGGTAACATTGGAATTGTTCAAGTTATTGATATCGATTGCTAACTTTATAAAGGATAGATTATGTTTGTAAATTCGTTTTTCCAAATCGGGGAGTTGTGTTTTTAATAGTTTTTGTAGTTGGGCATGTATGTATATAGTGTAATTTTGTATAAGACTTACATCAAATAGCATATTACCGCTTATGGCATAGTCACTGAGCTTTTCATAACTTGGTGGCTCTGATAATTCATATAAATTATCACTTAGACTTAATGTGAGTTTTGGCTGTTCTCCCCCAGTGGACTCACTTATGTTATTGGTAAATGTGGGTAAGGGCAAATCTATTATTACTTGCGATTGTAGATTGGGTGCGATGATTTTCAGCATTTGTTGCATGGTTTCAGGTTCAAAAGCCAGCATACATATCTGCCAATAAAGCTTATTAATACTGGATTCAGCTACTTCTGCAAAGGAAATAGCCTCATAGGGGTGTGTTGCGCGCCACAGACAACGTGCTTTAAGTTCCTGCCGAAAGGTTTGTTGATTTTTAATCGCATTACTCAAAAAATCAACTTCTTGCTGTAACTCAAGTTGAAGCATGTTTTGAAATAAATCGTTTAAAATTAGATCAGGAATCTGTGGTGCTGTTATAGGCGCTATTGTTTGGTCTTTTGCTTGATTAATCAAGTTAGTAATAGCGAGTAGTTTATTTGGCAGCATTTATTTGTCCTAACAACGTGTTGAGTGGCTCTATTTTACACTACAAGCGTTAAAAGTGGTAATTTATGCAGCATGCTCTGTGTTTGGATTATAATTATTAGGGTGTCATCGATGTTTGATTGATTTCAATTGGACTTAAATATTTAATACAATGAATAATAGTTACTACTGGGATTAAGAGAAGAGTTAAAGCAAGGGCTGCAGAAAATCGTGCGGCCTCTAATGAAAATACGATAGAAAACATTAGCAGGTTGGATATAGCCTCACCTGGATTTCTCAAACTTCTAGTACTATTCCATCCAGCTTTAGGATGAGCCAACTCAACACTCATAGTGTGATGCTGTAATGCTCTGGAAATTAAGGGAAATAGTAAAAAGTCCAATACTCCTTTTTGCCCATCATATGCAAGACAATTATCCACATCGTAATGAGCACCATAGATAATTCTGAAAGTTGCAACTAAGCCATCAAAAAAATTCAACTTATTCATTTTAATAACTTTTTTAAGTTCTTCCATTAAAGTTACATCAATAATCTCTGTGTTACTCAAATAATGACTGGGACCATAAAAATCCTGTTTCTTCTTTTTTTCCAACTTAAATAGACCGGTGCTTTTGGAGTTAGGGTTTAATGATCTAAAAAATGTTCCAGACATGACGCATCCTATTGGAGAAATTAATCTATTTCAGTGAGTTAGAACCTTTTAGATTCCTAAGTCAAGTTAAATAATAGACCTATCGGAGCTAAAATTGACTTTAGTGTAACATTATTGCCGTCCTGGGTAAATAAATATCATGGCAATTGTCCACACACGTGCATTTGGTCGCTACTATTAAGTGCATGGTTCATAAAGCTCAGTTCAGCTCGGTTGCGTCCCTTTTCTTTGAAAGAGTCTCTCTCTTTTGGTTATTATCAATCGATACTTCTTTGTAAGCAAATAACCCATCAGATTGAAGAAGGTGTTTATAGCCTATCGTGCGTTCCTTTTCCTCAAGGTTTAATGCAATCATCTTTTTATGGTATTCTGAACATAGACTTCTAAATTCAGTCGTTTCTGGAGGGCAATATACATTCAGGTTTGAATTAACAGTTGTCGCAAATTCATCCCACATTCTAGCAATTTTTTCCTGTTCCTCTTCCTTTACTCCTAAGCCCATTAGCTCCATTTTTAGTAGCTTGTATTGATGACTCATGCTATCAAATTTCGGGTTATTAGTGGAATCAGAAACTTGTCCTTGTTTTTGTGCGTTGAAATACTCAAACGCCGTAACCCAAGCTTCATTGATTTCACTTTCTGTCACCAAATGCCACTTGCCGCCTGCACCAATATATGAAAATGACCTATCCTTTCGTGATAGTAGAGCAAAACGTGATAGCAGTTCGGATAATGCCGCTGCATCCATAGAATCGCGTTGGAGATTCCAGGTATTTTTTTGTCGATAAAGATCAGCATCTAAGGTGCTAAGCAACGCTGCCTTTTTTATAGAAGCAACATAAGATGTGAGTTCCTCTATAATTTCTTTATTAAAGAACTCAGGTAATTTTTTTTGATATGTTTTGATTAACTCCATGCTTTCTTTTTGAGAACATTTTATTAATAGCAATTTAATGCACTGGATTACCCCTTCAACTCTTGTAGTGGTTTGTTTTAGGTGGGAAGAAAATAGAGCTAGGTCCAATGGATTTTCAAGGGTTAATAGCGATATAAAACGTGCATCATCATTTCGGAGTGCTGATATCATGATATCGAAAAAGCTTTGTGCTGGTGCCATAAATGTCATGGATTGATTTTTCGCATTACGTTCAGAAATATATTCCATGACTTCCATTATCATAATCCAAAAAATGGCATCAATATGGTCTTGCAATATATTTTTATTGGGCAAATCACGCCATTTCAAAAAAGGGGTTTTATATATAAGAGATGATATCGGATAAGACGTATTGACATATATATCAGAAATCACTTTATTAACTAATTCATCGAATTGTTGTTTGTTGTTTTTAATCAATGAAAAAAGAGTACGTACTAAGAACGGATTGGTATGTATTTTGGGTATGGCACATATAGCCTTCCAGTTTTTGGATAAAAATTGCTCTGGATGATTGAGTATGTAAAAGGCTTGTCCTTCATATTTAAACAATTTTTGGTAATAATTAAAATCATTATTACGGGCACTAGTAACAAGGATATTCAAAAGACGTTGTTCTTCAAGTCTTTCTATCTTGGCTAAAAAATTCTTATCATCTTTAGCGTTGATGCTTTCTAATAGATAATCTAATACTTCACAAGGGACCGTATCATAATCCAGCAGGAGTATAAATTGCTGCTTGTGTTTTAGTTCGCAGATGCTAAATAATGCGTCTATGAATGGCTTGATGACATCCATTTTTTGATCTTTTAGGGTTTTTATTAGTACATTTAAAATCGTATTGCCGTTTTGAGTTAGGGCACTAATTGTAAGGTTTTGACCGCAAATACGTAAGGTATTTTCTAATACTGTTTTGAAAAGTACACTATTTTTAAACGCTATCGTTAACTCAAATAATCCGAAATTGTGCAGACCAATGAGTTCAGGTAGTTCCTTTGGATGTCCTTCATAAAGCTGCACAATACTAGTAATAAATGCAGGTAGATCTTCTGAAGATCTATGAAGTCCTAAGCTGTATAAAGGATCATCCGGGTTTATAAGGCTATCCAAGGGTGCATCCCTGGAAACACCTTTGCCAATTAATAATGAATGCATCTCTTTAAATGTTTTTAAATTTTTTAATACGTGCACTACAAGAAAAAAATACTGTAAATTTATTAATGAATGAATACGACCATTTGCAAATGGCCAATCAGAAAATTTCGACGCATCCTGTTGATCACTCTTAAGCTCACACAGAAAGTAATTTATGGATGGCCAAGAGCTTAGGTATTTTGTGGCGTTTGGTCCATAATTTAATACAAAATTCAACCAAAAATCAAACCGATCAACAAACTCGGTGGGCAACTTAAAGGCGCACAGGTTGCGGACTGGCTGTAGGGCATACACTTGTACGTGGTTTTTAAAATACTCAATTACATTGCTGTATTTTTGGAGTAATAACAACAGTTTTTTCGCTTCTTCAACATAGACCTTTAGCTTATCAAGGTTTTGATTTTCAAAAAAGGCGGCTACAAGTAATAGCTTAGTAGTATTTTTAATTTCGTCAGAATCCAGTAATGGTGATCGTGCATATGCATCATAAGTGCTTCTGAAATCAGGAAATTTATTCGCAACAGCTTGTATTAGGGTTCGTTCTTGAGATATTAGTCTTGTTTTTTTGCTATCCAATATTTGCTTTACATAAAGATAATTATCAATGGTCTTTAATTGTGATAATGCAGATTGATTGAGAATTGGTGGCGTTTCCAGGGTGTTATTAAGAGTTTTTTTCAAAATGGTACCTACTAAACTAAGGGCCGTTGTCAATGCATCTTTTCAAGCTGCGGGACCTAAATTAGTAACAGCCCTTAGTTAAATTTAAGAATTGGCGAATAATACGTCGTAATGCCCGTTATTGTCAATTTTTTACTCTGTCTTGGGCAAAAAAGCACTGAACTAATACCTGCCCGTGTGCGTCATTCTAGGGCGTGTTGACAATTCAATTTTCTACGTCCCGCGGCTTGTCCGCGGGATCCAGTCGGTTCTGGATTTATGCAACAAGACTTTGCTTTATTCAAAATCTCTGGATCCCGCGGACAAGCCGCGGGACGTAGGCCTGAGGGATCTTCAGGACGTAGGCCTGAGGGATCTTCAGGACGTAGGCCTGAGGGATCTTCAGGATGTAGGCCTGAGGGATCTTCAGGACGTAGGCCCTGAAAAAATGAATTGTAAACACGCCCTATTCTTTTAAAAAGCTGTACAAGACAGAGGATATACTTTTTCATTTGTTTCTGTGCTGTCAATTTTTATCATTTTTTGCTGGTATTTCAATAAAATTTTAGAAAAATTGAACGGGTCAAGGTTTGGTGCGTGATCCTTTTGGATTTTTAAAGTGACAAGTTCAAGTACTTCTTTCCAAGCATTATTGATTTCTTCAGTTGTGATATACAACCATTGTTCATTGTAATTAAAATATACCATCTTATTTGGATCAATGGCTTTTAATGGCACACCTAATTCTAAGTATTCACGAGAAAAATTGGAGAAAAAGCCAGGAGTATTTTTCATTTTAGTAGTTCCCGAAAGTTCTGCTTTCAACTCTATAAGGATGTCCAGCTTTTTTAAAGAAGCAACATAGGTTTCAAGTTCTGCCATGATAGCGTCTTTATAGCGTCCGGATAATTTTTCATGATAGCTATTGATTAATTCAATACGTTGTTCTTGAGTGCAATTGATAAGTATTAATTTAATTGCATGTGCAACTCCTTCAACGTCTAACTGGTCTTGTTGTAGGTAAGAAGTAAGAATAGCCAAGTCAGCCGGATCTTCAAGTTTGAATACAGATAAGGCATTTGAATTGTTGATTTGAATTACTTTTATCATCGGGTTGAGTACCTTTATTATAGACTCTGAGAGGTAAACTGTAACTCCAGTATTTTTTGTAATCATCGCCTGTACCAACATACTCCACAACAGCACACTCAAGTTGTTTTGCAGGTTTTTTGATGGCTCATCAGTAAACTGATGCATAATGCGGCGATAATTAAAATGTAAAAAATTAGGGTCTTTTAAGTCGAATTGAAGTTTTTCTTTTATTAGTTGTTTTCGAATAATCTTTTCATCTCTAAATAATGAATAAACAACACGAAACAAGAATGGATTTTTATGTATTACTTCCTTATCTACCAGGGTAGTCCATTGGTTTAATACAAATTTTTGGATACTTTGTTTTGAATGCTGAAATATATAGTAGCTAAAAAGTACTTGATAGAATTTAGCATCATTGTTCCTTTCTTGTTTGAAAACATTGTTTAAAAGGCACTCTTTATCTAGTTGCGTCCAATCTGCTAAAAAGTCGTGGTCATTTTTTGCATCGATGGCTTGCAACAGGTATTCTAATAAGTCACCAGTGATTAATGTGTAATTAATGCGAAGCAGTAATTCCTTTTTATCGGTTTTTGAGCAATATCCAACTAACATAGCTATGAATTTTTTTGCCGTAGTTAAGGATATAATTTTTGTATTTCTATCATTAATTGTAGATGCCTTGATTAGCGCATTAAGAATAGTATCAGTTTTTATCTTTGAGTTGTAAAAGATTGAATAATTTTTAGTTCCATAACTGAACTTTTTTAGTATTGTGTCAAATAATTCGAAATTTTGTGACGTAAAAATGGCATTAAAGGCCTTGTAGTAATCCTGAGTCAAAAGTTTGACTAGTTTATCTGGGTGATGGTTGTATATCTGCAAAATTCTCATAAAAAATTCATGCATTTCTTGTGGTCGATCTACACAACCGTATGTAAGCGCTTCGAGAGGACAATACTTGCTTCTTGATAATAGCGGATGAATCTTTTCACAATCGTTGATGTCATTAAAATCCTTTAATAAGTGTAGCGCCAGGGAAAAATAACCGTTAAATAGCACATCATACATAATGGTTTTATCGGATTTCTCTAGTTGCAAATAATTCAGCCACTCATATTTATTTATGAATTGATTTTGAAGCCAGGTAAACGCTTTGAGACTGAGTTCGCTAGAGTAACTATTCAACGCGCTCCATATTAATGTATTAGGAATAGGGTAGTACAAGGGTATATTTTGATTGTAGGCACTGCAAAATTCGACAGCGTTGGCCGCTAAAGCAGTGCCTATGATCTTAAAAGGGTCATTATTTTGTTGTTCGGGTACTAATGCCTGGAAATTGGTAGTTGTGCCGCATTGCTCTATTATCTTATTATAAATTGCAACAGCATTATTTTTGGCTAAATAATGCATAATACTCTCATTTTGTTGGTTGGTTTGCTTCATTAAATTTAGTAGCTGTGCTTTGGTAATTTCAGATATGATAAGGAAAGCGCATGCTTTTGCATTATGTTCGGCAGCAGTAAATAATAAGGAAGGAGCATTTTGGCTACTTATCGCGGCTAATGCATTAGCATTTTTTGCTTCAGGATGGATGGAATACAAAAAGACAAGTGTTTTGTTGGCATCATTTCTTATGGCGCTGTGCATTAAGTGCTCGCTGGCAGACTTAAATTCATTGGCTTGATTCACTATACTGCCTACTAAGGTGTAATCGTCATAACATGTAAGTGCATCAAGTAGCGTGCTATTGTCTTTGATGATTAGTGTATACAGTGGGTTCATTAATTTTTCATAAGCTGCTATAGCGTTTGTGAAAAGCGTTTTATGTGCTGCACTGTTGTGGAATAAAATCTTCTGTTGGTAGAGGCGAAAGAAGCGTATCAGATTGATGAAGTTATCAAAGGACAGATGGTGAGAAACAATCTGTTCTGATATTTTATCCAGGATAGTGTCACTATCCAAACCTTCTTGTATCCAGGATGCATATGCACTGTGTCTTTTGGCAAATTCTTTATAAGGAGAACACGCAGAGTTGTCTGCAATCAAGAACTGTTCTTTGGCATCAGAATAGACTTGATTGTATGGAGGAAATTCTGCCGGATACTCGGTTGTTGTTAATCC
>JBAZRP010000119.1:0-8696 GCA_041662885.1 Legionella sp.
CAGTCCGTCATCCTGAACGCAGTGAAGGATCTCCTGAAACTGGCCCAGTGCTACTTTCGGAGATCCCTCGTTACACTCGGGATGACGGGCGGCAGTGCCCCTCGGGATGACGGGCGTCAGCGCCCCTGGCAGCGCTCGCAAAGACGTAGATTTTTCCTTAACTAAGCGCTACTACATTTCCGATGGTTCTTGTATTGTTGCCTGAGTTAAATCCACCAACTCTCTAATCGCTGCAAAAAACATAATATAGGTCACCACACTACTTGCTTTTAAATCTGCCAGCATAAAACGCCAACGATCAATAAGCGTATTGCAACTGTGGCTCCATGCATCTAAACGGGTTTGTAAATCAGTATTTTTGCCATCGAATCTTATCAAACCATCGGTCAATTGTCTTTGTTGCCAATCAAGATCATCGCGTAAAGCTTCGCGGGATAATGACTCCCAGTTATTTTCAGTAGGATGAATAATTACTTGTGCTCTTATCCAATTTAAATCTAAGAACCCACCTATTCCAAAATATATTTCAGCTACTTTCGCAACAGTCATTTTTCTTTGACGTGCAATTTCAATGACATCCATAGAAGCAAATAAGCCATGAGTAACTGTTAATTCATGAGCCAATTGCGCGGGAACGCCCTCATTGAGCCATTCCTGATAATGTTTATCATACTGATCTTTTTCAGTAGGACTAAATACCTCAGGAATACATTTTTTCATCTGCTGTATTCCTTGAGAGTAATTATGAATAGCTTGTGAAATATCCAAACTTCTTCTCTGACTGCGTAAAAACCAGCGGGTAATACGTCTTGAAAGTCTGACAAAAAGCATCATCATTTGAATTTGCTTTTCAGCACTGATAGAAGTTCCCAAATCTTCAATTTGTTTCCAAATAACTTCTAAATTTAAAACATTACGAGCAATTATATAAGCTCGAACAATTGCACTTACTGGAGCACCTGTTTCCTCTTGTAAACGAAACACATAAGTAAAACCCATTTCATTGGTAATAATATTACTTAATTTGGTTGCTATAATTTCTCGTTTTAGCGGATGGTCTTGCATTTGTTTGCTAAATTTTTCTTGCAAAGGCTTAGGGAAAGAACTGATTAGAATTTGATTCATATAGCTTTCTTCTGGAACATCAGAATTCAAAATTTGTTCTTTTAAAATGATTTTACTGTAACAAACCATAACAGCAATACTAGGCCTTACTAAACCCTTACCAATTAGTTTACGCTCTATTAATACTTTTTCATCGGGCAAGTATTCAATATTTCTATCTAATTTACCCGCTTTTTCTAAATCATTAATAAAACGTATCTGCAAATCCAGGGAGCGAACAGCTTGGGAATGCGTTAAACTAATTGCTCTTGTTTGCAAACAATTATCTCTAATAACCAATTTAGCGACTTCATCCGTCATTGCACTGAGTAATTCATTTCTTTGTTTTACTGTTAAATCACCTGCTGCAACTATTAAATTCAAAAGAATTTTAATATTAACTTCTTTATCCGAACAATTAACGCCGCCTGAATTATCAATAAAATCGGTATAGATCATGCCACCTTGTAGGGCGTACTCAACTCGCGCCAACTGCGTCAAACCTAAATTACCGCCCTCACCTACCACTTTAGCGCGTAATTGTTTGGCATTGATTCGCGTGGCATCATTAGCCCTATCACCAACGCTTGCATTTGATTCTGAACTGGCTTTGACGTACGTACCAATACCACCACTCCAAAGCAAATCAACTTTAGCTTTTAGTATTGTTCGAATCAGTTCATTAGGCTCAATTTCAGTATTTTTAATACCGAAAACACTTTGCATTTCCTTGCTAACAGGTATGGATTTAGCATTGCGATAAAAAACACCGCCACCTTTGGAAATTAATTTATGATTGTAATCAGTCCAGTTGGATCGCGGTAAATTAAATAAGCGGACACGCTCTTTATAACTAGTAGCCGCATCTGGATTGGGATCTATAAAAATATGTAAATGATTAAAGGCTCCTATCAGTCTAATGTGTTCGGATAAAATCATGCCATTACCAAAAACATCACCCGCCAGATCACCAATACCAACTACAGTAAAATCATTATTCTCAATATCCATATTTAATTCATAAAAATGACGCTTCACTGACTCCCAGGCACCTTTAGCGGTAATCCCCATTTTTTTATGGTCATAACCTACAGAACCACCAGAAGCAAAGGCATCACCCAACCAAAATTGATACTCTTGTGAAATAGCGTTCGCTATGTCAGAAAAGGTTGCCGTACCTTTATCAGCAGCCACTACCAAATAAGGGTCGTCTTCATCATAAAACACGGTGTTTTTGGGTTTAACCACAACACCATCTTTATAGTTATCAGTAATATCCAATAAGCCACGAATAAATAATTGATAACAACTGATACCTTCAGCCATTAATTCTTCACGGCTGGCATTTGCAGGTATCCGTTTGGGTACGAAACCACCTTTAGCACCACTTGGTACTATCAAAGAGTTTTTAACTTGTTGCGCTTTCATTAAACCTAAAATTTCCGTACGAAAATCCTCGCGTCTATCCGACCAACGCAAACCGCCACGAGCCACTTTTCCACAACGTAAATGAACACCTTCAACACGGGGTGAATAAACAAAAATTTCAAACATTGGGTATGGCTTAGGTACGCCGGGGATAAGTCTTGATTGCAATTTTAGGGATAAATATTCTTTGTAATTGCCTTTATTATCTGTTTGATAAAAATTAGTTCTTAATGTTGCGCTAATTGCTTGAATGTATTGACGGATGATTTTGTCCTCATCCAGATTTGAAACAGCATCTAAATCACTCAAAATTTCAGAAGCCAAATTTGAAAAATGCAATTCACGATTGAATTCTTCAATCGGATTAAAACGAATTTCAAATAAATGAACCAATTTTCTAGCAATATTGACATTGTTACTAAGTGCAGTTTCAATATATACCTGACTGAAGGTAAAGCCTATTTGTTTAAAGTATTTCGCATAGGTACGTAGAATACTAACTTCACGCCAATTAAGGCCTGCAGATAAAACCAAGCGATTAAAACCATCATTTTCTACTTCCTGAAACCAAACTTTGGCAAAGGCATTTTGAAATTGCTCTTTAATGGCATCGAGTTTAAAACCTTCGACTGTGTTGTACTGCATAGAAAAATCATTAACCCAGGTTACTCTGCCATCTGCAAATTTTAATTCATAAGGACGCTCGCTAATCGCTCGCAGACCCATGTTTTCTAAAATAGGTAGTACATCAGATAAAGGAATTGTATTATCACGTTGATAAATTTTTAATCGATAACTGTTTTCAGGCTCGTCTAATTGTTTGAAAAAATTAATTTCCAGTGGGTTTTCAGAAGATAAGGATTCAATATGTTTGATATCATGAACCGCAATTCGTGCTGAAAAATTTTCACAATAAGAAATTGGAAAAGCATTTTTATAACGAGAAAACAAGAAATTAGCTTGTTCTTCACCATAAGATTCATTCAAATGTAATTGCAGATCATCAGTCCAGGAACGGCCTACTTCTATAAGTTTACGTTCAATTTCTTTGAGGTCATAAGCAGGACAATCATGGGGATTTACACGAATCATATAATGAACGCGTGCAAGAACTGATTCCGTAAATTGCGTGGAAAAAGTAATTTCTTCAGCTTTAAAGCTTTCTTGCAAAATTGCCTTCATTGCTTCTCGAAGCTCAGTATTAATACGTTCTTTAGGCACATAAACCAAGCAAGAAATAAACCTACGGTAAACGTCCATGCGTGCAAAAAGACGAATTCGTCGGCGATCTTGCATGTAGAAAATACCCATAGCCATTTCTAGAAGAACATCATCAGAACCTTGTATCAAATCATCGCGCGGCAGGGTTTCAAGTATATTTAATAAGACTTTACCCGAATGACTGTGTGGATTAAGGTTGGAATTTTTCATTACCAAAGCCACTTTTCGGCGCAACAAAGGAATATGTCTTGGATTAGTATAATAGGCAGCAGAAGTATACAAACCTATTATTCTGCGCTCGCCTATGACCTTACCTTGTTTATTAAAACGTTTAATACCGATGTAATCAGCATAAGCATCTCTGTGAACGGTGGCCAAATTATTGGTTTTAGCCATTAGTAAAATATGAGAGGATAAAATCAGTCCCTGTGCTTCAGGTGTCATTTCCGAAACGGATCTTGTGGAAAATTTATGCAGGCTATCGCGCAAAACACCAAGTCCAGTTCCGGAAACAGGTTGCAAAATAGTTTCATTGCCTTTGGGTACCAGAACATAATCGGATATTCCCAAAAAGGTGAAATGATGATCTTCTATCCAATGTAAAAAAGCTTTGGTTTCTTCAACCTCATCAACATCAACAGGATCTACTAAATTATTTAATTCAGCTATCGCTTCGCGGACCTTTTCACGCATCTTTTCCCAATCTTCAAAGACAGCTTTATTATCGGTCAACGCTTTTTCGATATTAATTTGTAATTTTTCTAAAACTAAAGGATCTGTTTGCCGGTCAATTTCCATGAAAACAGGCGCTTCAGTAATAATTCCAGGAGTATTTATAGGGGTTTCTTGTGGTAATAGTTCTGTGATTTGATTGGCATCATTTCGTTTAACTTTAATACCACCCATATGAATGACTAAATGGGAAGCTAAACCCATTCTGTTGATGACAATGCGTATTGAGTCTACAATAAAAGGCATGTCTGTAGATATGACTTCTATTACAGTATGAGTGGTTTCCCAACCGTGACGCTCGATATCGGGGTTGTAAATTCTTATTTTTGTTTCTTGAGGATCACGTTCCGTTATTAATGACCAAAAATTAACAACAGCCCCATATAAATCATCTATTTCCCATTCGTGTAAATCTTCTAAAGCTACAGTGCCATAGATTTGCTTTGCAAATTCAGCACACATCTCTTTTTGACGGCCAGTCATTGTGTGTTGAATTTTTTCCACAACTGCATTTATTAAAATGTCTTTACCTTCTTCAAACTTGTAGGACATTAATGTACCCCATTAGATATTATTTAATATACACCAAAGTGTCTGGAGTTACCCAATTGGCTAACTCAATGATATCCATATTATTCATACGAATACATCCACGAGATCCTGGTTTACCTAATTGCGTTGCATCGGGTGTACCGTGAATGTATATAAAGCGGTCAAATGTATCTACATCAGCACCTTTGTTTTTTCCTGGTTCCAAACCTTCCAATCTTAAAATACGTGTTAAAATCCAGTCTCTTCCTGGAAATTGCGCGGCCAATTCAGGACTGTATATTTCTCCAGTCCATTCTCTAGTTACAAAAACACTATTTACTTCATTTTCCAAACCTAGGACAGAATGTATTTTATGCCAACCACGAGGCGTGCACTCACTATCCTTCTTTTCACCAAGGCCATTCTTTCCAGTGGATATTTTATAATTTTTAAGTACTGAATCATTTACAACAACTTCCATTTCTTGTGTTATGCTTGATATGAAAATAGTTGATTTAGATTGTTTCATTTTATTCAATATAAGTTTTTAATCTATAGATTATAACACTTGGCAGCAATTTCGCACCTATTATTCACTTTTGTTTCGATTGTTGATACTATTTTTAAAGCTTCATCCACATCTTTGGGATAATTAATGAATGAGATTAAACAGCCGTACACACTATCCAACTACATCAAGGCATGGTCTGTACATTTGCTGACTGCCAGTGGCGCCTTTATCGGTGTGTATTCTATGGTAAAAATATATCAACATGAATATGTTTTTGCCTTATGGTTAATGGCTATTACTGTTGTAATTGATGCTGTTGACGGCACGCTAGCCAGAATGTACCATGTTAAATCAGTTTTACCCAATTTAGATGGGGCTCTTTTAGATAATATTATCGATTATTTAAACTATGTAATTACGCCCTGTTTTTTTCTATTAGTAAAACCCGGCATGCTTCCCGAACAGTTTGGCTTAGTTATAGTTATTGCGATTAGCATCTGTTCGGCATACCAGTTTTGTCAATCTGATGCCAAAACTCCAGATCATTTCTTTAAAGGCTTTCCCTGTTATTGGAATATCACGGTGTTTTATATGTTTATATTAAATACATCCAGTATTACTAATGCTTTAGTATTGAGTTTTTTCTGTATCCTAATTTTTGTACCTATAAAATATGTGTACCCTTCTAGGCTTGATTACCTAACCGATTCAAAAGCAATGAAAATTTTAATGCATATTTGTTCGAGTATTTATGGAATTAGTACTTTATTTTTATTACTGAATTATCCAGAACAATCGAACTTTTGGATGTGTTTGTCTTTAGGCTATGTTGCTATTTATTTGCTTATGAGCTTTTATAGAACAATCTATCCTTTAGGTGGAGTGCACCATTGATGTCTTAGGGAAATACTTTTCCTACACGTCATTTCGAGCTCTGTACGTGTCATCACGAATGAAAATTTCATCTTTACTTTATGAATTATTTGATTAAAATAGACGCTAGTATTTGTTTAACAAGGAAAAAAATGTCATTTTTTGTATCAGTTTTTACATCTTTTTGTTTATTTGTATTGCTAATTACCTCTGCTGTTGCTGGAACTTTTCCTCGAGGCTGTGAAGTTTCTGGATTTGGCTATTCTCAAAATTATTTAGTTCTTAATGATTCCGGTGAACAATCGTATTATTTAATCCAAAACAGATCAGATGCAAAAATTGAATTGGAACGGCATGATACAGCTGATGCGTTTATGAGCCCACCCTTACAGGCTACTTTTGAACCAATGAACTGGTCCGCCTTTGCATCAGATGTAAAAAATGTAAACTTTAAGTGCTATAAACACATCAATGAAGATACATCGCCTATAAATTGTGCAGATGTACTTGATGTCTGTCGATATCCACGAGTTAAATTTGCTTTAAGTAATATGGGAAATTATTGGATTTCTACCAATAAAACACAAAACGAAGTAATCCAAGACTCAGTGGCCAAAGGTATTTACTTAAAATGGTGATAAGTGAAAATACAAAAATCCGATAAAACTTTTGCTGCTCTTGGTGTATTAGGTGCATGCATACTGCTTGTAGGCCATCTATTAAAGTCACCAGAATATTTTTTTATTGTTGGCTCAATAGCTTTATTAATAACAGCACTGCATTATCAATTGATCTATTTTATTGCTTTAGAATGTATTCTTACTGCCTGTTATTTATCTATGTTATTAGGCATAAGTTTTTATAGTCAAACGGCCTTACCAATATTACTTTGTTTTCAGTTGCTCGTATTTTTTTTAATGCTAGGCAAACAAAATATTTTTTTACTGATAATTGGTATTGGAGGGATAGTTTTACTATCGCTGGGTTTATCGTACGAAAATCAATGGATGTACTGTATAGGTAGTTCCGCTGTCGCATTTTATGCTTTCTTGATGGCGTACAAGGGCAGTAAGGCGGCTTATATTTGGGCTGGGCTCAATACAGTATTTGCCATTATGGCTTTATATCAAGCATTATCATAGGAACTAATATGAGTAAAACCCCTTCTACTATGCTCCCTTTGGGTACCATTGCACCTGATTTTGAATTAACAAATGTTATTGATAATACAAAAGTTAAGTTAAGACAAGGTGATTCGTTTGTCGCGACAGTTATTATGTTTTTATGTAATCATTGTCCTTTTGTGCGTCACGTTAATGCAGAATTAACGAAACTTGCCAATGATTATATTCCTAAAAATATACGCTTTATTGCGATATCTTCTAATGATGTTGATAAATACCCGGTTGATTCACCTGAAAATATGGTGCTCCATGCCGAAGAATGTCATTATCCATTTCCCTATCTCTTTGATGAAACCCAAGAGGTTGCGAAAGCATATCAAGCTGCCTGTACTCCCGATTTTTATGTTTTTAATTCTGAATTAGCACTGGTCTATCGTGGTCAATTAGATGATTCAAGACCAGGTAATGAAATTCCTGTTACTGGAAGTTCGATACGGGAGGCATTGGATTGTTTGTTGGAAAATAGACCATTGAATGGTGTGCAAAAGCCTAGTCTTGGTTGTAATATCAAATGGCGCGATGCTTGATGGATATTAGTTGGGCCTTGGGCTATGGCCTTCAGGATAAGAGAGTTTTTGAGGTAAATAATATCTAATAATGTCGTCTCCGCCCAGGCGGGGCACTGCCGCCCGTCATCCTGAACGCAGTGAAGGATCTCCTGAAACTGGCTCAGTGCTACTTTCGGAGATCCCTCGTTACACTCGGGATGACGGGCTCTAGTGCTTAGTCCGTCATCCTGAACGCAGTGAAGGATCTCCTGAAACTGGCTCAGTGCTACTTTCGGAGATCCCTCGTTACACTCAGGATGACGGGCTCTAGTGCTTAGTCCGTCATCCTGAACGCAGTGAAGGATCTCCTGAAACTGGCCCAGTGCTACTTTCGGAGATCCCTCGTTGCACTTGGGATGACGGGCTCTAGTGCTTAGTCCGTCATCCTGAACGCAGTTAAGGATCTCCTGAAACTGGCCCAGTGCTACTTTCGGAGATCCCTCGTTGCACTTGGGATGACGGGCTCTAGTGCTTAGTCCGTCATCCTGAACGCAGTTAAGGATCTCCTGAAACTGGCCCAGTGCTACTTTCGGAGATCCCTCGTTGCACTTGGGATGACGGGCT
>JBAZRP010000120.1:0-8506 GCA_041662885.1 Legionella sp.
TCTCTATCACCTTGCATGGCGATAGCAGTAATCAGTACATTGGAATCAAAGGCTCTTCTATCGAATAAGGTTCTATTGGTGATGGTTACCGTCCAATTGTTATTATTTCGTACAAATGGACGGGTCATTTTAGCCATTTCTCGTTCTGTTGCTGGATCAAGAATAGTGAACGTTGTTCCCCAAAAATTCATGACGGCTTTTGCAAGCCTAATTCTTTTATTTTTGCCAAAGACTTCAAATGATGGAAAAAAAACAAACATTGGCTCTCGGATATAACCTATAAAAATTCCGTTTTTCTCAAATACTTCAAAATGCGCAGTTTCATTAAAAAACACACCTTTAGTTAGCGCTAATCTGTTGAAATTATCATCAAATAATTCGTAAACTATTTGCAGACTGAAGAACCTTCGGTATAAATTTCCTAAAATGGTTTTTTCTGACTCAATTGCAAAGCTGGTAGCGACGCTCACCCAATGTTGTTCTACGACGAATTGATCCGGAACAGTAATAGTTTGACGCGCAAAAGAAGATTGGGCGCATAAGATTAGGGAACAGACGATAGTAAGTACCTTGTGCATTAACAGTCCTTGTTAATTCAGTCTTATTAATAAAAGTGTAGACCATATATGTTGTAATAAAAGTCAAGTTGACATTAAAATACAACTTATGCACAGGGCGAACATGAATTCTTAGCCTCCAATTTAGTCTTTTTTGGAATAATGGACATCTCTTATCTATAGTGTATAATGACTGCCCTCCAAGATTTAAATGAAGCCATATGTTGAAATTAGCTGTTCCTAGTAAATTTAAAACTGAAAGTATCGAGACCATATCCAATAAGATTGATTCGATTTGTTTTAATACAAATAGAAATATGTTTTATCATTCTGATAATCATAAATATATTACAGAAGAGATAATTGCCAAGACAGCAGTGTCTGATTATGAGCAGCAAATTTGTATTTGGCTGTGGCGCATAGAGCGTTATTTTTATACAAAAGAAGCAGATACCAGTAAAAATTCTAAAGACCGGACAAGTCAATTGATTGTTGATTTTCTGGACAAATTTATTCATTTACCTGAAGGCATACAGCATTTTCTATGTACTAATAACAGTATAAGAAATTGTTTATTCTTTACTTTGTTGCAATCCCAAAATAAGACGCAATGGGAAGCTGTAATTGAAATTTTAAATAACAACAATTTCCATGGCGCGCTGCGTCCAATTTTATTTTGGTGTTACGATTTTTATTTCAATCAGGCGTATGAAGATTGTGAAAATGTGCTTGAGCAAATAAATTTACTCTATAACAAAAACAAGAGTCCGGAATTTAAAATTGCTAAATCGCCAATTACTACCGTGTTTGCTTTAGTAGCTGTTTCAAATTGGTATGCTAATAATCCGCAACAAGTACCTACTAATAATCTGGCTACCGTTCTTCCATTTGGGAATGTTACTAATTCCCTAGTGATAATGCCTTATATGATAGAGCTGAGTTTAATGTCTGATCAATTGACACACTCCAGGCCTTTAATTAAACAGCAAATATCCATATGGAATAATCATTTTCTGGAAAAATTCAGATTGCGTGGCATCAAAGAAAAAGAAACGCTACCCGTTTTTTATTCAGAACGGTTTCGAATTTTCCTTGGTAGTTTTATTGAAACAACCTTAGAAAAGGTGGATAAAATAGATGAAAAAGAGCAATTAATTGGTTTAGCCCGTTTAATTGTTTTTTATGATCCTAAGCCGTATTTTTTTCATTCGCGAAGTATTCAAAAAGGCACCGCTCTCGCCCGTAAATTATTTACCTTACAACTTTATACAGAAGCTTATGAACTTTATGATGATTTGATAGCGTTCCAAACTGAGTACGAATCTACTGAAAAAAAGAAAGCCCGAAGCGCCTTATATTGTTTTGTTAGTAAGATTGACCCATGGTTAAATGGCAAAACTAAGCTGCCAGCGTTTACAACTGAAGAAGAACGACTATTAACACATTTCCCCTTAATTCAATCTGATTTGATTGATGAAGTTCCTACTGTAGTACTTTATAGACTGGCAATTAAATTAGGTACTAAATTTCAGAGTGGAACTCAAGAAACAACGGCAGACCTGTGCGTTACGTATTATAAAATCCTTAAGCCGATTTTATTTCATAAGTCATTATTGAATACGGATCAACACGCTAAATTAGAACGTCTATTTGGTCCAAAACAAGAAATTCACAAGAACCTTGAAGTGGTTCCGGTACACGTTATAGCTACTAAAGCTACGGTCCTTGCTGATTCATTGCCACAGGAATTAGAAAGTACTCCCATACAGTCCCAAGTGCCAGTTGCCAGGCTAGTATCAAACCAATCACCTAAATCACCCGTAGATTCAGATGGTGAATCAGCGGATATTTCTGAAACTGAAGTGATAATCAAACCAAGCGTTCCGCGGGATTTAAGATTTTTTGCGCCACTTGCTATTATTCCTGATTCACAAATGAAATTTTCAGATAAGTCTATTGGTCGTGCTCAAATAAAGCCAGAAGTTATGCGCTTGTTAGATACTTTAATTGATCAGTTTCCGTTAGCGGAATTTTATTTAACTGGTGCTGCACCTGCAGATATTTTAGATTCAAATAAACCCAATGATTACGATATAGTGACTGTTAATCTTTCTCTACCAGATTTACATGCTTTTTTCCTCAGTCAAAACGTTCAGTCTGATTTAAGAGGTAAAAAGAATCCTATATTATTTTGTGATTTAGGGATAGGCATTACCCTGGATTTTACATCCAAAATGTTTATGCCAAATGAAACAATTGAAGCGCTATTATACAGAGATTTTCAAGGCAGAGATTTTACTAATAATGCATTATATTGTAAGTTCACTAAGGCAGATGAATTTCAGATCTTTAGTTTTGCCTCGGCATTAAAAAATCGTGAAGAGAAGATTATTGACTCTATTCCCAATGCTGAAGTTATTTTTGAGCAAGACATTACCCGTTTATTTCGCTTGGTTAAACTCATAATTAAGCAACCCGAGTATCAATTGTCGGGTTGTTTGCAAAAGGCCTTAGATAATTTGAGAAGTAGTTGGGTATTTTCACTAAGAAATTATACCAATGCCAGCACTGCCAATCGGTTACGTTTGGATCATGTGATGAAAAAATTATTTGCGCGAGCACAGTATGTAGAAATAAACCAGGCATTTGATCGCTTGGGCATATTAAACGCATTCACCAGAAATAGTTTAGAGGATGCCAATCTGGCTTGTGCTAAAATTCAAGTCTTTAATGATAAATACAAAATGTTGTATTGGATAGCTGCCAATATTTTACAAGGATATACCAAAGGTAAAACTCAAGGTTATAGTCCCTTGCACAATTCATTATTGTTGACACTACAAGAGCGTGATTACCTGCTTTATATTAATGGTAAATGTCCAGGAAGAACGGCAGTCTTACATTATTGTGCCTTTGATATTGTTGCCTTGGTTTCAGCTTTTGAACTTGAGCAAAATGACACTAACGCAAATTATCTGTCATTCAAATAAAATAGGATATTTTTTGTAACTCCCCTGATACGTCATCCCGAGCATCAGGTACGTAACAGGTACGTACCTGGGTAGTTACTATTTTTTTGTAATTAATCACTGTTATCATATCCTTCTTTTGCTATCGCAGGTGATGGATTATGACCGTACGCGTTCTGTCTTTTGATTTTGATGGTTGTTTGTTTAACCAGGCCTATATTGAGTCTAGCGATAAAGACGTACTTCTTCACAATCGTGCTTTTTTGGCTGCTATTAAGTGCGATAATGTTCTCTACAGAAAAAAGATTGTCTGTCTTGGATCCAACAGACAATCGTTTGCTCTGGATTTATTAAATTATTATGCTCAGTATCGTTATAAAGGATCCTGTTATCCGGCTCTACGTAAAATTGCAGTTGATCTCGACGCTGAATTGGATTCTTTCTTAATTGCGGATATTTTTGGCAACTTAGAAGCAGGGGTATCTTTTAGTTTGGGTGTACAAGCAGATCCGAACGACAAGCATGCTGACTGCAAATTTGATATGACCAAAGCTTCAATTTTGTACGCGCAAATGCATAAGCTAGCTTATGAAAATCCCAAAGAACCAATTGTTTTTGAGTTTTTTGATGATAAGGGAGAGATACTCGGCTCCTTAGAATTTTTTTATAATAAGTACCCGCAGTTGATACCGGAAAATGTACGTTTGCGATTAAATCATTATGCAGGGAAAGACCTAAGCAAGAAAGTTGAAATTCCAGGGATTGGTTTTATTGATAGCAATTATCGACAAACAGTAAAGGATATGGTGCAAATTGCCAGTAGGGCGGTCGGAATATCAGATGAAGATGTGATGGGAACTATAAATGTAGCGCGTTTTGTGACACCGCTGTTATTAAATAATCGAAAGCCTTTTATTCATTTGAATATGACTTTTGCAGCTAATGCTTTATTAAACAATGAGGAAGAGGAAAAAGATTTGCTAAATACCACTCCTACACAAAATTGTTTAAGGCCCGACCCCAATGTTTTGATGAGCAAATTGAGTCAAGCTCTTGGGGAATTAAGTGTGTTTGCTGATAAAAGTAGAGTTGGAGTTGCATGGGATAAAGTAGAAACAGAACAAGAAGAAATGAAATTGTAAGCTCGCTACCTTTTTCCTATTTCTTTCTTTATACTCACCGCATATTCAAAATTAAGGATTATCATGTCAGATCCCTATATTCTAGTCTTATATTATTCCCGTACCGGATCCGTCGCCCAAATGGCGCAGTATATTGCTCGTGGCATAGAAAGTAACCATGGCTTAGAGGCGCGTTTGCGAACAGTGCCACCCGTTTCTGCAACGTGTGAGGCTATAGATAAATCAGTACCCGATCAGGGAGCACCCTATGTAACTTTAGATGATTTACGTTTTTGTTCTGGTTTAGCCCTAGGTAGTCCCACTCGTTTTGGCAATATGGCTGCTCCTTTAAAATATTTTTTAGATAATACCTCTTCCTTATGGTTAGCTGGTGATTTAGTTGATAAACCAGCGGTAGTTTTTTCGGCATCTGCCTCTATGCACGGTGGTCAGGAAAGTACTCTAATTTCCATGATGTTACCTTTATTGCACCACGGCATGATAGTCCTGGGTTTGCCCTACACCGAACCTGCTTTAAATTCTACAATAACTGGTGGTACTCCTTATGGAGCAACTCATGTTTCCGGTGTAACAAATGACAGACCAATAAGTGAAGATGAAATCAACTTAGCCAAACGTCTCGGCGAACGCCTGGGACGTGTTGCTAATTCTATGAGTCAAAAATAATGAAAATAATTAGTTTTAATGCAAATGGCATTCGCTCGGCGGCGCAAAAGGGTTTTTATGATTGGCTTGCACTTCATAATCCTGATTTTGTCTGCTTACAAGAAACTAAGGCACAAACACATCAATTGCTACCTGAAGAGGTGTTTTACCCACGTGATTACTTTTGTGATTATTTTGATGCACAAAAGAAGGGTTATAGTGGTGTTGCTATTTATTCAAAAAAGAAGCCGGATCGCGTAGTTAAAGGTTTTGGTTATGATTTTTGTGATAACGAAGGGCGCTATATTCAATTTGATTATCCTAAATTAAGCGTTATTTCCTTATATTTGCCATCAGGAACTAGCGGTGATGAACGCCAGGATGTCAAATATGAATTCCTGGAGTATTTTGCCAAACATTTGCAGCAATTAAAAAATGAAGGGCGCGAATTGATAATTTGTGGGGATTATAATATCGCCCACAAACAAATTGATTTAAAAAATTGGCGCACTAATCAAAAAAATTCCGGATTTTTGCCCGCTGAACGTGCCTGGATGGATAAATTGTTTGGTGAATTAGGCTTTGTGGATGCTTTTAGAGTGCACAATCAAGCAGAGGAGCAATATACCTGGTGGTCTTATAGAAGTAGAGCCTGGGAAAAAAATGTCGGATGGAGAATTGATTACCAGGTAATTACCCCCGGCTTAAAAGAGCATGTGCTTGATAGTACTATTTTTCGTGAGGCACGATTATCCGATCACGCGCCTTTACTGATTGAATATAAAGGAGATTGGTGTGATTAAGCTGGCAAGCTGGAATGTTAATTCTCTAAAAGTGCGTCTGGATCAAGTATTGGAATGGATGCAATCTTCGCAAACCGATATTTTGGCTTTGCAGGAAACAAAACTTACGGATGAAAATTTTCCAATCACTGCATTTGAAGGTTATCATGTAGTGTATACTGGTCAAAAAACATACAATGGAGTGGCGATTGTCAGTCGTTATCCACTTACTGACCTCGTTATGGAAATTGATAATTTTGATAACGAACAAAGACGATTTATTGCGGTAACTGTTGCGGGTTTTAGGTTAATTAATTTGTATGTGCCTAATGGTTCTGATCTTACTTCTGATAAATATCCTTATAAATTAAACTGGTTACAAAATATAACTACCTATATAGCACAGGAGTTGCAAACTCATCCAAAATTGGCTGTGGTGGGTGATTTTAATATTGCTCCTGAGGATATGGACGTCCATGATCCTTTATTATGGCAAGGATCAGTCCTGGTCAGCCCACCCGAACGCGAGGCTTTTGCTGCTCTTTTGGCCTTGGGCTTACAGGATAGTTTTCGTAATGTTCACCCGGAAGATAAGGTTTATAGTTGGTGGGATTACCGTCAGGCGGCATTCAGACGCAATATGGGATTACGGATTGATCACGTGTTGTTAAGTGAGCCACTTAGTTCTCTATGTGTGCACTCAGGGATAGATAAAGAACCCAGGAAATCGGAAAGACCCTCTGATCATGCTCCAGTTTGGGTAGAATTGGATTTATAGTCGAGTGTTTGCTTGATTATTTTTCACAGTGATGTAATATAGCCCTTTTAAATAGCTGGAGTGTGGCATGCAAGTTAAAGACGTTGAAATGGTAGAACTAAATAAAGATGGTGCAGTGGTTGACAACGGGTCTACCCAAGATCTACAAGCCCAAAATGTCGTTGCACTTAATCCTTTAGATGCTCTTTTACAAAAATCGCCCGATCAACCGGTTCCTTTATTTGACGAGAATTTTGTTCCTCCAGCTACAAAATCAGCAAAAGAAGATGTAAAAGAAGAAGATAAGCAAGTTAAGGTTGATGTAGTAGAAGAAAAACCAGAAAACCCAACAAACACAATAAACCCAACAGACGCAACAAACACAGCACAAGAAGAGCAACAACCAACTGCAGAAGAGCAACAAGTTGCAAAAGATGCTAAAAAATTAGCAGATCACCTCCTTGCTCAGGAAAGATTGCAAGAATCGCTGGTTAAACGTGAAGTAGCTATCGAAGTTGATTACCAAAGAAACGGTACTGCTTTAAGAGAAGGCCTAAAAGTGTTGCTAAAGAATAGAATGGAGAAGATTTCTGGCAAATTGGCTCTATTGTTAGTTGATATTCAAGTTGACTTTGTTTATGGCCCTTTTGGCGAATACGAACAAGCTGCTCTTTATGCTCCAGGCGGTGAGAATACGGTTTTAAGCAATATGGCTTTGCTTGATGCTTTAGCTGAATTGATTGCAGAAGATAAGAGTACTGCTAAACGTTTTGAAATCATTACAAGCCAAGATGCTCACGTATTTAAACGTGCAGCAAATTGTCCGGATGCAGCTTTAATGGCTCAAGAAAGTGCTTATGGTGCTGCAGCAACGAAACGTACTGTAACTGTAGAAGCCACAGAATTAGAAGACATTAATCCAAAAGAAGGTAAATTTGGTTTGCACTGCCTAAGAGGAACAGTGGGTGCTGATATTGCTGGACCAATCAAAGCACGATTAGCTGCGCTGAGCAAAGCTGATGATGATAAAAAAGTTGTTGTTACAGCTTTTGGTAAAATCAATTTTTCTGGACCAGAAGCAGGTATGTTATTAGCAGAAGGCACCGATTTAAGCGATCCTAAATTCCTGGCTCAAGGTACTGATATTCAAATTTATGATAATAAAGCTGTAAGCTATAAAGCATATATCACAGGACAAAACTTTGGCCAAATTTTGGCAACTGGAATTTGTGGTGATGTATGTGTGCAACAAGCTGTAGAAGGCTTAGCAAAACTAGACCAAAACCTTGCTGTTCTCGATCCTTGTGTTCATTACTTGGTATTCCCTGGAATGGATTATAAAAAGGTAAGAGGCGATGTTATTGCTTCTTATGAGGATGAAGAAAAGCATAAGGGCGAAAAACATAAAATTCGCTATGTTACATCCGATAATCCAGCATTTCGTTCTAATCCTGATTTGATTACTGATGCAGACAAACAAGGTTATGCTCAATTCGAGCAGGCTCGTGATTTTTTAATTGAATCTAATCTTACTGTTAAATTAGCAATTGTTCGCAAGTTGCAAAAAGAATTAAATGCTGATCCAGAGAAAAAGGGATCTACTGAAGCTCAAGTAATTCGTTCTTTGAATATTAATTTAAACGCTCTTGTTAAG
>JBAZRP010000121.1:0-8389 GCA_041662885.1 Legionella sp.
GTTTATCGTTTAATGCTTACACTACCCAAATTGAACCACATGATGGAATTGCAGAAGTTTCCCAAATTATGGTGCGCATCAATAATATTTTACTCGATTATACCCAGGATATTTGGAATTATATTTTCTTAGGCTATTTCAAACAAAAAACTATTGCTGAAGAAGTTGGTTCATCGACTATGCCACACAAAGTCAATCCCATTGATTTTGAAAACGCAGAAGGTAATTTAGGTGTGGCCAATGCCTTATTTGTTCACTTTGCCAATAAACTTACCCAATCGCGTATGCAAAGAGATTTATCAGACTCTACGGTTTTACGAAATATAGGTGTTGCCTTCTCATATAGTTTAATTGCCTACTACTCTATAGCTAAAGGCAATGACAAATTACAAATAAATTCAAAAGCACTAAAAGATGATTTAGACGCTAACTGGGAAATTTTAGCTGAAGCCGTGCAAACGGTTATGCGTCGTTATAATGTTCCAGATGCCTACGAACAATTAAAAGCATTAACCCGCGGCCAAGGAATTGACGCAGAAAGTTTAACGCAATTCATCAATGAATTGGCAATTCCTGAAGGAGCCAAGGCTCAATTAATCAAGCTGACACCAGCAACTTATACTGGTTTAGCAGCACAACTGGTAAAGGCTTTTTCATGAATGATACCGTATCACAACAAGGACGAAGCTTTGAATATGATGTTCTTGTTCTCGGTACCGGCTTAGCTGGCTTGCATTATTGTTTGCAATTATTAGAGATGCAGCCTAATTTAAAAATAGCTTTAATCTCTAAGGCTGAGGCTATGGAATGTAATAGTCGCTATGCTCAAGGAGGAATAGCTGCGGCCTATGCCAGCGAAGATTCATTAGAATCTCATATAGCCGACACGCTAAGTGCCGGAGATGGCCTTTGTTACCAACCGGCGGTCGAATTTATTATCAGGCAAGGCCCTGACATTATCAAACAATTAAATGCCTATGCTGTCCCTTTCAAACGCGACAACGATGGTGCATTTAATTTGGCTCAAGAAGGTGGCCATGCACACCGACGTATTTTTAATTGCGGCGACCAAACGGGTTTATCTATCATAGAGACATTAAACCATCTAGTGCGACAACACCCCCAAATTACTTTTTTCGAAAATCATGTGGCAGTAAATTTAATTACTCATTATCATCCGCACCGCACCGACAACCAGGGCGAAGTTCTTGGCGCTTATGTTTTGGATTGCAAAGGCAGCCGCATTCATACTTTTTTAGCCAATGCCGTAATTTTAGCAACGGGTGGCGCTGGAAAAACGTATCGCTACACTACCAATCCAATGGTTGCGACTGGTGATGGCGTGGCTATGGCCTATAGAGCAGGAGCCCGGATTGGTAACATGGAATTCTACCAATTCCACCCTACTTTGCTGCATCATCCTTCTATTAATGATTTTTTAATTTCCGAAGCGGTGCGTGGCGAAGGTGGCATACTTAAAAACCCAGATACTGGCGAACGTTTTATGCGTAAATACGCAGCCCAACAAATGGAATTAGCAACCAGAGATGTGGTTGCACGCGCCATATTTACTGAAATTGAACAAAGCCAAAAAGGATTTGTTCATCTTGATATTACCCATCAACCAAAAGCATTCTTAAAAAAACGTTTTCCGCACATCTACCAAACCCTCTTATCAATCGGCATTGATATGAGCCAGGATGTAATTCCGGTAGTTCCGGCAGCACATTACCAATGCGGTGGCGTATTAACCGATATTGATGGTCGAACAGATTTAAGTCGTTTGTATGCCATTGGCGAAGTTGCTTTTACCGGCCTGCATGGTGCTAATCGATTAGCGAGTAATTCCTTATTGGAAACCTGCGTTATGGCCTCCAATGCCGTACGTTCAACAATAAAAGATATTGCCAATCCTTCTAAATTCAAAGACACAGTTACTACTTGGAGTGAGCCTGCAGAAGTAAATACCCGCAGAGCCAGTCAAATTAATGCTCATTGGCGCGGTTTGCGCGGCGAAATGACTTCTTATGCAGGAATAGTCCGCACTGATGCCGGTCTTAGAGATCTGCTACAATTAATAATGAAGCGTAAGAAAATTATTGAAGAGTATTACTGGAAACATTGCATCACCAGAGACTTTATTGAATTAAGGAATATAGTGCTCAACGCTGAGTTGATTGTTAGAGCAGCTTTAGCGAGACGTGAATCACGTGGCGGTCATTATCGAGAAGATTTTCCCCAAAAGAATGCAAAGGCCATAGAAAGTATCGCCAAACTTGGTCCTATAGACATAGCTCAAGGCTAAACCGATCAGAGGTAACAAAGATGTTCAAAGATTCTATCATTTATCAACCAGAAACAAGCCTGATGCAAGTGCGCAATGATATGAGCATTTGCCAAAGCGACTATCCATTGGATTGGTACCAAGAAGATTTTATTCCTTATGCTGAAGAATATCAGGCCCTACCCGATCGCAAATTGACAACTATCCTTGCCTGGATGAAACCCTATCTTGCCAAAGCCCAAGATCATTTTGGTGATAAAATGCTGCTCCTGGCTCATTATTATATGGGTGGAGATATTGTACGTTTGGTTGAACAATTCGGTGGCAAAATCGGTGACTCTTATCAGTTAGCCTTAATGGCAGCCAATCATCCAGAAAAATCCATTATTATCGAATCTGCCGTACATTTTATGGCAGAATCCATCAGTATTTTAGCTAATAAAGAACAACATGTTTATATAACCAATCCAAAATCGGGTTGCACCATGGAAATGCTAGCCAAGGATTTCATGGTTGAGCCTGCTTTTATTGATTTAAACGAACGTTATGGGGCTGAAAATATCCTTCCGGTATGTTATATGAATACTTCCGGTCGTGTTAAAGCTATGACAGGCAGCCAAGGTGGCGCAGTCTGCACCAGTTCTAATGTTAAAAAAATATTCCAATGGGCACAAAAACAAAATAAAAAGATACTTTTTATTCCAGACCAACATATGGGAGAAAATGTAGCTTATTGGCTAGGAATTAAAAATCTGGCGTATTGGCCCGGTGGTACAGAAGGTGCGCGCTATTCCCTGGCAGCTCAGGATAAAAAAACCCTGGATCAATTTGATAATGCTGAACTCATTCTGTTCGCCAGCCAATGCGCGGTGCACACGCATTATCAAGCGCAGATGTGTGACTACTGGCACCAACAACACTATACCACCATAGTGCATCCTGAATGCCGTAATGAGGTCATAAAAACTGCCCAACATGCTGGTTCTACTGCATTTATCTGGGATTATGTAGTCCATGACCGTGCCAATACCAAGCACTACGCCATAGGCACCGAAAATCATATGGTCGAAAACTTAAAACAATACTGCAAACCCTTAGGAATAACGGTAGTAAATCTAGCTGAAATTCCAAATAAAGCCGATGAGAAAGGCTTGGGCTGCGGCTGTGCGACCATGTCACGCAATGATCCGCCGCATTTGGTAGCCTTAGTCGATTTATTACGCCAAGGTAAGTCTATGACTTATAATGAAGTTAAGGCAGGTGATGTAGTAAATGAATTTACTGGCATCCGAAATCGCCTACCCAATCAGGATCAACAATGGGTAATAGACAACGCCAAAAAAGCATTGGAAATGATGATTAATATCACTGAAGATAAAATCTAGTACTATACTATACGTGAACTAACAAGGATTCCTATGCAGCAGTTCACGAGAAAAAAAGATAATTATACTTATTTTATCCTATTTCTTTTACTCTTGGTTGCAAGCCTGTTTTTTTGTCTTTTTGCCTTAAGACATGTAGCCATAGAGCAGGTAGATGCAGCCAAAGAACATTATGAATCTGTGGGACTAGCCTATGAAGTAAGCCGCACTTCGGATAATGCCACCAAAATGCTGGGTTTGTACGTAATTACCGGGGAACAAAAGTACCGTGATTTTTATAATGAAATTCTCGCTATACGTAATGGAAGCGCGCCAAGACCGATTAAATTCAGTCAATTATATTGGGACTTAATTACAGAACCCGATAAACGCCCCAAAACCTCCTATGGACCTCCAGAATCGCTGCGTTCCATGGTCTTAAAACATGATTTCTCTATCGAGGAATTGGCTATCCTAAATAATGCTCAAGGCAAAATTCATGAATTATTGCATTTAGAACAAAAAGCCTTAAACGCCATGGATGGAAAATTTGAAGACGCCTCAGGAAATTTCACCCTTCAAGGACAACCCAATCCAGAGCTTGCAAAAAGAATCATCTTTGGTGATGAATATCTAAAAGTTAAAACTTCAGTCATTCAGCCTGTGCAACAATTTTATCAACATGTAGTTGACCGTACGCAGGAAGGTGAAAATGAATTTGATAGGGATATAAGCAATATTGTCACCTTGGCTATAATCCTGACCATTTTAACTACCGCCTTGATGTTGCTGTCTTTATTCAAAATTCTTAATTCATTATCCAAGGCCAACCATCAAAATGAATTACTACTTCACAATATTTTCCCAGCAGCAATTGCAAATCGCTTGAAAAATGGTGAAGAACAAATTGCTGATGAGTTTACACAAGCAAGTATTTTATTTGCTGATATTATTAACTTCACACAATTATCCAAGGCTTTGGGGCCCAAAAAAACAGTTACTTTGTTGAATAAATTATTTGATGTATTTGATCATTTAACTGATGACTTCAAAGTCGAGAAAGTAAAAACTATAGGTGATAACTACATGGTGGTTGCTGGAATTCCTGTAGAAAGCACCGATCACGCAAAAAACTTAGCTAATTATGCTTTGGCAATGTTAGATAAACTAAGAAAATTTGATGATACTAATATCATGAATTTGCAAATACGTGTCGGCATGGCATCAGGTAGTATAATCGCCGGTGTAATCGGCCATAAAAAATTCGTGTACGACGTCTGGGGGAATACCGTAAATCTTGCCAGCAGATTAGAACAACTAGCCAAACCCAACACAATCCTTATTTCTGAAAAAATGGCGCTGATGTTGGAAGATGAATACATCCTGGATCCGCAAGAATTACTTGATGTTAGGGGTGTAGGAATGCAAAAAACATATATTTTACGCGGGCAACGCACCTTCTCCCAAACGTAGATTGAGCCTTGGCCCAACATACGTTCATTATGACATCGTCTAAATCAAATACGCCTGCAGAACACCAGTAATAGATTTAAATTGATTTGCAAAGCCTGCATCAGGTTGTTGTTGTCCGGAAAAATCAATCAAATTCACCGCAATAGTTCCACGAGATTTGTTTTCCATTTGCTCGATATTATACCCAAGCTGCGACATTGTTTGCGTAATTTTGCTAAGCGCACCTGGTTGATTTTCATTAATTATCATAATTCGATATGTTTGTGCCATTTGCGTAGGATTTAGAGATACATTAGGAAAATTAACCGAATGCTCAATAATTCCGTACTCAAAAAAATTACATAAGGTACCTACAACCATCTCTGCAGAATGTTGCTCAGCTTCCAACGTGCTTGCACCTAAATGGGGAAAGCATAATACTTTAGGATTATTAGCTAATTTAACGGTAGGAAAATCGGTAATATATCCCATCATTCTATTCGTTTGTAACTGATCAAGAATTGCTTGTTCTGAAACAATAGGTCCACGCGAAAAATTTAATAATAAGGCATGCGCTTTAAAAAACTTAACGCTTTTTTCATTAATTAAATTAGTGGTGTCTGCATTTAATGGCACGTGAATGGTGATAATATCAGAGCGTACCAATAAAGCATTCATATCAATAACGCGCTCTACATTCGGTAGTAATTCCAGCGCATTAGTTACTGTTAAATTAGGATCATAGGCAATAATCTGCATTCCAAGTCCTAAAGCGGCATTTGCCACTTTAACCCCGATATTACCTAGTCCTATAACACCTAAAGTTTTGCCTGCAATTTCATGACCTACAAATTTCTTTTTCTGCGACTCAATTTCTTTATTGAATAACTGGTCATTTTCCTTAGTTAGTTCGGCAATAAAAGAGCGGGTTTCATCTAAATTTCTATAGCCTATTAGCATTGCTGCCATAACCAATTCTTTCACCGCATTCGCATTAGCTCCTGGAGCATAAAATACCGGGATTCCTAATTTAGTTAAAGCATCAACTGGAATATTATCTGTGCCTGCTCCTGCGCGACCAATTGCTCTTAAACAACCACTAAATTGATAATCATGCAATTTATGCGATCGTACTAAAATAGCATCGGGATCGCTGCATTCATGTTGCAATTTATATAAGCTAGGATTAAATAAATTTAAACCTTGAGGAGAAATATTATCGAGTAGTTGAATGCTAAACATCTTCAGGCTCCCTAATTAATACCAAATCATTTTGTATCTCTGATAAGCCATCAAGATAATAAGCAAAGTGCTCACCTACTAATTGAGTTGATTCCTCATCAGTTAAACCCAATGGAAGAATTGGATATAAATTGGCATTGGTTATATAAAACTGTGAATGATTTTGAACAAATTCTTTTGCCTGTAAGCCTGCATAACCCACAAACCGAGTCACAGTTTTCCGCGCTTCCCAATCACTAATGCCATCTCCAACCAACAAAGAATGCTCTTGGTAATTATGATGTGCCGCAATTTCCAAGGCTTTACCATTTGCTTGCACCAGATTACTTTGTTCATCAAAACCTTGATAAGCACCCTTTTCATCAAAATAGACATCAACTGCTAAAACGCGGTCAGCGGTAATTCCTAATTTTTGCGCAAATGGAATGATGGATTCTTTAATCCCACCGGAAATTATAAATACTTTTTTACCTAAATCATGCAGTACTTGTATTGTTTCACGTGCTCCAGGAGCACAATATACTTCATAAAGCTGTGCTAATTGCTTTATTTGATCGCGTGTCGGCTTAACATAATTCAAACGCTGCTTATAATCATGTACGGTGAGTCCTGTTTTGGACATACATCGCTCGGTGATTGCATGAACCTTGGCCTCAACCTGGTTCATAGTTGCTAAAACATCAATGCCCTCCATCAAGGACAAGGTACTATCACAATCAAAAAAGAAATACTCTATGGGTTCTTTTAAAACCCAAGTATCGTTATCCCGCATGAAAACTCCATTTTACGCTGCAAAATCCTTCATAAAATCAACTAGAATCTGGACATCCTGTATACTTATCGCATTGTAAATACTTGCCCTGGCTCCACCAACACTTCTATGCCCTTCTAAATATAATAAACCATTTTCTTTGGCAGCTTTGAAAAACTTCACTTCCATTTCGCTGTCTTCAATTATAAAAGGAACATTCATGCGTGAACGGTATTGAGGCTCAATGGTATTTCGATATAAAGTACTGGCATCGATACAATCATATAACAGTGCAGCTTTTTCAATGCTATTTTTGGTCATGGCTGCTAACCCCCCTTCGCTTTCAATCCAATCCAGAATTAAAGAGGCTACATACCAGGAAAACGTGGTGGGTGTACAAGCAAGGGAGCTGTTTTTTTCTTGGTGCGCGTAGGTAAATACCGCCGGTGTTTCTGGTAAAGCTCTGTCTAATAAATCCCGGCGTACTATCACTAAACTCATACCGGCAACACCTAAATTCTTTTGCGCACAGGCATAGATACAACCAATACGACTAAAATCGATGGGTCTTGAAAAAATATTTGAGCTCATATCACTAACAAGTACCATATCATCAATTTTAGGAATGGATGGAAACTCAAGGCCACCAATAGTTTCATTATCAGTAAAATGCAAGAATGCAGCATCCTGTTTGATATCCCAAGTGTGAACTTCTGGAATGCTAGTAAAATTTTGTTCTTTGCTACTGGCTGCAAGATGCACTTGTGCATATTTTTGCGCTTCTTTCATAGCCAAACTGGACCAATGGCCTGTCTCAACGTAGTTAGCGTACTTAAAACCACGCATTAAATTCATAACTGTCATAGCAAACTGGATTTGCGCGCCTCCAGGCAAAAACAAGACCGCAAAATCATCAGGAACTTTTAAAATGCGTCGCACAGAAGCCTGTAATTTGTCACCAAATTCAACAAATTGCGATGTTCTATGACCGATTTCCAAAATTGAAACACCGGTATTTTGCCAATCAAATAATTGTTCACTGATTTTTATTTTAACTGCTTCCGGAACAGCAGCGGGTCCGGCTGAAAAATCTATAATTTTCATAGTGATTCCAAATTCTCAAAATCCAACAATAATTCAATTAAATCCTTAAGACAAGAGAAACTACCGGATGATTAAGTAATTAAAGCTGATGCATGTTGAACCCTGGCCCATAGCCGACATGCCACTGCCATTAAGTTAAGCACTAGAGCTCGTCATCCCGAGTGCAACGAGGGATCTCCGAGAGTGGCACTG
>JBAZRP010000122.1:0-8222 GCA_041662885.1 Legionella sp.
TTTTGTTGGATGTCTAAGTCATTAATTGTGGTCATTATTTTAATCCTTGTTTGTAAGAACTTAAATCTTCTTTCGCTTTTTGCCAAGCTAGTTTACAATCTTCAACTTCTTTTATTAAAAAATCTAAGTAAGTATCTTGAATAGGTTCTTTTGGAGGTCTACCAACTGGACGTTTTGTAGGAGTATTTAATTCCGGTTGGGGTATTAGTGGATTTACAACTAATGACCTAAAATCATAAAGAATTCTTGTGATACTGAGCTCACCATCAATAGATTTACAGAAGTCAAAGAAGTTAATAGGATGACCACATTTGTTATAGACTAATACCAATCCTTTGTACAGGTCAAGAAACTCTTTACATATAATTCCCAGCTTATCAGCAGTAGGAGAGTAATACTTATCATAAGCAGGTATTAAGTCATAGTTATCTACAAGCCATTCACACAAATTTGGCAAATGTTCCCTAGGGCAGTCAGTTATCACCAAAGGTAAGCCTAGCAAGTGCATGGATTTCGAATATTCTGATACCGTAGCGGCTTTAACCACAGTTGGGCTATGTGTTGGTATAGGGTCACTGATTATCGTGGCGTCAGGCTCAAATTCTTTGACAGGTGATTTAGCAGGTGATTCAACACTATCTTGCCATATTTGGGATGGTATTGGATCAGGTATTGATTGAGGATTATGAGTATAGTGGTCAATCCAGAAGTTATCATGATTAGTACGAGTGGGTTCAGTACGAAAGAAAGATTCGACTATTTGTTTGTTTTCAAGATCAATTGGGTCTAGTTCATGTTCAGGTAAATCTGGTTCAATTTCTAAATTTGAATTGGAAACTATTTGGGATTCATTTAGTTTAACTAACGGAGGATGTAACTCGGATAATACCTTAGTGAAGAATCTTGTGAACTCTTTGTGTTTAGCATCCCTATTTTTACTTTCAGGACTTGAATGACCTTTTCCTACTTTAATGCTTTTGTCTATAATAGCTAACCTATTTTCATATTTCAGTAAGATTTTCTCAGCTTCTTCCTGAATTTTAAAAGACATGAGATAATCTTTGCCTCTGTTATATTCAGGTGATTCGATTAAAAATTCCATAGTCACATTTAGGTGATAAAGAATAAGGGCTTTATACTCAATTAAATATTTAGGATTCATATTTGTTGTCCAAGAAAATTATTAATTATGTTTAATAAAAATTGATCAATTTCATTATTCTTATTAATTCTATTTTGTAAGAGTTTGTGCTCTTGATATGGTATTTCAGGGTTAAGTCCAAATGATAACTTATCCCATTTTATGTATATCATTATTACTTTTTCATAAATTTTTGGAGACAAGAGATAAGAAGAGAGTTTTTCGTACTCTGGTGATTTTATATTATGACCACTGTTTATTAGATAGTTATGAACATGTGGTTTATATTCTATTATGTATAAAGAGTCAGTGATATTCATATTTGTTCCTTATTTTTTTTCATAGTTTCGATTTGAGTTTTTAAAGTTTTCCATTTGGATCGGGATTCACGTAGTTTGGTTTCCCAATCGATAATTTTCTTTTTAATGGATTTTATTTCAGTATTGGATTTATTTTTTATTGAGAGGATTTTATTATCCTGATCATTTTTAATTTTAGAACAATACTCAATATATTGTTGTTCTAATTCTTTTAGATGATTAAGGTAATTAGTTTCATTTTCTTTTAGATGAGTTCGATAGTTAGTTTCAACATCTTTTAAATGGGATGTTGATTGTTGAGTAACCACATTTATTTGATCCTTTAATTGTCTTATGTTTTCGTTAGAATCAGCTATTGTTTGTTTCCATTCAGAGTGAAGTTGTTGGAGATTTAGATTTAATTCATTGAAGTTTTCATCTATTTTATTGGCTTTATTTATTTTAGAGTTAAGTGCTTTATCTGCTTCATCAAGATAAGATTCAAAGTCGATTATTAAATCGTTAGCATTACTTACTGTTTCAAGAAGTTCACCTGGATCATAATCAAGTTCCTCTAACTTTTTGTTAAGTTTAAAAAGTAGTGATCGAGATTCAGATATTGCATTATCTAATTCCTTAAAATTGTATGCGTACGGATCTGATAAATACTGATAGTTAAAATTAAGTTTTTGGATTATGGGGATTATGGTAGATTTAAACTCAGTTGGTTTAGTCATAGGTCTATTGGGTTTAGTTAGTGTGAAAACTATAGTTTATAGTTATTTTTTAATTTGTCAATTGGTAATTGTGGGTATTATCGAGAGCTGTAAAATAAAAATAATTTTTTAAAAAATCGTGACTTACAAAGGCATAATTATTTAATAAAAATATATTTTAAATAAATAATTATTTTACCTATGCCTACCTAACTACCTAACTTAACTACTACTACTACTATCTATATATATAAGTTATTGATATATATATATATTCTAAAAAATGAAAGTTAAATAAGAAAAACTAACCCTCCTCAACTTACGCATTTAAAAAATAACTTACTTTTTTAGAATTAGGATATATTTTTGAAATATAAACAAGTGTTAATAGATTTTCTTTAATACGAATGATTATCATTTACCCAGTAACGTATTTTGTCAGCAGCCTTTTTGTTAGTGTTTTTATTTTTACCATAGTGTGTAAACAAATAGAATAAAAAAATAAAAATAAAAATAGCTTGCAACATATTAACAATTGGTATAATATTTAACCTTACAAACAAGCAATAAATTCTAACAAACGAGGCAATTCTAATGAACAAAAAAACGCAACAAATAATAAATGAACGCGAAAAATTCCGTAATCAATTAACAAGTCCTTTAGTTGGTGACTACGTAAAATTTCCCGATGGTCAATATAAAAGGTTTACACATGACTGGGGACCTGATCATGGACTCCAAGTTACCAACTATTTTGGCAAAGGAGGCAGTTTCTATCTTTTAAATAATGGATATGCAAGCTACAGCGGTGGCCTTGATCCATCAATTCCATATTCTAAATTGAAACTTTCTGAGGAAAAGAAAGAAGGAAGTTTCTGGTTATTTAGGGATGATGTGCGTATGGCGCATAACGGAATTTATTTTATGCTGGAGTGTAAAGTGTGGTTATATCAAGATGAATAATATTCTAGCACAGGTTCGAGAAGCAAAAGAATCCGACAAACATTTAATTGTGGTTACGGCATTAGTGGAAGCTGACATTCCATTTATCGAAGATGATTTGGTTTATACTTTAAAGAATACACGGTTTGATGAATGTAAATTCTTTGCTAGGACTTGTATTCTTCAAACTAGGCAAGGCAAGTATTGGATAAATGCAAAGTGTGGTCATTGGCAAGATTTATTAGATATTTTGGAGTGGTGAGATGTACATTGTAATTATTTGTAGTTGGGAAACAGGAAATGAAAAACAAAGAATGTTTGATTCTTTTGTTAAAGCTGTTAAATGTTTTAATAACCAAGATCCGTGGGATTTACCTTTATTAATGCGTGGATCAAAAGTTATTTTGGAAGGTTAAGATGGAAAGAATAACTGAAAAAGATTTATATAATAGAATTGAAAGACTAAATTCTATTACAGGAAAAGAATTTGAGCTAAGCATGGCTTATGGAGGATATTCCTTGCGACTTGGTGGAACTTCACCTTTAAATTGTGGTCATACTACTAAGCGTGATCTTTGGAACAGAATAAATGCTTTTATAGAAGGTATTGATTACGGAATTAAATTAGCTGAAAAAAAAGCTTGTAATTAAAGCTAACAATTGATATTATATACCCGTGCCTGAAAACAGGCACATAATTATAACTACTGAGGTTCTACAAATGATCACTATAAAAGTTTATCATGGTATTCATCCTATTGATTATCAAGAATGGAATATTATACCATCAATAAAACAAATTAAGGAATTAGTTAACTGGGATACTATTACTTCCATTACAATGGAGTTTAATAATGATAACTAAAGAACAAGCGATGACAGCTAGTCATTTTAAACAAATAGCTAGATACGACGGAAAACCAATGTCTAAACCAAACAATTGGCGTGCTTCCGGTAAATGTAAAACTTGGGTAACTCGCCCAGAAGAATTCAAACTTCCAATTAAGTTTGGACTATATGATTCGTCTTACTTGACTCATGAAAATGCTCATCTATTCGAGGTTGCGGAATGAACACAATATATTACAAACCATATACAATGTCTAATAACATGGGACAAAGAGATACAAAGAACGTATCAATTTCTTTTACTCCTGAAAAAGGATATAAGAAGTTAATGGAGGGGGAAAGAATAAGTTTTGTTTTGAGCCATTGGAAAATGGATAAAGAAGAAATACAAATTCTTGAAAACATAAAAGGAATTCCTCATAAAAACGGCCGTAGAGTTCAGTGTTTTGAAGTTTTTGATATGGCGGAACTCAGTCGAAGGATAAATCGTTAATGCGAAATAACAAATCCTGTTTGATGCAATAACGATGGCTATCCTAGCATTTTTAATCTTGTGGGGCGTGTTATACGCCCTACATTCAGTTTTAGTTCCTAAAAAGAGAAAACCACATGCCAAGCAAAATTTCAAAAGAAAACAACGCTAAAAAAGAAGCGTTAATCCAAGCTCTAAAGATTCTTGGTTACAAACAAGATCGTTGGGGACACATGAAAAAAGAATCTATTTTTAGTCGAGGTACAACCTTAGAAGTAGAAGGTTATTTAAGAGTTAAATTTCAAGCAATTTCGGTACGCTTGGAAATGAAAATAAAAGGATCGGACTATTGGCATAGAAAGTCATCTGATTACTTGGCTAATGTTCAGATTCTTGATAATGGTTCTATAGTGATAGGAAGAAAGCGTTTGCGGTTAAAACAGGAAATCGAAGAAGAAAAAGAAGCATATAAAACTTCTCCGTTTAAAATAGAATCACGCGTTTAATCAATTTTACATTTAAGCCGGTAGGGTTGTATACTACCGGCTTTTTAATGCCTTAAACAAAGGGAATTTAGCCTTAAATGAACGATAACCGATACATATCATACAACCATCAAACCGGCCATTTTTTAGCTATCCATTCTGACTTAACAATCCTAACAGACTATTTATTTATAGAGCAACTAGATGTCTATTCTATAGTTCCGGTTTCAAATTCAAAACTTTTTGAAGAACTTCCGACTACCACACTTTTTAAACTTTATCTGTCTTTAGGTGGAGATAAGGCAATATTTGAGTCAGCGCGGGAGATTATGGCACAAAGGTTAAGATTGTTGGATTTATGTCGCAGAATAGCAGTTAATTTGCAGGAAACAAAGATAAATGGATTTGAGGCAGGGATGCAGGCTGGTTTTGTGGATCGGCAGGATTGTAAATGTGGCTATCGGTATAAACCAAATAGCCACATTCCGCAGAAGGTTTAATAATACCGCGAATTGGTTGCGTGTATTATCCAGCTAGATTTAGGTTAGCTGTTTAGCCTAATAGTTCAAATTAAGAAGCAGGTTGCTTCCGGCTTACCCCTGGATTGCAAGGATAAACCGTGAATAGCCTAGTTCATGTATGGGTCGGATTTGCAGTTTGTAGCTACTTCCCTTTTGCCCCATCGTTTAACCATTTTATCGTGCAACCTTACGGCTTGTAATCTACTTTTACATTCAATAGGTTTATAAAAAGTAGGTTGAAAAATAGGTTGTAATTGTACCCAGTATTTCATTTCAATATCCTCTAATAGTTCAAGTTAAACAGCAGGTAGTTCAAAGTACAAAGCAGCGTGTCGGCGGCGGCTCAGGTAATTCAGAAGCAAGCGCAGGAGCGGAATAGCCCTCGCAGTCATCACAATAACCCTCATGGTCGATACTATAACCGCAGCAAGGGCAATACTTTGGCCCATTAAGTAGGGCAATAAATTCACTTGGTAACATAATACACCTCGAAAAATTGAGTTAAAATAGCAGGGTCGAAACCCTGCTAAGTGATTGATTTGATTATTATTTAGCGCAATTTGCGGCAAATCGTTTGTAGTTGGCTTGACAATTTGCGGCAAATATACTAGTCACATGATTAATAGCACTGTAACGTGACGCTTTAATTTTACGTGATTTTTTTAACCGTATACCTGCATATTTTAACGGTTTGCGACCCGTTATAAAAACATAACACCACCCATTGTCATCAAATTTAAAACCACCCTGCCTAGTTTTTAGGTAATAGCTAATAGGTAATAGGTTATTATGTGTTGTTTTCATTTAACCACCCCGCGCAAACAATTTGCCGCATAAATGTTTGTCAGCTGAGCATTGGCCGCTTTAAAGTCATCGCTGTTGGGTTTTGACCGTCGACAAATATGGTGCAGGGCACGAATGGTTCGCGCTTGTTGTTCATTGAGCTGTGAAGCTTCACGGCTCAAACGTGGGCGAGTAATTGTTTTCATAAATCACCTATAAATCAATAACATAGCAAAATTGCTATATAAAACATGCAGTTATACATGCTTTATATAGCAAGCTGATAACCAGCTTGCTACGTGTTTTAAACCACGGTCATGGGCAACGGTGTATCAAAGCCGCAATTATTTTGCCATGCTGCTTGAATTTCAAATTCATAATCACTAGCATCATTGTCATAAACAAAGCACCATAACTCAGTATCACAGCCCTCAAATTGCTTTAGTTTATGGCTAACACCTGCATCATCAATAATGGTAATGATTACACCTGTTAATGGCGTAATCATTACCGCACCGTCATCAGGTATTACTTCAAAATTCAAATTACCTTCGTTAATTAACTCATTTATTGTTTTCATTGTTGCGCCTATAATTTGTTTGTTAAGCTGCTACTTTGTCATAGTACCGATGATAATGGCCGTATTGCACCTGTACGGTTATTTTATTAACCACACCATCAAGCGCGGCTACCGCTTGCTTTTTTGTGCCACTTGGGTTTTTATCGCACCACTGCCAAACTGTTAAACACGCGCCCTCGTGCAGGGGTCGGTTGTACAGCTTGCCTGTGTAGCTGCCTTTACTTGTAGTCGTTACAGGTTTAGCATTGATTAGCTTGGTGGCTTTTTTGTTCAAGCTGATACGTGTAATCATCAAATTACCACTTGATAGTTCAAGCGGCATAACTGGCATGCTAGTTGCCTCGTGTGGTGCTGGCAACCCAACAAGGCTTAACTCAGTGCTAGTGCTTAAAGGCTTGGGTTGATTTACTAAGCCTTGTTGATGTTCGTAAACAGCTTTAACAGCTTTAACAGCTTGTTTACGTGGGGTTTTGGCGGGCTTAATTGCCAGCGCGGTATTAATTACTTTTGTCATGATTACACCTTTATTGATTATTAGCTTGTAGGTTTTTTAACGCTTGTTCAACTGCATATGCAGCATCGAAGCCTTGTTGTTTACGTACGTTACTAGCATAGGCCAATGTATCGTTAGCTGCCTTGAGCTTAGCTAAACAATCAACTAACGCTTGTTCGTGGGCCTTCATTATTTCATTACTCATTTTACTACCCTCATGATCGGCGGCGGCATGCCCCCGTTACCTATACTATAGCACTCACTGTGCCACAAACTAACAATTGTTATAAATAATTTAATCACATTATTAATCAATAACTTACATACCAATTTACTTACTAGCATATATCGTGCCATATTAATAAGTGTAAAAAAACCTGACACTTTTAATTGCTTATTAATCAATAGTTTACAGTTATACACAGGCTAAGTCATTGATTTATATACCATGCTATGATCGTGCCAAGTCAATAAACTGTAAAAAAACCTGACAGGTAACATTGCCTTATTAATCAATCACTTATGTTTTTATATGGTGTAAGTCATTGATTTATAGTGTGAGGATGTTATGTGAGGAGTGTATAAACTGTAAAAAATACTGACACTTGTTATTAAGCTATCATATAGGTTCACTATGGCACGATAGGCTTAGGCCATAGCTTTGCATTACCTTGCTATGATCTAGCTACCACGGGCATTTTTAGCCCCATGCCGCGTCATGCCTGCCCTGCCAGCTATGCGCCCCGATCATAGCCTAATAACCACATAGTTTAGTAGGTAATCAAATAGTATGCCAAGTCAATTATCATGCCAAGTTAATTATCGTGCCAAATCATAAAGCGTGCCAACTTAGTTATCCACAGGTCCGATAGAGTTATCCACAGGGACCGGGTATAGGGGACGAAGTGTATTTGGGTGGCTGGGATTCCACCCAAATACCT